>CADBTV010000001.1 GCA_902797655.1 uncultured Ruminococcus sp.
ACGCTGATGAGGAACTTTTTTTCCTCGCGCGTTACCTTGTTCAAGCTCTCACCTCCAAAAAAGAAAACCGACCGCGTTCGTTTGAATGCGGCCGGTCAATCATACGATAATCGCTTAGATACCTAGCTTTGCGCCCCTGCCTTTCGACAGGTTTGCCGAATATACCCTATTATATTATGGTTTTCGCGGTTTTGTCAATTATCTAATTTTCCGAAAAATCAGCCCTTCTTATTGATTTTTATATCGTTTTTCTTAAAAATATTACTAAATCTTTAGCTTGTTGTAATTTATTGGATGTTTTATAATATCTTCAGATAAACTTCAGGCTAACGTGCTATTATACTGTGGGGTGATATAATGTATCGTATTTTGTTGGTAGAGGACGACGGAGACATCCGCTCCCTCGTTACCAATTATTTCATCAAAAAAGAAAATGCCTTCGCGGTTGACACCGCCGAAAACGGACAGGACGGACTCGAAAAAGCTTACGAGAACAACTACGATTGTCTGCTGCTCGACGTTATGCTCCCGGAGCTCGACGGGTTCGAAATTTGCCGCGAAATCCGCAGGGAGAGCGATGTACCGATTATGTTCATCACCGCAAAGACTGACGAATCGGATATTCTCAACGCCTACGCCCTCGGCTGCGACGATTATGTTGTGAAGCCGTTTCCGCTTCCTGTGCTGTATGAAAAGGTCTGCGCGCTGATTAAACGCTCCAAGGGGCTTGTTCGTTCCAAGGTCTTTACCGTCGGGAGCTTGTCGCTCAACCCGAACAACGGAATCGTAATCAACAACGGCGAGGAGTTAAGCCTCACCGCCCGTGAATACTCAATTCTAAAGGTGCTGATGGAGAACAAGGGCGTTATCATCAGCCGCGAAAAGCTGATGGACATTGTCTGGGGCTACAACAGCGGCACCGACGAGCGTGTGCTTGACACGCATATCCGGAACCTCCGCAAGGCGCTCGGCGCCAGTTCAGGACTGATAAAAACCGCAATTCGCCGCGGATATAAAATCGAGGAATAATATGGAACAACGACTCAAAAAGCAGCGCAACCGGCTGTTTTTGCGCGTATCATTGATACTAATTGCGGTGTGGCTGACTGTGTCCGCCACCTATTGCGTTATCCGCCTAAACGCCGAGGACGCCGACGTCCAGAACCGCGAGCTCGCTAACCTCTCCTACGCAAAGCAGCAGATGTCCACCGCTGTCGTAAGCGTAGACGCGGTCGGAGTTCTGCTCACCAACACCAACGCGCTTTACTCGGAGGAAAACAGCTACGACAGCCAGTTCGTAGTTACCGACAAGGAAATCGACAATCTGATCATAGACACAGCCGGCAAGGTCTTAGTCAGCTTCACAGCAAAAACCAGCGCCGAGAACACGGATTCGGTGTCCGGTTACGTTGAGTACAAGGCGGTTCACGACGTTCTCAAAAAAGAGGAGCTAACAAAAATTACCGACTACCTCAACCGTGAGCCCGAAGCCGGCAAGCACTATGACTTAGTCTGCACAAAATTCCGCATTAAGGGCTTCGAGATTATTCCCGTTGAGCTGAAAATCGCTCTTGTTGACGAAAACGACGCGTGGTTTATTATGGATGAAATTATTGAAACCTTTGACCTCTCGGAGAATAGGGAAAAGGGAGACCCGGTGTATAACTGCGGCGAAATGAAGCGCAATATCATTCCCAAGGGCTTCCTGCTCAACGGCGAGTACGGCAGGGATTATATCAGCAAGCTCTCCGATTTGCAACGGGGCAGCCCCGTCACTACGGTTTCGACCGGGCTGTTTGAGTACATCTTCTACGCCGTCGATTACCTCAACCTTAACAACTCCTATATCGACCGGAGTTTTTACTCCTATGAGAATAACCCGCGCCCCGTCACGCTTTCTTATACAATCCAGCTCCAGTACGCGCGCAAGATTAACCTTCTCGACAACTGCAAGCTAGACCTGATAGCCGGTACATTGATTATCTTCGCTTTCTTCCTGATAATCGCGTTCATACTTTGCTTTATGATTTGGAAAATGGTCAGAAACCAGATTGTCGGGGAGCAGAAGCGTCTCTCGATTACCGGCGCCCTTGCGCACGACATAAAGACTCCGCTCTTTGTAATCAGCGGCTACGCCTACAGCTTGCGCGAGGATATTGACCCGGGCGAGCGCGATTCTTATCTCGAAAAAATAATCGAGCAAACCGACGAGATTAATTCTCTTGTGCACAATATGCTCAGCTACAGCATGCTCGATTCCTTAGATATGACCCTGAACCGCGTTGAAGTTGACCTTGGCGAACTCGCGCGCGGAATTGCTTCGGACTTTAAGTCGATGCCCGACGGCAGGCGCGTTGAGCTCAGTATCAGCGGCAATAATACTGTTAACGCCGACTGCGAGCTTTTAAAGACTGTGTTTAAAAACCTGCTTGACAACGCGATGAAGTATTCAAAACCCGATAGTGTGATAAATATTAACATAAACGGCAAGTCCGTAAAAATCTCCAACAGCTCCGAGCCGCTCACCAAGACGGAGCTAAAGCAGCTCTGGCAGCCTTATGTCAGGAAGGACAAGAGCCGTCACCAAAAGGGCAACGGGCTAGGGCTCTCGATTGTAAAGTCGATTCTTGATCTGCACTCGGCGAGGTACGGTCTGACTATGCGCGGCGATGTGTTCACGATTTGGTTCAGCTTTGATATGTAAACGATTGATTGGATATTTTAATTGACTAAAATCCCTCGAAATGTTATAATTTTGACAAGATTCGACACGGAGGGATTTGTATGACAAAAACAGAAGCTGTACAGGTTTGCTATTTCAGCGGATATATCCGCAACTACAAAAGCCTGTGCTCAGAGCTTAATATCACCGCGACCAAGCGCGCGGAAAGAGAATCCGCGATTCTCACCGAGGCATATAAAAAATGGCAGATGGATATGATGTCGCATATCTACGGCGCTTTTGCGTTCGCGTTGCGCGATAACAAAACCGGCAAAATCTACTGCGTAAGAGACCAGGTCGGTCAAAAGCAGATGTTTTATTCTGTTGTTAACGGAGAGTTTGTGTGCTCCGGCGATATTGACGAGATTGTATCGACCGCCGGCTTTGAAAAAAAGCTCAATATGCGTATGCTGCAGCAGTATCTGTTCTACGGATTCCCTATCGGCAGCGAGACCTTCTACGAGGGCGTGTCCAAGCTTATGCCCGGTCACTACGTTGTCTGGGACGGCGAAAAGCTCGAGCTCAACCGTTACTGGAAGCCCGAGTTTGAACCCGACAGAACCAAAACTCCCGACGAGCACGCCGCGAATGTTCAGCGCGTGGTTGAGGAAATCCTGAACGAGGAGCGCGAGGATACCGAGGTTCCGTACAAGGAGTCGTTCCTCTCCGGCGGAGTTGACTCGTCCTATCTTCTCGCGGCGAGCGACGCTAAAGCCGCAAACACAGTCGGCTACGAGGAGTCGGGCTTTGACGAATCCGCTCTTGCGCGCCGCACTGCCGAAATTCTCGGCAAGGATTTTAACGTAAAGACGATTACGCCCGAGGAATACTTTGAGCGTATTCCCACCGTTATTGATAACATGGGTCAGCCTCTCGGCGACGCTTCGGCTGTAGCGTTCTCGCTCGGCTGCGCCGCTGTAAAGGAGCACGCTCCGGTAGTTTATTCCGGAGAAGGAATCGACGAATTTTTCGGCGGCTACAACGCCCATAAAAGACACCTCCCGTCCGACTGGACGTACCTTACCTGCTCGCACATTATGTCCGAGGAGGTTGTAAAGTCGCTGATGAAGGACTTCGATTCCTCCGTAAAAGCCGAGGACCCGGTGCGCGAGCTTTGGAAGTCCGTGGAGGGTCAGGACGAGCTGGCTCAAAAGCTGACTATCGACATCTCGCTCTGGCTTGAGGGCGATATTTACCTCAACACCGACCGCACCAGCACAGCCTGCGGAGTTGAGCTTCATACTCCGTTCAGCGATTTAAGACTATTTAACGCCGCGCGCAGGATTCCGAGCGAATACCAGATGACCGACGAGCAGAACAAGCTTGTATTCCGCAAGGCGGCAAGCAGCAAACTCCCCGACGAGGTTGCTTTCCGCAAGAAGGTGGGCTTCCCGGTGCCTATTCGCAAGTGGCTCAAGGACGAAAGATTCAACCGTCCTATCCGCGAAAAGCTCTTTGGCGAGACCTCCGGACGCTTCTTTAACCTTGACGCTCTCAAATCGCTGTGGGACGAGTATCTCGGCGGCGAGGAATTCTATTGGGGCAGAATCTACGCCGTTTATGCGTTCCTGCTCTGGTACGATATGAAATTCTGAATCAAATAGCCTTCAGCCGGGCGGATAGTTTTTATCCTGCCCGGCTTTTTTGGCACTGTTCACATAATAAAAATATTGAAATACTCACGTTGTTCTGCTATAATCAAATTAGATTATCCAAAGGAGGCGCCGGTATGAAATCTACAATTGTAATCGGACACAAAAATCCCGATACAGACTCGATTTGTTCCGCAATCTGTTACGCCGATTTAAAGCACAGGCTCACCGGCGAGGAGTTCATTCCCTGCCGCGCGGGCGAGCTCAACAGCGAAACCCGGTTTGTGCTCGATAAATTCAAGGTCGAAGCGCCGCGGCTTGTTGAGTCGCTGGAGCCGAGAATCGCCGACGTTCAGTACAGGCAAATCGAGGGAATAACTCCCGGAATTTCGCTGAAACGCGCGTGGGAGCATATGCGCGACCACGAGATTCAGACGGTGCCTATCCTTTCGCGGCGTCACAAAATCAAGGGAATCCTGACCCTCGGCGACCAGGCTCGCTTTTATATGGAGGACCAGGACCCGTCCGCTCTCTCCAAGGCGGACACGCCGTACAAAAACATCGCCGACACCCTCCAGGGCGAGATTGTTGTGGGCGACCCTGACGGAATTTTCTCCAAGGGCAAGGTCGTGGTTGCCGCCGCTAATCCCGACGTAATGGAGGATTATATCGAAGAAAACGATATGGTGCTGCTCGGCAACCGTTACGAATCCCAGCTCTGCGCTATCGAGATGAAAGCCGACTGTATCGTAATCGGACTCGGCGCCAAGGTCTCCAAAACAATTAAAAAAATCGCGGAGGAATCCGGCTGTACCGTAATCGTATCTCCGCTCGACACCTACACCTGCGCAAAGCTTATTAACCAGGCTGTGCCGGTAGGCCATATAATGCGCAAGGAGAATATCATCACCTTCAACCTCGAGGATTTAGTCTCCGACGTAAAAACAACCGTGTCCAAGCTGAGAATTCGTTACTTCCCGATTCTCAACAACGAGAACTGCTACGCCGGAATGATTTCCCAGCGTAACCTTCTCGACATTGAACGCCAAAAGGTTATTATGGTTGACCATAACGAAAAGGGTCAGGCGGTAGACGGTATCCGTTCCGCCGAGGTGATTGAGGTTATCGACCACCACCGCATTGATTCGGTCGAGACTATGAACCCGATTTATTTTCGCAACCAGCCGCTCGGCTGTACCGCGACCATCATCGCTATGATGTACAAGGAGCATAACCTCGGCATCTCAAAAACTATCGCCGGACTGCTCTGCTCCGCAATTATTTCGGATACCCTGATGTTCCGGTCGCCAACCTGCACTCCGCTTGACGAGAGCACAGCCCGTATGCTGGCTCAGACCGCGGAAATTGACATCAAGGACTACGCTACAGCGATGTTCAACGCAGGCTCAAGACTCGGCAAGCGCTCCGCGGACGAAATCTACCACATTGACTGCAAGCAGTTCAAGGCGGATATGCTGACCGTCACCGTATCTCAGGTAACAAGCGTCAGCCACCGTGAGCTCGACAAGGTGAAAAACAAGATGATTCCGTATATGGAAAGCCTCCTGCCGAACTCCGGTATGGATATGCTGTTTATGATGCTCACCAACATCATAGACGAATCAACGGAGCTTCTCTTTGTAGGTCAAAACTCAAAAAGCGTGGTAAAATCAGCCTTTGAGACCGAGCCCGGAGACACGAGCGTCGTGCTTCCCGGGGTTGTGAGCCGCAAGAAGCAGGTTCTCGGGCCGCTTATCAGAGCTATGGAAAATATGTAGATTCCGGATTATTTTCACAAAGCATTGAAAAACTCCCGGAATAGTGTTATTATATAAAGAGCCGGGGATTTTCCCGGTGTAGAAAAATTAAGTAGATGTGATAATATGAAGATAAAAAGTTTATTGCTCGCCTTGGTTATCGCGGCGTCGGTGTGTATGCTGCCGTCGTGCACCAAGATTGAACCGTCGCTCGTTGAGACAACCTCTCCGTCGCAGATGAGAGAGGATGTGTTGGATGAAATCAAACACACCTCGGGCGAGTTTAAGGTGTATGACGTTTCCGGCTTTATCGGCAAAAAGTATATTTTCAAGAACAAGTCGGGTATCTTTACACAGAAAAACTCCCGCGTTATCAAGCGCCCCGCGCTTGTGCGCAACAAATACATCACCAGCTATATGACCAACGGCAAGCTTGTAATGTATACCGCTTACGAGGATGAAAACGACCCCAAGGGCAAGAAGCTGCGCTCCGGCACTCAGCTTTTCTGCGTGCGTACCGACGGTACCGGCTTCAAGAAAATCGCGCATTTCAATAACGCGAATCTTTTCCTGCTTGGTTACTGCAACGGCTCGGTTTACTTTACCGGCGACAAAACCTACAGATACAAATCCCAGAGCATTTACAGCTACTCGTTCTCCGACGCGCTCCTGCTCACTCGCAGAACAGGGCTCAAGAATGTAATGCTCAAGGGCAGCAGAATTTTCTACAACTATTATTACGAAGGCGGTATGAAGAACGTAGGTCTCTACGCTATGAATATCGCGAACAAGGATAAACAGGACGTCAGAATCGCCGATTCCGCGTATTCCGAGGATTACAGCGACAGCAACTCCGAGGCAGCGTTCTGGACGCATAATTACGACCGCGGCTTCGACAAGTTCAACGGAGACCATTATCTTTATATTTATAAGAACGGCAGCGTAACCAAGTCGGCCAAATTCCCGGACAAAACTATTCCGCTCGCCTATGTTTCCGCAAGCGGACAGGCTCTTGCGTATTTCGAGGACAGCAAAAACAGCGGAGTCTACCTCTTTGACGTCAAAACCGGCAACAAAACCTTTGTGAGCGATACGAAGCTCCAGTACGGGTTGCAGAAGAATATCCAATCCAAGTACACCTACTTTATCGCGAACGGCTCCGGCACCATCGAGGATATAGGCAAAAGCGACTCGCATATTTACCGTTTGCAGGACAATAGGCTCGTCGAGGTTATAATTCCCAAAAGATCCCCGGATTTCAACAAGGGTACTATCATAATTGATAAGTGGGTACGATATAAAGACGGCAAGCTCAGAAGCTATAGGCTTTATGAAAAAGCGCAGACTTCCGGAGCAGAGACGACTAAGTCCGCAACCGCTCAATAAATGCTATGCCGCTGCGTAGTTTCGCAGCGGCATTTTGATACTTTAGAGGTGACTCGTATGAAAAAGATAATCGCCCTGTTGCTCGTTTTGATAACAGCAGCATCGTCAACAATATTTGCAAACGCGCAGGAAAGCACAATCGAGGTTCCGCAAATCAGAATCACAACCGCTAACGGCAACGGCTGTACTCTTGAAAAAGCCGACGGCTACGTAGACGCAACCGTTTCTATTAAGGATACCGACGGTTCCCTGCTTGAGGATTCCGCCGTTTTCAAGGTAAGAGGAAACAGCACCGCGCTTGCGGGAATCCACAAGAAAGCCTTCACCTTCAAGTTCCCGAAGAAAAAGGACGTCCTCGGTATGGGCAAGGGCAAAAAGTGGGCATTGCTCGCCAACACCTTTGACCCGACTCTTATGCGCAACTACATCGCCTTCGACCTCGCTCAAAAGCTGGGCATTGAATACACCTCCAACCAAAAGGTGGTCGAGCTTTGGGTTGATAATTCGTTCAGAGGCTGTTACCTCCTGCTCGAACCTGTCCAGGCAGGCAGCGACAGGGTGGACATCGACACCGACAGCAACGAAGGCAAGAAGGATTTTATGGTTGAGTACGAATACTCGCGCGACGAAAGCGACGTAACATATATTAATTCAACCGGCTACCGCTTTGCAATCAGCGAGCCTGACGAACCGACCGATGAGCAGACCGCTTATATCAAGTCCGTGATGGACGGTATTCTTACCGCTCTCAGGAGCAAAGACCGCGCGGCTATCGAGTCAAAGCTCGATATGGCGTCGTTCGTAAAATTCTACGTGCTCAATGAGTATATCAAGACCTTTGATTTCGGCTTTAGCTCGGTTTTCTATTACTACAAGGACGGCAAGCTCTACGCCGGACCGCCGTGGGATTACGACATCTCCTCCGGCAACACGAATACCGAATTCTCCGCCAACGGAGCCGCTGCGTATTCGCCCGAGGATTTGTACATCAACAACAAGAACCTCTACAACCTGCTGATGAAATGCGACTGGTTTGTTGATATGACCAAGAAGGGCTTTGCCGATAATTACAGACTGCTCACCAACATTTACTCCGAAGGCGGAGTTATGGATAAGTTCCTCGCCGACTATAAAAACGTAATAAACCGCAACTATTCCGACGCCGGCTGGAAAGTCGGCAGATATTGGATTAATATCCAGAAGTACCCTCTGCCTACCTACCAGGAGAACGTAGACTATCTCCGCAACTGGCTCAAGCTCAGAGCGGAGTGGATTGCCGATTACTGCGGTTACACAATTCCGTCAGAGCCTGTAACGGAGCAGCCGACCGAAACTCAGACGGCAACTGCCACCGAGACCCAAACCGAGACGACCACAACCGCTCCCGCTTCAACCGCGTCAGAGTTTACCGAGCTGAAATACAACCTCGGCGACGTAAACCTCGACAACAGCGTCAACGTCAAGGACGCTGCCGAGCTGCAAAAGCACCTCGCCGACCTCGTAAAATTCAGCGAGCTCCAGCTCAGTCTCGCCGATACGACGCGCGACGGAAGCGTGAACATCAAGGACGCAACCGCAATCCAGAAGTTCGCAGCAAAAATAATAGAAAAATTCTAAACTATGGCAAAACCGCCGCGATTTCTCGCGGCGGTTTTTTTATTTGCGTTCTTCAAGGATTTCCGCGATTAATTCGCGTTCGTCCATATGGTGCTTGACTCCTCGGATTTCCTGATAATCCTCGTGACCTTTTCCGGCGAGCACGATGATGTCGCCGTCCTGAGCGTTTTCAATGCAGTATCTTATCGCGTCCTTTCGGTTCGGCACAACCACGTACTTGCCGTCCGTCTTGTGAATACCGACCTTGATGTCCTCGATAATGTCCATAACATCCTCGAAACGGCTGTTATCCTCGGTGATTACGCTGAGGTCGGAGAGCCGTCCGCTCGTTTCGCCCATCTCGTAACGGCGAACCTTCGGGCGGTTTCCGCCTGCGCCGAAGAGTGTGATCAGTCTGTTCGGGTTGTATTGGCGCAGCGTGGTGAGCACGTTTTCCATCGAAAGCGCGTTGTGCGCGTAGTCAATCAGCAGAGTGTAATTTCCCGGCACAGGTACGATTTCAACCCTGCCCTTTACGGCAACGGTCTTTAAGCCTTCCTTAATAGCCTCGTTGCCGATTCCCATTTCTACGCAAACCGCAATCGCGCTGAGCGCGTTGTACACGCTGAAATGACCGGGGATCGCAACGTCAACGTCCATCTCCCTCTTGCCGCTGAGCCTGAACTGAACCCCGAGGAAGCCGGGCTTCGAGAGCAGCTTGTCGTCTGAAGCTCTTAGATCGGCTCCGTCGTTAAAGCCGTAGGTTTCAATCTCGCAGGTCGCGTCCTTTGTGATTTCCTGCCACTTTTCGTCGTCGCGGTTGATTAGCCCTTTTCTGCATTTTTTAAAGAGCATCGCCTTGCATTCGAGGTATTCCTGCATATCCTTGTGCTCCGCTCCGCCGATGTGGTCGTGCGAGAAGTTGGTGAAAATTCCGTAGTCAAAGTCAATCGCGTCTACTCTGTGCCATTTGAGCCCGATTGACGACGCCTCAATAATCATCGCGTCACAGCCCTCATCAGCCATTTCGCGCATAGCCTTCTGAACCTCGTAGCTCTCGGGGGTGGTGTTGTTTGTCTTAATCATCCTGTCGCCGATGATGATTCCGAGAGTTCCGATTGTACCGCACTTCTTGCCGGCACATTCGAGTATTTTCTTAATCATAGCGACTGTTGTGGTTTTGCCCTTGGTTCCGGTAATCGCGATGGTGGTGAGCTCCTTTGCAGGATGACGGAAGAACTCCGCGCTGATATAGGCAAGGCTCTCTCTCGTGTCCTCAACCCTGACGACCGCAACGTCCCCGGGAACATCAACCTCGTCGCTGACGATAATCGCAGCCGCGCCCTTTGCGGCAGCCTCGCCTGCGTAACTGTGTCCGTCGGAGTTGTAACCCTTCAGGCATACAAATGCGCAGCCCTCTGTAACCTTTCGTGAATCGTATACTATATCCGTAATCTCCGCTTCCGCGTTTCCCTGAAGCAGAGTGCAGCGTGTATTTTTAAGCAATAAATTTAGCTTCATTATGTATCCCCCTTAGGTTATTATAGAATAATTATATCAATATAATAGTAAAAAAACAACCTGTATTCCCGGAAAAACAGTCGAAAAAATCTGACCGAAGCTGTGCGCGCGGCATAGGCGCTAATAATTTATTGCAATTTGCACAAAATAATAAAAAATGCTCCGAATTTAAAGCGTAAAAGCGTTTTCAAAATTTGACTTTTGTGGGAAAATCCCATATTTTTAAAAAAGGAATTGTTAAAATGCACAAAAGGCTCTTGGTGATATTGTATATAATTCTAGGCTGCAAATTGTGCACTCTGCTGAAATTCGGAAAATCTTATGTTAATTTGCACAAATATATAAGCTCTATTTGAATATTTAGACAAAAAGTACAAAGGGAGTTGTATTTTTATGGTAAATTGTGTTATTATTTATATAGTGACTGAACGGCGCAGTCCCCAATTGTACGTCGTTCCACTTGGCACTTGTTAAAAGTGCTAAAATATCATTTTTATGAAAGAGGGAATTTACAATGAAAAAAATCGTTGCGCTCGTATTAGCGGCAATGATGATCGTTGCAGCCTTCGCAAGTTGCGGTGGCGGCGGCGACACAACAAGTAACAGCGGCTCTAACAACGGCTCTACCGCAAGCAGTGCTGACAACAGCACAGGCTTCAACGTTGACGCTGCTGACTTTGGCGAAGAAACAAACGCCAGCTTAAAGGTATGGGGTCCTGACGCTTATGTTAAGCTCCTCAAGAAGCAGTGTGACGCATTCACAAAGATGTACGCTGACAAGAACATCAAAATCAATGTTGTTGCTCAGGGTGAGGACACAGCTGCTACAAATATGCTTTCTGACGCAGACGCTGCTGCAGACGTATTCGGATTCGCTTCCGACCAGCTCAGCCGTCTCGTTAGCGCAGGCGTTATCGCTCCTGTAGCTACAAAGTATGCTGAAGAAATCACATCAAGCAACCTCAAGGCTGCTGTTTCAGCTTCTACACTCAAGAATCCTGAGACAAAGAAAGACACTCTCTACGCTTTCCCTGAGACAGGCAACGGCTACTACCTCGTATATGACAAGTCCGTAGTTCCCGACAAGGACGCAGGCTCTCTCGAGGCTATCCTCGCTGACTGTAAGAAGGCAGGCAAGAAGTTCATCATGGACGCAGGTAACGGTTACTATTCCTGCATCTTCGCGTTCACAGGCGGACTCAAGATCAAAGGCTTAGAGGACGACGGTCTTACTCAGAAGTTCAACAAGTATGACGAGAAGCAGGTTGTTGCTACTCTCAAGGCTTTCTCAAAGCTCATGCACGAGTACAGCGGCACATTCACAAGCCTCGACGTTGCTAACGTATCTTCCGGCTTCGTTTCAACAAGCAAGAAGAAGTCCGTATGCGGCGCGGGTATCGACGGTAACTGGAACTCCACTCCTGACCAGGAAGCTCTCGGCAAGAACTTCGGCGCTTCAAAGCTCCCGACAATCAAGGTTGACGGCAAGGCTCAGCAGATGGTTTCAATGTACGGTTACAAGATGATCGGCGTTAACACAGCTTCCAAGTTCCCACGCACAGCTCAGATCCTCGCTTACTATCTCTCAAGCGAAGAGTGCCAGACTCAGAGATGTGAAGAGCTCGGCTGGAGCCCGACAAAC
>CADBTV010000002.1 GCA_902797655.1 uncultured Ruminococcus sp.
CCCTTTGAGGGCATATATTTTGAGTACAAAAGCTCGCAGTTCTCCGAGAGCACAACCGCCTTGACGGTGGTTGAGCCGGAGTCCATACCGATGTACGCCCTGCCGGTGTAGCCCTCAAGCTTGCCGGTGTCGATGTGCGCTTTTTCGTGGCGCTCGATGAATTTATCGTAATCCTCCTGAGTTTCAAAAAGCGGAGGGTTAAAAGCAAAGTTACCGCTGCCCCTGTAGTCCTTGACCTCGGCGATGATTTTGTCAAAGTCGATTTTTCTGTTAGCGCAGAGCGCGGCTCCGCAGGCAACGTAGTAGAGCGAATTTTCGGGACAGATTCCCTGAGTTCCGAGGGTTTTGTCGAAGCATTTCCTCAGCTCGCTCATAAAAGTGAGCGGTCCGCCGAGGTAGACTACCTTGCCCTCAATCTCTCTGCCCTGCGCGAGTCCGGCGACGGTCTGGTTTACAACCGCCTGGAAGATACTCTCCGCGATGTCCGCCTTTCTTGCGCCCTGGTTGAGAAGGGGCTGGATGTCGGTCTTGGCGAAAACTCCGCAGCGCGAAGCGATGGTATAGGTTTTTTCGTACTGCTTGGCGAGCTCGTCCATATCCTCGAGCGGAACGTTGAGCAAGGTCGCCATCTGGTCGATAAAAGCTCCGGTACCTCCGGCGCAGGTGCCGTTCATACGAACCTCAAGTCCTCCGGAAAGGAACAGAATCTTTGCGTCCTCTCCGCCGAGCTCAATTACAACGTCGGTGCCGGGGATGAAGGTGTTCGCGGCTACGCGCGTAGCGTAAACCTCCTGCACAAAGTCAATGTCGCAGCTCTCGGCAACGCCCATTCCGGCGCTTCCGCTCATAGCCACGTCGGCGTTCACCGCCTCGGGAACCTCCCTGCGGACAACGTCAAGAATCTCGCCGATTTTCTCTGTAATCTGAGAATAATGGCGCTGGTATGTGCTGTATATCAAGTTGTTGCTATCATCAAGAACCACGCATTTTATGGTAGTTGAGCCTATATCAAGTCCTAGCTTCACAGCAACCTCCTAAAATTACTCCAAATATTCATACTTGCGCGGAACATATAGTCCCACGTTATTATTTTAACATTTCGCGTATACAAAAACAATGGATAAAAAGTCGAATATTGTTCATAATCTGCTTAAAAACTGTATCTTTTTATCATTTTGAGCGCAGTCTCGGCGTCGCTTTTTATCGCGCGCTCGAGCTCGAGCATCGAAGGGAACCTTTTCTCAGCTCGGATAAAGCCGATAAGCCTGACCTCGACGCGCTCTCCGTAGAGCTCTCCTCCATCGTAACCGAGCATCCAGGTCTCGCAGTTGGGAGCGTTGTCGTCCGCGACAGTAGGCTTTACGCCGATGTTTGTAACGCCCGGGTAAACCTTGCCGCCGGCGTTAACCAATGACGCGTAAACTCCAAAGCGCAAAAGCATAATATCCCCGGGGATTTCAAGGTTAATCGTCGGGGTCTGCATAGCGGCTCCGAGGTGGTTGCCCTCGACAACCTCACCGCTGTAGCCGTACTCATAGCCGAGCAGGCGGTTGGCCTTAGCGACGTCGCCGTCTTGCAGCAGAGCGCGGATTCGGCTTGAGGACACAGGCGCGCCGTCAACCTCGACGGGCTCGCTCACCGAAGCGGTAATCCCCGATTCTCCGCAGAGCCTTTTTAATGCCGCGGTGTCGCCGCTGCCACCGGCTCCGAAATGATAATTAAAACCGCAGAAAACCCTGCGCGCGTTGAAAACTCCGCTCAGTATTTTTTCGACAAAATCCTCGGGCGATGTATCTCGCATAGATTCAAAATCTATTACGTAAAGCTGCTCAATCCCGAGCATTTCGAAGCGTTTGATTTTTTCGTCAAAGGTAAGCAGTTGTCTGCCGCGGTCGTTTTGCTTAGGCGTTCGGGAGAAAATGAACGCGGTCGGAACAAGCCCCTCGGACTTATATTTCACCGCGCTTTCGAGCACCCGGCGATGACCGAGGTGAACTCCGTCAAAGAATCCGAGCGCGACCGCGGTGGGCTCGTCACAATGAATTAATTCGCGCAAAATCCGCATAACTGTCTGCCTCCTTTCGTAAGATTAAACAAAGGCTCAAATCTTTTTCAGCCTTAAAAGCGCGTCGAGCTTCAGGATCGCAACCTGAGTTTTAGCGTCGGCGAGCTGATTGTTGAGAACCATCTCAACTGCTTTTTTCATCGGGATTTTCAAGACGTTGAGGAACTCGTCCTCGTCGGGGCTCTGCTCGCCCTGACTCTTAATCCGGCAGGCGTAGAGGTGGATAATCTCGTTGGTATAGCCTGTGCTGGGATAAAGCTGACCGAGCGAAATGTAATTGTATCCGGTGCAGCCGGTCTCCTCCTTTAGCTCGCGCTTGCCGTTTTCGAGCGGAGTCGAGCCCTTTTCAAGCTTGCCGGCAGGCAGCTCGAGAACGACTTCCTTGTACGGATAACGAAACTGCTCAACAAAAACGAGCTCGTCATCGTCGGTCAGCGCGGCTATACACACTCCGCCCGGGTGGGTGATAATTTCGCGCATTGCGCGGTTGCCGTCGGGCAGCTCGACCTCGTCGTGCAAAAGATGAAGCACCTTGCCGCTGAAAATCTCGGTGCTGTTTAAGGTTTTTTCGTCCAAATTACTCATACTGACCTCCGAGGTGATTAATATCAATACTTACAACGCCGAGCCTGATTATTTTCTCAGGAACGCGGCGATTAAAAATCTATGCGAAAAATTCAATTTTCTGCGGCGGGGAACAATCGGGCGCAGCTTGTGCGGCAGAGAAATCACCGCGCTGACTATCGGCAACCGCCTCAGCCCGGTGCTTTACGCCGCGGCGTTCCACGGCTCCGAATGGCTCAACTGCCTGATTCTCCTGAGGCTTGCAGAGGAGGTGTGTGAAGCGTACCGCTCCAAATCGCGCCCCGAGGGCACAGATGTTTACAAAATCCTGCAAAAACGCGGACTGATGATTATTCCCTGCGTAAACCCCGACGGAGTTGAAATCGCGCTGCGCGGCTCGTCCTCCTGCGTAAAATACAAAAAGCTGATCGACAGTGTGTGCGCCGATCACAGAAACTGGCAGGCAAACGCGCGCGGAATTGACCTCAATCACAACTTCAACGCCGGCTTCCGAGAGCTCAAAAAGCTCGAGCGCGAAAACGGGATAACCTCCCCTGCTCCGACGCGCTACGGCGGCGAAGCTCCGTTCTCCGAGCCGGAGACAATCGCGCTTGGGAACCTTTGCCTGCGCAGAAGATTTTCGAGCGCGATAGCATTTCACAGTCAGGGCCGCGAGGTGTACTGCGCCTACAAAAACACTCCGCGACGTTCGATAAAGCTGGGCGAAACCTTCGCGTCGCTGTCGGGCTACAGGGTTGCCCTGCCCGAAAAGCTCGCAACCGGCGGAGGGTTCAAGGACTGGATGATCGGCTATCTAAAAACTCCGGCAATCACAGTCGAAACCGGAAAGGGCAGGAATCCCCTGCCGCTCAAATGCTTCCTGCCCGAATACGAGCGAATCCGCAAAGCGCTTTTGCGCTGTCTTTTGGTTTAATTCAAATTATCGCAACTGAGCCGCCGCAAACGCGACGGCTCTATTTTTATTCTTTAAAGGTGTCTACGTCATTGAGGATGCTGTCGATTACATCGTCGCGGATAATACCTTCGTCGTCGGTAATCTCGGACTGCTGGGTGATGTCGATGTACTCCTCGTCGGGCTCCTCAACACTCTCGGGATCGCCCTCCTCAATTACGTGGTCGTCGTCATCATCGCCGACAATCTCATACTCCATAGCCGCCTGCTCCGCCTGCTGGAGCGGAGTGAGGCTGTCGCCGGGGATAGTGCCGACGATTTTCTCCTGAAGATTCTGGAACTTGGTCGCAATCTGGTCGTCATCGTCAAAGGCTTCCTCGACGTTGTCAGCCGAATCCTCGGCATAGCCGTCGTCGCCGAGTCCGTCCTGAGAAGCAAGCTCAGCCTGAACCTTGGCGATAGCCGCCTTCTGCTTCATCAGCTTGCGCTTTGCCTCGGCTCTCGCCTTGAGCTCAACGAGGTGATTCTGCGGCTTTTCGACCTTTCTCTCGTCCTTAAAGTATATATTGTACCACACAATGAAGATGTAGATAGTCCAGATTTTGCGGCTGTTATCCTCGCGCTCGGAGAAGTGCTCATCGAGCCAGCCGAGCAGGATTTCGGTGTTGAAGAACTTCTGCGCGGTCTCGGAGGTAAAGGCTTCCTTGACTACGTTGTAATACTGCTCGTCACGCAGCCAAACCCTTGTCGGAACCGGGAATCCGAGCTTTTCCTTCTCGGCGGTTTCGGTCGGGAGGTGGCGCTCAGCCGCCTTGCGCATAGCGTACTTGGTGTTGTGCTTGTTGACGCGCAGGCGAGTCGGCAGCGAAGCCGCAACCTTGAACACCTCTTTGTCGAGGAACGGAACCCTCAGCTCGAGGGAATTTGCCATCGACATTCTGTCCGCCTTGAGCAGAATATCTCCGACCATCCAGAGGTTGATGTCGAGAGTCTGCATTCTTGTCACGTCGTCCTGACGACGGGTGCGGTTGTAGATTCTGCGTGTGCGCCTGAGCGGATCGGTCGCGATTGACGGGTCTCTGAGCAGCTCGACTTTCTGGTCATAATCATACATAAACGCGTTGCCGATGTAGCGTTTTTCGAGCGGATGGGTGGCGCGGATCACAAAATCCCTTCCCTTGATGTCGGGCAGCTTTTTGGCGATTTTACACATCAGCCTGCGCAGAGGATACGGCACAAGCTTCTGATAAACCTTGAAAACTCTCGGGTCGTTGTAGCAGGTGTAGCCGCCGAAGAGCTCGTCGGCGCCCTCACCGGAGAGGACAACCTTGACGTAATCGCTCGCGAGCCGCGACACAAAGTAAAGCGCGATACAGCTCGGGTCGGCGAGCGGTTGATCCATATGATACTGCACCGTCGGCACAGCGTCCCAGAATTCCTCGCTTGAAATCAGGTGAGTGTGGTGCTCGACTCCGATTTGCTTCGAGAGGTTCTTTGCCCAGGAAATCTCGTTGTATTTCTCGCCGAAGTCAAAGCCTACGGTAAAGGTCTTTTGGTCGGCAAAATATGTCGAAACGTAGCTGGAATCAACGCCGCTGGAGAGGAAGCAGCCGACCTCGACGTCGGCGATTTTGTGGGCGTTGACGGAGTCCTCGAACACCTTCTCGATCTTATCGACAGCCTGCTCCTCGGTCATATTCTCGTCGGGCTTAAACCTCGCCTCAAAGTAGCGGACAGTCTCGACCTCGCCGTTCTTAAAGGTCATATAATGACCCGGCAGCAGGCAGTAGATTCCCTCGAAGAAGGTCTCGGGAGGAACCGCGTACTGAAAGGAGAGGTAGGTGTCGAGCGCTTTATAGTTGAATTTTTTCTCGTATTTGGGGTGCTGTAGAATCGACTTGATCTCGCTTGCGTAGATAAAGTCGTTGTTCTCGCCGACTACAGCGTAGTGCATCGGCTTGATTCCGAAGAAGTCGCGCGCGATAAAAATGCTCTGATCCTTAGTGTTGTAAATCGCAAAGCCAAACATTCCGCGCAGTCTCGGGAGCAAGTCCTCCTCCCATTCCTCGTAGCCGTGAACGAGCACCTCGCTGTCAGCCTTAGTGCTGAAGGTATGCCCGGCGGCTTCGAGCTCCTGTCTGAGCTCCTTGTAGTTGTAAATCTCGCCGTTAAAGGTGAGGACGAGGGTTTTGTCCTCGTTGTAAATCGGCTGATGGCCTGCTTCGAGGTCGATGATGCTCAACCGTCTGAATCCCATACTGATGTATTTATCCGAGAAAAATCCGTCGGAATCGGGACCGCGGTGGGTAATAACCTCGGTCATATTTCGTATGGTTTTGTCTCTGTCGAGCACCTCGCCGGTGAATCCGCAGATACCGCACATATATAAAAACTCCCTTCTGTTGGTCAAAAATCTATTTATACATTTTATACTATACCACAAAACGAGTACAACTTCAATTATATTATCAAAAAATTTCCGATTCAGTTGCAACAATATGAAATTTATTTTACACTTATACTACAGAACTATAGTTTAAGGGGTGAGGTTATGGACGAAAAAGCATTGGTCGCGAAAGCCCGGCGCGGCGATCGCGAGAGCTTCGGCAAGCTCTACGCGCTATACAAGGACAAGCTCTACCGCTATGCCCTGTTTAGGGTAGGCGAGGAGCTCGCGGCCGACGCTGTGTCGCAGTGCGCGCTGGAGGCATGGAGAAGCATTCCTTCTCTGCGCGACGAAGGAGCGTTTCAAGGCTGGATTTTTAAGCTGCTCTACAGAACCTGCGCAAGCCAGCTAAAGGAACAAATCCGCCAAAGAGAAACCTCCGATATTGACGAAGTTCAGCTCCCTTACTCTCAGCGTCTCGACGCGGTAGAACTTTCCGAAGCTCTCGGCAGTCTTTCAGAGCAGGAAAGAGAAATCGTTCTTCTATCCGCGGTATCCGGATTTTCGAGCAAAGAAATAGGAAAACTGCTCGGGCTGCGTTCCTCGACGGTACGTTCAAAGCTCAGCCGCAGTCTCAAAAAACTTAGAGATTTTCTGGAGTGATATATATGAAAAACGACTTTGAATTTATAAAAGATAAGCTCGACTCCGCAAAAATCGTTGTTCCCGCGGAGCTAAACGAGGAAAACATCCTCAAAAAAACCGAGGATATAAAGCAGAAACGAATTATACGCTTTGACCTTCGCGCCTTCTCCGCCGCGGCTGTACTCGCGGTGTTTGTGCTGTCGGCTGTGATAGCCTCATCGGTATTCGCGAATATGCCGGCAATGATTAAGGACGAGTCCGTCTCGGGGCTTATGCGCTTTACAAAACGCGAGGCGGTTATATCCTCGCTTGCCGAAGCTATAAGCGAAACAAGATACAACGAAGAATACTTCTATTATGACCGGGGATTTGGATTTGTAGAAAACAAGGTAAATTACTCCCAAAAAAACGTATTAAGCGGAATACGCTCCGAATCCTCGGCGGGCAGCTCCGCGGGGCATAACGCGACCTATATTCAGGAGACCAACGTGGACGAAGCCGATATAGTAAAGACCACCCCGACCCACCTTTTCTATCTGAGCGACAACGGCATAGAGGTCTTTACCGCCGACGGCAAAAGCTCAAAGAGGGTCGCTGTTATCAAGCCGAAGCGCACAAAAAGCTCCTACGTTGATCCTCAGGAGTTCTATATCTACGGCGAGAAGCTGATTCTCCTTGAGGAGTATGCACCGAGCACGAGCTTCTCTTCTGTAGTCAGAGCGGAATACTTCGACATCTCAGATTTAAGCAACATAAAGCTCGTCGATTCCTTTACCCAGAGCGGCTGCTACTGCTCCTCTCGTATGACGGGCGGCAAGCTCTACATCATCTCGACCCATTATCCAACTGACGATATGGATCTCCCCAGAGCAAGCCGTTCGCTGACCGCGACAGGCGACGAGGCAACCCCCGATGAAATCCCGCCATATGACATCTACTGCGCCAAAAGCCCCGAATCCTCGCAGTTCCTCGTAGTCAGCGAGCTTGATACCGATAGCCGCGAATACAAGTCTTACTCAAAGGCGCTCCTCGGCTCAGCCGACGAGATTTACTGCAACGAAAACCACCTCTACATCACCGCGAAGTGCTTCAAAAACCGTAAACTCGGCAAAGATATACCGTCGATAGAAACGCGTATTTTCAAGGTGGACTTGAAGGACGACCTGAAATTCGTCGCTTCCGCAAAAATCAACGGCGAGATTAACAGCCAATACTCCATGGACGAAAAGGACGGCAACCTCCGCGTAGCCACAACCGCGACAGATAAAAAGGGCAGAGATTGTAACAACCTCTATATCCTCGACAAAAACCTCAAAATGACCGGCTCTGTCACCAACTTCGCCGTTGAAGAAAGCATCAAGGCTGTCCGCTATATCGGCGACACCGCCTACGTAATTACCTACGAGGAGACCGACCCTCTCTTTGTAATCGACCTCAAAAACCCCTCGAAGCCCAAAATCCTCGGCAAGGTCAAGATAAGCGGATTCTCCACAATGCTCGTGCCTGTTGACGACAACACCCTTCTCGGAATCGGCTACCATACTCAGGACGAGGACGACGACATTGATATGGAAATC
>CADBTV010000003.1 GCA_902797655.1 uncultured Ruminococcus sp.
GCAATCAGCGCGTCCGCTTTCGTATAGCCATCTCCGGTGTATGGGTGTTGTTACCCAAAACAAGTTTTGGACAACACCTCAGCTCGTTGCTGCGCAGTGTGCAATTGAGCGGGCAATACAAATAATTGTTTGCTTTATAGGAGTTTTTGCTATTGCAATTATAAATTACCCTGTGAAAAAGTTTATTGTTTTGCAGCGTTACAGAGCAGTTTCCTATAAAGTAAACTAACGGCACATTCCAAGCGGAATGTGCCGTACTTTTATATCTTGGCTCTGCTTTGACTGCCGAGTCGTATTTTTGCTTTATCCATATCCTTTTCCTGGTTGTACATTACGCATTGCACAAGCCCTATACCAATCATCATACTCAGCACTGAGGTTCCTCCCGAGCTGAAGAACGGCAGAGTGATTCCGATAACCGGGATAACTCCGAGCACCATTCCGATGTTGATAATTGTTTGCGAAGCTATCATAGCGAAAACGCCGTAGCAGATTAATGAACCGAAAACGTCATACGCGTTTTTAGCGTCAATGAGCACTCTCAGTATTATAACCACCAGTATTGCAAGAAGTATAATGCAGCCGATAAATCCAAATTCTTCTCCGGCAACGGTAAAGATGAAGTCATTTTCCTGTTCAGGGACTATTCCGTACTCAACCCTGCGTCCGTTGTACAATCCTGCTCCGCTGAGCTGACCGGAAGCTATCGACATCTTGCCCTGATATTGCTGCCAGCCGTAGTTTGTCATAGCGTTTCCGTCCAAATCAAACAGCGCGAGTATTCGGTTTCGGTGTTCGTTATTCAGGAAAAAACTCCATAAAACAGGAAGTCCGACCGCGATAACTCCGCCCAGTATCGCAAAGTACCTTGCAGGTACTCCTGCAAGAAAAGCCATTACAATTGCGATAAAAACAAAGATAAGAACCGTTCCGTCGTCACCCTGCATATGAATCAGAATAATCGGAATTCCCACGTGAACAAGCAGACTTGCTACTCCGAACAGAGATTTGATTTTGTCGTTATCCTTCAAATAGCTTAAATGCTTAGTGAATGTAATTATAAAACACAGCTTCATAAGCTCAGACGGCTGTAGGGTGATTCCTCCCGGCAGACGAATCCAGGCTGTGTCATCGGTGCCTGATACCCTGACGCCGAACAAAAATACAATTCCGGCAAGCCCTATCCCGATTATGGCGAACAGCCACCACATCTTAACCATAAATTTATAGTTGATTAACGAGACAAGCCACGCCGCTATTACTCCGACAAAAATCGCGATAGTCTGAGTGATAAGGTAATTGTATGTTCCGGCGCGCTGCATATCGCTGATAAGCAGCAGACTGTATGTTATGGCAACCGCAGTAAATATCCACAGAATATTATCCGTCTTACTAAAGTAAGATTTTATTTCCTCGGTAATCTTTCCCAAGACTTACTGCCTCCTTGTTTTCTTAAATCATTATTTATTATATAAAATATTACGATTAATATCAAGTATATTTTCAAATAAGAATATATTCTGTGCCTTTATATGATAAAATAAGTCCGATAATGCTATTTTATGGAGGCTGTCAAAATGTTAAGTGATATTGAAATTGCGCAGCAGGCTGAAATGTTGCCTATTACAAAAATTGCTGAAAAGCTCGACATCAGGGAAGAAGAACTCGAACCCTACGGAAGATATAAAGCAAAGCTTTCCGACTCACTTATGGAGCGTCTTGCGGATAAACCGGACGGAAAGCTGATTCTTGTAACAGCTATCAACCCGACTCCTGCCGGCGAGGGCAAGACTACCACTACCGCAGGCTTGGGTCAGGCTATGGCAAAAATCGGCAAGAACGCGATTATCGCGCTCAGAGAGCCGTCTCTCGGCCCGGTTTTCGGAATCAAAGGAGGAGCCGCAGGAGGCGGCTACGCTCAGGTTCTGCCTATGGAGGATATTAACCTTCACTTTACCGGAGATATGCACGCTATTACAGCAGCAAATAACCTTTGCTGCGCTATGCTTGATAACCACATTCAGCAGGGCAACGCTCTCGGAATTGACCCGAGAAGAATCCTCATCAAGAGATGTCTTGATATGAACGACCGCGCTCTCAGAAATGTTATCGTCGGACTCGGCGGTAAGGTTAACGGTGTTCCGAGAGAGGATCATTTCTGCATTACTGTCGCAAGCGAGGTTATGGCAATTCTTTGCCTTGCCGACGACATTGACGACCTTAAAAAGAGACTCGGCAATATCCTTGTCGCTTATAACTACAACGGTGAGCCTGTTTACGCACGTGATTTTAAGGCTGACGGCGCAATGACCGTTTTGCTCAAGGACGCAATAAAGCCGAACCTTGTACAGACTCTCGAGGGTACTCCTGCTGTTATGCACGGCGGACCTTTCGCAAATATCGCCCACGGCTGTAACTCCGTAAGAGCAACAAAGCTTGCGTTAAAGCTTGCTGATTACTGTATTACGGAAGCCGGCTTCGGTTCCGACCTCGGAGCTGAAAAGTTCCTTGACATCAAGTGCAGATACGCCGGTTTAAAGCCTAACGCAATTGTAATCGTCGCGACTACAAGAGCGTTAAAGTACAACGCCGGTATCGCCAAAACAGAGTGCGGCGAGCCTAATCTTGACGCTCTCAGAGAGGGTATCGTAAATCTCGGAGTTCATATTAATAATATGCGCAAGTTCAACGTTCCTGTTGTAGTCGCGATTAACAGATTTATCACAGATGATCCCAAGGAACTCGAATTTATCGAGGAATACTGCAAGGAGAACGGCGCTGACTTCGCGCTTTCCGATGTATTCGCGAATGGCGGCGAGGGCGGAAAGGCGCTTGCCGAAAAGGTAGTAGAGGCAGCCGAAAAGCCGTCAGACTTTAAGGTTCTTTATTCCGATGAGCTCACCGTCAAGGAGAAGATTGAAGCCATCGCGACAAAAATCTACGGAGCCAAGGACGTTTCCTATACATCAGCGGCAGAAAAGGCTATCAAAGAGGTACAGGCACTCGGCGGAGATAAACTCCCTGTTTGTATTGCCAAGACCCAGTATTCGTTGTCCGATAATCCTGCCTTGCTCGGAGCTCCCAAGGACTTTACAATCACAGTCAGAAACGTATCTCTTTCGAACGGCGCCGGATTCGTTGTTGTTTATACCGGCGACATTATGACAATGCCCGGACTTCCAAAGGTTCCGGCCGCAGAGAAGGTAGATATTGAGAATAATAAGATAGTTGGTTTATTTTAATGACAGAATTTATATCACACTCGGTTGAAGAAACCGAAGATTTTGCTGAAGAATTCAGTAAAAACCTCAACGGTACTGAAATAATTGCTTTGTACGGCGGACTCGGAGCCGGCAAGACTTCGTTTACGCGCGGACTGGCAAGGGGCTTGGACGTTGAGGATAATATATCAAGCCCGACTTTTGCTATAGTCAACGAATACACCGGCAGTATTCCTCTGTATCATTTTGATATGTACAGGATTGAAAGCTGGAATGATTTGTATTCGATTGGATTTTTTGATTATATCGGCAACGGCGTCATTGTAATTGAGTGGAGCGAGAACATTGAGGGAGCTCTCGACGATGATGTTATAAAGGTTATGCTCGAAAAAACCGATGACGAAAACGAAAGAATAATTAAAATCGAAGGTGTTTAGTTGAAGATACTGGCAGTTGATTCGTCAGCAAAGGCGTGTTCCGTATGCCTTGTTGATGATAATAAGATTATAGGTGAGTTCTTTATTAATACAGCCTTGACCCATAGCCAGACGCTTGTTCCGATGATTGAGGCGGTTTTAAAGAATACTTCGACCGATTTGTCACAGGTTGAAGCGTTCGCGGTGTCAGCCGGACCTGGTTCATTTACAGGAGTGAGAATCGGAGTAGCCGCTGTTAAGGGTATTGCAATGCCGCTTAATAAGCCGTGCTATTCAGTTTCAACCCTTGAAGCGATGGCGTACAATCTTCTTTTTGAGGATTGTGTGGTTTGTTCTGTGATGGACGCAAGGTGCAAGCAGGTTTACAACGCTTTGTTTGAAGTCAGCGGCAGAAAGCTTAGCCGTCTTTGTGATGACAGAGCCTTGGCTATTGATGACCTTGCAGAGGATTTGAAGTCGTTTATTAAGCCGATTGTTCTTGTGGGCGATGGGGCAGAGATTTGTTATAATTCCTTTAAAGAACTAAACTTAAATATTTCATTAGCTCCGGAAAACGTAAGATACCAAAGAGCGAGCGGTGTAGCTTTTGCTTCACAGGGCAAGGAGTCTATGACAGCCGCAGAGCTTATGCCGACGTACCTGCGGCTTCCGCAAGCTGAGCGTGAATTAAAAAAGAGATTGGAGAATCAAAAATGATAGCTCTTGGATGTGACCACGGCGGTATTAACCTTAAAACCGCTATTATAAAGTATCTTGAAGATAAAAAAATTGAGTATAAGGATTTTGGCTGTTATACTGACGACAGCGTTGATTATCCTATTTATGCGTACAAGGTCGCCAATAAGGTAGCTTCGGGTGAGTTTGAACTCGGAATCCTTTGTTGCGGAACAGGAATCGGTATTTCTATTGCTGCCAATAAGGTAAAGGGAATCAGAGCTGCGGTAGTCAGCAATGAGTTCGGCGCCGAGATGACCCGCCGTCACAATAACGCAAACATTCTTTGTATGGGCGGCAGGGTTACAACCGAGGAGGACGCTGTGAAATTTGCCGACATCTTTATAAATACACCATTCTCATCCGACGAAGAACGTCACACAAGGCGAGTTCAGATGCTCAGCGATATTGAAAACGGAGTATTTGAGGCTGATTGATTTCTTGTCAAGATGTTAAAATAAAATAATATTACAAATATCGCCTGTAAAATTACTTGTTTGTAATAAATAATAACAAAAAATTTCATATTTTTAAATTTATTTACAAAAAGCCCTTGTTTTTTTTCTAAATTCGTATTATAATAGTCTCACATTGTTTTAAAAGAATTATTTAAATGAATTAAAAATAGTAGGGAGTTATAAAATGAGATTAAGAAAACAAGAATTAGGCGATAGGAACCTTGTGGGACATCGCGTAGAAACCGTTAGAAAGAAGAAAGGAATGAAGCAAAAAGAACTGCTTGCCCAACTTCAGGTCAACGGTGTCGATATGAACGCTTCCGGACTCTCTAAGCTTGAAGGACAAATTAGATTCGTAACCGATGTAGAGCTTGTTGCTCTTGCGGATATACTTGAAGTATCCGTGGATTTCCTTTTAGGCAGAGAATAATTAAATGACAAAAGGCGTGCTCAGCACGCTTTGTTTTTTTTGCATATGGTTTTGATTATTCTTATTCCGTCCTCAATCAATTCTTCGTCGATTTGTGAAAAGTTAATTCTTATGAACTCATCTGTTGATGTGCTCATAATCCTGACTCCGTTTTTAATAAGCTCCTGCTTTATGCTGTGAGTTTTAATCGGGATTTCGTAATACATTGAGGTTTCGTTTAGTATGAATTTATCAAAGCTTTTTTGCAGTATCGCCTGAACATATTCGCTCTTTGCTTTATAGTACCTGCGTGATTTGCGCAGGTGTTTTTCAAGCTTTAGGTCGTTAATATATCTCGCGAGGGCGAGTTGCTCAATCTTGGAGGTAGTTTGGTTGTAACGCTCCTTAATCTTTTCGTAGCGCTCAAATAAATAGCTCGGCAGAATCATATAGCTGATTCGTACAGACGGCATCAGTATCTTTGAAAACGAGCCGATGTATACTGTGTTTTCCGGAGAATAACTCTGTATGCAGGCTTGCGGATGCGTTTTGTACCTGAGCTCTCCGTTATAGTCATCCTCGATGATCAGGCAGTTTGAGCTTTTGCACTGATTGATTATGTCAAGCTTTCTGACAAGCGGAGTACCTGTACCGTTTTTGCTGTTGTGATTAGTGTTAATCAAGAGAATATCCGGGTTGATTTTTTTAATAGAATCGGTTGTAACGCCCTTGCTGTCGTTTTGAGTGTATGACAATTTATACTCAAAATCGTCAAATACCTGTTCCGCCTGCGGAAAAAAGTGCTTTTCAATTGCGACTCTTTTGTTAATGCCAAGTAAACCGCATAGTATGTATATCAGAGTTTGCGAGCCTGAGCCGATAATTATATTTCGGTAATCAGCGTTAGCTCCCCGAGTGGAAAAAGCGTATTTTGCAATAGCCTTTCTGAGTTCTTCTTCGCCCTGATTTTCGCTATAGGTGTTGAGCAGGTATTCTTTGTTAAGAATATCCTTTACGTATTTTCGCCAGTCCTTGATATTGTTGCAATTTTTGTCAATACCTTTACCGGAAAAGTCGTATTTGATGTATACATTCTTATCAATTGCTTCGGTGTTATGCTTTTGCTTCTTTTCCTCAAACAGCAAGCCCTTTTCAACGTAATAGCCTTTTTGCGGATAATTGATGATATAACCTTCTGCGCGCAGCAGGTTGTACGCGGTTTCCACAGTAGTTTTTGAAACTCCGAGATCCGAGCACAGCTTGCGTACAGAAGGGATTTTTTCATTATCCTTGAGGCTTCCGTTTTCGATTGCTGTTTTGATTGTGTTGTATATTTGCTGATAAATCGGCGTAGCGTTGGTTTTATCAATTGTAATAAAATCAGAAATCATACAATCACCTCATCATTATTATAGCATAAAAGGTTGATATTTTAATGATTTTTAAGTATAATAAAGAATTGGAAATATTTATTATTAGAGGAGTTGTTTTTATGAATAAGGTAAACGACTTTTTTGAAAGTATAAAAGGAAGGAAGATATGCTTTGTAGGAATCGGCACAAGCAACCTTCCGCTGATAGAAATGTTTTGCGAGAAAGGCGCGATTGTTTCTGCCTGCGACAGACAAAGCTACGAAGCTCTCGGCGAAAACGCCGTAAGAGCTGAAAAGGCAGGAGCCAAGCTTATCCTCGGCGATAATTATCTTGATAATCTCGACACCGAGATTCTTTTCAGAAGTCCCGGTACCCCGTTTTATCGTCCTGAGCTTGAAGCGTTAAAGAAAAAGGGAGTAGTAGTTACTTCCGAGATGGAGGTTTTTTTTGACCTTTGTCCGTGCAAGATAATCGCAGTAACAGGCTCTGACGGAAAAACTACTACCACAACTATCATTTCTGAGTTCTTAAAAGCCGCAGGTAAGAAGGTTCATCTCGGAGGTAACATCGGAACTCCGCTTTTACCGATTATCGAGAGTATTGGCAGCGACGATTACGCTGTTGTTGAGCTTTCCAGCTTCCAGCTTATCTCTATGCGCAAGAGTCCGGATATTGCGGTAGTTACTAATCTTGCGCCTAATCACCTCGACATACATAAGGATATGCAGGAGTATGTCGATTCAAAGAAAAATATTATCCTGCACCAGAACGCTTTTTCAAAGGCGGTTGTTAATCTCGATAATGATATTGCAAACGGCTTTTCAACTGAGGTTAGGGGAAAGCTCGCAAAATTCTCACGCAAGGAAGAGGTCTTTAACGGCGCGTATCTTGACGGTGATATGATTGTGTATAACGACTATGGCAGCAAAACTGAGGTTATGCCCTATAAGGATATTCGTATCGCAGGAATGCACAATGTAGAAAACTATATGGCGGCAATTTCGGCAGTATGGGGAATAGTAGATGTAGATACTATTGTTGATGTCGCAAAAACCTTCGGCGGCGTTGAGCACAGAGCTGAGTTTGTTCGTGAGCTTGACGGAGTTGAATATTACAATGACTCAATAGCTTCAAGTCCTACCCGCACAGCTATGGGAACACTTTCTCTTTATGATGAAAAAATTATTATTATAGCCGGCGGTTACGACAAGCATATTCCGTATGAACCGCTTGGTCCCGTTATTTGCGATAAGGTCAAGGTTCTCGTGCTCCTGGGCGATACTGCTCCCAAGATTGAAAAAGCGGTAAGAGAAAGCTCCAATTACAGCGAGAATAACCCTGTTATTATAAATGTCAATAATATGGAAGAAGCGGTTGAAGCTGCCCGTAAGCACGCAAAACAAGGGGATAAGGTTTCGCTTTCTCCTGCAAGCGCCAGCTTTGGGCTTTACAAGAACTTTGTCGAACGCGGTAATCACTTTAAAAAGATTGTGAATGATTTAAAATAATGGAAAAACTACTGTTTGATTTATGCTCTCTCGGCGGAGTTTCCGGCAACGAAGTTTCTGCATCTGAATACTGCGCCGAGTATCTTAGAAGATATACTGATGACGTTAAGATTGATTCCTTTAACAATGTAATTGCCGTTATCGGTAATAATAACGCTGATAAAACTATCCTGCTCGACGCTCACATCGACAGGATAGGCTTTGTTGTGACCGAGATTGACGACAACGGATTTATCAAGCTCGAAAAATGCGGCGGAGTTGATGTTCGCACCGCTCTTGATTCCCCTGTCGTTGTACACGGCAAGGAGGATTATTTCGGCGTAATCTGCTGTATGCCTCCTCATCTTTCGGACGGTAACGAGGACAAGGCTGTTTCACCCGATAAGCTCTGGGTTGATGTTGGTTTATCAGCGGATAAGGTAATGCAGAATGTTTCTTTCGGCGACAGCGTAAGCTTTTTCGCAAAGCCTAAAATGCTGTTGAACAACAGAATTACCGCTTCTGCGCTTGATAACCGCGCCGGAGTAGCTGCAATATTAAAAGCTGCGGAGTTTATTTCTAAATTAGAAATAAACTCTCGAGTTATTATCCTTTTGTCAAGTCAGGAGGAAACCTTTGCCGCCGGAGCAAAAACCGCGCCTTTTAATTACGATATTGACGAATGTATTTCTGTTGACGTTAGCTTTGCTTCACAGCCCGGTATTGACGACCAGTACAGGAATATTTCTCTCGGCAAGGGACCGATGCTTTGCATTTCACCGATTCTTAACCGCGATTTGTATGAAACGTTAAAGTCGTTGTGCGAAGATAACAGCATAGATTATCAAACGGAGATTTGCTCCGGTAACACAGGCACAAACTCCGATCACATTGCGCTGACAAAGTCCGGAGTAAGAACCGCTCTTGTGTCTATACCTGAGAAAAATATGCACTCTCAGGCCGAAATCGTTGAAATCAGCGATGTTGAGGAAACCGCAAGGTTAATCTCTCTTTATGTAAAAGGAGGTCAAAATGTATAATTTAAGCCTTCTTGAAAAGCTCTGTACTTCGAGAGGAATCTCAGGAGACGAGAGCAGTATCAGAGATATAATAATTGATGAAATCAAAGACTTCGCAACCGAATATTATACGGACAACCTCGGTAATCTTATTGTGTTCAAAAAAGGCAGATATAAGCCTGAGCACAAGCTGATGATTTCCGCTCATATGGATGAAGTCGGCTTTATGGTAACTGATATAACCGATGACGGTCTTTTGAAATTTGACGAAGTTGGCGGAATCGTCCGACGAGTCCTTCCTGCAACAAGCGTGCTTGTAAACGGCTCGGTTAACGGCGTAATTCTTAACAAGCCTATTCACCTCTGCACGGGAGACGAAAAATCATCAATTCCAAAGCTCAGCGAGATGTATATCGACATCGGAGCCGACAGCAGAGAAGAAGCCTTAAAACACGTTTTGCCCGGCGACAGCGTAAGCTTTGAAGCCTTTTATAAGGATAACGGCGAGACGATTATCACCAAAGCAATTGATGACCGCGCAGGCTGTTTTATGATGATTCAGCTCATTCAGTCTGAGCTTGAATATGATATGTATTTTACCTTTGTTGTCCAGGAGGAAGTAGGTCTCAACGGCGCGAGGGTTGCTGCTTATTCGGTGAATCCCGATTTTGCTATTGTTCTGGAAAGCACAACAGCTGCCGATGTTCCCGGAATCTCGGGTCAAAAGCAGGTGTGCAACGTTGGACAAGGTGCTGTAATCGGATATATGGACCGCAGGACTATCTACGACAAATCGCTTATTAATGAAGCTCTGAACATTTCTGAAAATGAAAACATCAATCTTCAATTCAAGCGAATGATAGCCGGAGGTAACGACGCCGGTGTTATTAATACCGCGCGCGGAGGAGTCAGAACTCTTGCGATTTCACTTCCGTGCAGGTATCTTCACGCGCAATTATCACTGATTGCAAAAACTGATTTGGACTCAGCTTACGAGTTAACTCAAAGACTTTGCAACCGAATCTGCGGAGGTGAAGTATGATTAAATCAGCAGGCGATGATTTTAATATTGAGTATTTCATCGAAACTATGTCAGTCGGTAATCCATTTGGTTGCAGGATTAGCTCGCTGTACAAAACATACGACTATCATTTGCCGTTTGTAGATTATTGGATTCAGGCGGATAATCATCGTTGTACTTCTATAATAGCCAGACTCGAGACTTCATTTATCCTACTCCTGACCGATTATTCCGACCTTGAGGAAATCAGCTCATTTGTGAGAGTTTCGGGAGCGGTTTCGATAATTTGCGACGGAAGATACAAGCTCGATTGCGGCTTGAATTGTATCGGAGGTCCAATTCTTTCAAGCTCTGTTATAATGGAGTTTGATAAGGACTTTGCTGTAATATCGCCAACAGTTAAAGAGGTGTACGAGCTTATCAGCAAATGCGCGTCAAAAAACTTTGCTGTTCCGTCGTACGATAGCTTTACGCTGGATGTCAGCCATAAGCTCAACAAAAACACTGTCAGAATGTACGGAATCAAAGGTGAGTCGCTTTCGTCCTGTATTATGACGCTCGCCGAGAGCAACGACTGCGCGGTGCTCGGAGCCTTGGCTACCGATCCTGAATACCGCAATATGGGGCAGGGCGCCTTTTTGATTAAATACATAAATAACATTCTCGTGAACGAGGGCAAGACTGTATTTCTGCACAGAGCTCCCGACGAGAATATTGAGTTTTATAACAAGCTCGGTTTTGATGTATACGGAATCTGGGCTGAATACAAGCAGTAAAAGTAGGTAATATAATGGAAAACTTCTTTAATATTTCCGAGGAAATCCTTTCGGCTTCAGAGAAGGCTATGGAGCTTTGCTCGGAAAAGCTAAAGGAAATCGACGAAATTCAGGAATATAATCAACATAAAATGCTCAAAGCGTTTCATAACGCAAGAGTCAGCGAAAGTCATTTTACCGCTACAACCGGCTACGGCTACGGCGATAGGGGAAGGGACGCTCTCGACGAGGTTTACGCCTATGTATTTGATGCAGAGGACGCTTTGGTTAGGCACAACTTTGTAAGCGGAACCCATGCTTTAACTGTCGCATTGTTCGGAGTGCTAAGACCAGGAGACAAAATGCTCTCCGTCACCGGCATTCCGTATGACACCCTCAGAAGTGCAATCGGAATCGAGGGTAATTATCCGGGGTCGCTCAAGGATTTCGGAATTATTTACGACGACATCGCGCTCAAAGATGGATTGGTAGACTATCAAGCTCTTGAACAAAAGCTTGATTCCTCATACAAAATGGTATATATTCAACGCTCGCGCGGTTACAGCGTGCGACCGACTCTTACTATTAAGGATATTGAGAGGATAGTCAAAACAGTCAAAAGCATTAACAAGGATGTCATAATTATGCTCGATAACTGCTACGGCGAGTTTGTGGAAAAAACACAGCCGATGTCAGTCGGAGTTGACCTTATGGCAGGCTCGTTGATAAAAAACCCGGGTGCCGGAATTTCGCCGACAGGCGGTTACATAGCAGGCAGAAAAGACCTGGTCGAAATGTGCTCATATCGCTTAACCACACCCGGCACAGGCAAGGAAATCGGAGCTACTCTCGGGCTTAACCGTGAGCTTTTTCTTGGCGCGTATCATGCTCCGCACGCAACAGGAGAAGCCTTAAAGACAGCGGTGTTTGCTTCAGCTCTGTTCAATGTTCTGGGATATGAGGTTTCACCGAATTATAACGATAGCAGGGGAGATATTATTCAGGTTATCAAGCTGGGCACTCCCGAAAAGCTCGAACAATTCTGCGCCGGAATCCAGCACAGCTCGGCTGTTGACAGTTTTGTTACTCCATACGCGGACGATATGCCCGGGTATGAGGATAAGGTAATTATGGCGGCAGGCGCGTTTACCCTTGGCTCATCAATTGAGCTTTCGGCTGACGCTCCCTTGCGTGAACCGTATGCAGTGTGGATGCAGGGAAGTCTTAACTTTCACTCCGGCAAGCTCGGTATAATGCTTGCGGCGGATGAGATTTTCAAGGGCAAATAAAATGTCGGACGTTTTTCAGGCGTCCGATTTTATATTTAACACAGCCTGTTCGATTCCCCTTATCCACTGAAGTCGTCTTATGCGGCGTGTATTATGATAAAAGGTTCATCAGCGCGGCGGCTTAAAAACAGTCCTCTGGACTGTTTTTACCTGCGGATTTCGCTAACGCTTAATCCTTGGCACAGCCTGTTCGATTCCCCTTATCCACTGAAGTCGTCTTATGCGGTGTGTATTATGATAAAAGTTTCATCAGCGCGGCGGCTTAAAAGCAGTACACAGGACTGTTTTTACCTGCGGATTTCGCTGACGCTTAATCCTTGGCACAGCCTGTTCGATTCCCCTTATCCGCTCTTTTCTTGTATATTATAATTCAACGGGCACCCTCAATGGGTGCCCGTTGAATTATATATGGAGCGGATAAGGGGAATCGAACCCCCAACCTCAGCTTGGGAAGCTGATGTTTTACCACTAAACTATATCCGCTTTTATTATAGTTTTGCTACTCCGGTCTCTCTTGCTGCTTTTACTACAGCTTCGGCTACAGCCTTTCCGACGCGCTTATCAATTGCGTCAGGGATGATATATTCTTCATTGAGTTCATCTTCGCTTACAAGCTCGGCGAGCGCGTAGGAAGCCGCGACCTTCATCTCTTCGTTAATTTCGGAAGCTCTGCAATCTAGCGCTCCTCTAAACATTCCGGGGAAGCAGAGTACGTTGTTAATTTGGTTCGGGAAGTCGGAGCGTCCGGTTCCGACTACTGCTGCGCCTGCTTCCTTTGCAAGCTCAGGCATAATCTCCGGAGTCGGGTTAGCCATAGCGAAAACAATCGGCTTTTCTGCCATTGACTTCACCATTTCCTGAGATACAATCCCGGGAGCTGATACTCCGAGGAACACATCCGCGCCCTTCATAGCGTCAGCAAGGTTGCCGCGCTTGTTTTCAAGATTTGTAATTGTCGCCATATACTCCTGTTCGGAGTTGTTTGTGTCAAGCCCCTTAGCGATGATACCCTTTGAGTTTACGAGCATAAGGTTCTTAACCCCGATGTTCATTATATGCTTTGCAATCGCGATTCCGGCAGAGCCTGCGCCGCTGATTACAACCTTTACATCCTCAATTTTCTTGCCTACAACCTTGAGCGCGTTCATAAGCGCCGCCGCAACAATTACGGCTGTACCGTGCTGGTCGTCGTGAAAAACAGGAATATCGCAAGTTTCTTTGAGCTTTCTCTCAATCTCAAAGCAACGCGGAGCGGCGATGTCCTCGAGATTAATACCGCCAAAGCTTCCGCTGATAAGATAAATTGTGCGTGCAATCTCGTCAACGTCCTTGCTTCTTACGCAAATCGGGAACGCGTCAACGTCCGCAAATTCCTTGAAAAGACAACATTTGCCCTCCATAACCGGCATACCGGCTTCAGGCCCTATATCTCCAAGACCAAGCACCGCTGTTCCGTCTGTAACAACCGCAACGAGGTTTTTTCTTCTTGTCAATTCAAAGCTTTTGTCGTAATCTTTATTGATTTCCATACAAGGCTCGGCTACGCCCGGAGTGTACGCTAGTGATAAATCATCCTTTGAGTTAAGAGGCGCGCGTGAGATTACCTCGATTTTGCCTTCCCATTCGTAGTGTTTTTTGAGTGATTCCTGTCTGATGTCCATATCCTTACTCCTTTTTATAATTACCAAGAGTTATTATAGCGTATTTATCATATAAATTCAAGTATTTGACATTTGATAAATTTTATCTTAAAATATATTTGCGAGTAGATTGAACAGTCGCGGATTTATTTTGAAAAGAATACTTCCGAGGAAAGTCCGGGCTCCATAGAGCAATAGCAACGGCTAACAGCCGCCGAGGGCGACCTTAGGGATAGTGCAACAGAAAATAACCGCCGTTTTACGGTAAGGATGGAAAGGTGAGGTAAGAGCTCACCGCTGATACGGAGACGTGTCTGGCGTGTAAACCCTGCTTGGAGCAACACCGTGGAGAGACATTTGCCTGCTCGGCAGTCTTGTGGAGGTGGCACCTGAGCAAAGCGGCAACGCTTTGCCAAGATAGATGACTGTTCGCGACAGAACCCGGCTTATAGATTTAGTCGCATATTTAGAAAAGCGTGCATTACAGCACGCTTTTTCTTTATGTAAGCACCTTTTCGGCGCATTTGATTCCGTCTACCGCCGCTGAGATTATTCCTCCTGCGTAGCCTGCGCCTTCGCCACAGGGGTAAAGCCCCTGAATTGAGACGGATTGCAACGACTCGGGATTCCTCAAAATTCTGACAGGGGATGAGCTTCGCGTTTCCGCTCCTGTGAGAACAGCGTCAAAAGAAGCAAACCCTTCAAGATACTTGTCCATTTTCACAATCGCTTCTCTCATTGAAGATGTGACGTACTCGGGCAAAAACTCTTCCATTTTCGCAAATGAGGTTTTTCTTCTGTAGCTTGGAATAACGTCTCCGAACGACGTTGTTTTTTTATTGTTAAGAAAATCTCCGACCCTTTGCACCGGTGCTTTATAATCTCCGCCGCCTGAAATAAATGCAGATTTTTCTATTTTTCGCTGAAACTCAACTCCTGCAAGCGGGTGAGAGGAGCCGTAATCCTCCGGCGTTACACCTACGAGCAGAGCGGAATTTGCGTTTGCTTTATCTCGTTTAAATTCGCTCATTCCATTGGTGCAGAGCATATTCTCCTCGCTTGCGGCAGGAACAACCTCTCCGCCCGGGCACATACAAAATGTATATACACCGCGGTTATCCTTTGTCCTTACGTTGAGCTTATATGTGGCAGCTCCGAGCCTTTTGTGACCTGCGAATGAGGCGAATTGAGATTTGTCAATCTCGCTTTGAAGATGCTCAATCCTCGCTCCGACCGAAAACGGCTTTTGCTCCATAAGTATACCGCTGTTATATAAATGCTCGAACGTATCTCTCGCGCTGTGTCCGATTGCGAGTATTATGTTGTTTGTTTCGATTGTGTCTGTTTTACCGTCAGAGAGGACTGTAATTGATTTAATTCTGTTATCTTTCTGATTAATTGACGTTAGCTTTGTGTTGAACCTGACTTCACCGCCGAGATTTATTATAGTCTTGCGAATGTTTTTTACAACATCACGCAGTAAATCTGTGCCTATATGCGGTTTGGCGTTGTATAAAATTTCGTCCGGAGCGCCGTGCTTTACAAATTCAATAAGCACGTTTCTGGAGCGTGAGTCCTTTGTTCCGGTGTTGAGCTTTCCGTCCGAGAAGGTTCCGGCGCCGCCTTCGCCGAATTGAATGTTAGATTCGGTATTGAGCACGCCTGATTTGATAAAGCCCTCAATGCTTTTAACCCTACTGTCACAATCCTGACCGCGTTCGATTATTATGGGCTTTGCGCCTGCCTGAGCAAGAATTAACCCTGCAAACATTCCTGCCGGTCCGAATCCAACTACAACCGGCTGCAAATCGAGCTTTTTCCTCGAAGAAAGCTTGTAACTGTATGGCTCTGTAATTGAAGCCTTTTTGCTTTTTGCGCGTGATAATACCTTCTTTTCGCCGGTGTTAAGCTCTACGTCGATAGTAGCGTTAAAATGAATATCTGATTTTCTTCTCGCGTCTATCGAACGTTTAAAAAGCGAGAAGCTTTTTATCGCCTCGCCTGGAATTCTAAGCTCTCTGCATATTCTTTTTTCGATTGTCTTGTCGCTGTAATCAAGCGGCAGCGACATTGAATTAATTCTTATCATAGGTTTTCTCCGGCAATGATTCCGCTGGCAAACGCAAAGTAAAGATTAAACCCTCCGCAATCACCGTCAACATCTATGGCTTCGCCGCAGATGTAAAGGTTATCGACAATTGTGCTACGCATAGCTTTAGCGTTGATTTCATCTCCGATAACTCCGCCTGAACACACCTGCGCTTTATTAAAGTCATCAGGCTTCTTAACCTTGAACTTCCAGTCATAAATCACGTCGCAAATGCTTTCAATTTCGTTTTTAGTAAGCGCGGAAACCGATTTTTTGAAATCCTTAATTCCGGCTGATTTCATAATTGCGATTCCCAGTTTATTAACAAAGATTCCGTCCAGATAATTGGAAATCCTTCTGTCCTTAAATGCTGACGCGCTGAGCTTTAGCGTATGAAGAAGCTGACCGTAATCGTCGGTAAACGGATTCAGGTTAAGGCTGATAACAGGGTTGTTTAACGTTTTAATTAACGCGCTGAGATTAAATACGCATATACCCGAGAGTGAGTTTTCGGTAAATTGAATCTCTCCTGATTCGGTTTTGATGAATTCGTCTCCGTCAAAAAGACTCGCGTAGCCCTTTTGCCTTACGCCTTTAATGGATTTTAATAAGGTGTTGTCCACAGCTTCAATCGGACACAAGGCGGGGGAGAAGGGCTTTGTCTTATGCCCGAGCTTACTCAGCAAGCTTATGCCGCTGTTATCCGCGCCGAGCTTCGGAGCTGCTGCGGATCCTGTTGAGATTACAAGCTTTTCGCATTTGTAGCTTTCGTTTTCTGTTGCAACGGTAAAGCTGTTGCTTTCTTTAGCGACACTAGTTACTTTACTGCTGCTTATAACCTCGATTCCGAGTTCATTGATTCTGTACAGCAGAACGTCAAGAACAGTGCCGGCGTGGTTTGAGAAAGGATAAACTCTGCCTTCGTTGTCTGTGTGTGTAACTAAACCAAGCTTTGAGAACCTTTCAGCCACTTTAGCAACAGAACAGCTCTTGAATACGGTGTTCATTTTCTGAGAAAAGCTTCCGTGATAGCTCTGTGAATTATTACAGTTGATGTTATAAAGATTGCATCTTCCGTTTCCTGTGGACAAAAGCTTTCTGCCAATACGGCTCTGCTTTTCGAGGACTGCTACTTTTTTGTCGGGATTCTTTTCCTTTGCGATGATTGCGCACATCATTCCCGACGCTCCGCCACCGACGATAATTATATCTTTGTAATTCATTTTTCCACGTCCTAAAAGTAAAGGGCGAATAACTCGCCCCAAAATTATGCTTTATTAAATAATGCTCCAAGCGCTCCGAAAACTCCCATACTTGCAAGAGCCATAATAATTCCCGCAAGAATTACTCCGCCCATACAAGCAAGAACGCTTTTTTTGAAATCAAGGTCAAGAAAGCTTGCGGCAAGGGTTCCGGTCCACGCGCCTGTTCCGGGGAGAGGAATTCCTACGAAAAGCAACAATGCTATGTAAATACCTCTGCCTGATTTTCCCTTTAGCTTCTGACCGCCTTTTTCACCTTTTTCATAGCAGAAAGTAAAGAATTTGCCGATGTACTTTTTGTCCTTACCCCAGATAAGCACCTTTCTCGCAAAGAAAAAGATAATCGGAACAGGTATCATATTTCCGACAATACAGATAATATAGCACGCCCAAGCAGGAAGCCCCATTCCGATACCGACCGGAAGCGCTCCTCTGAGCTCAACTATTGGTACCATTGAAATTAAGAATACAATAAGATATTTAATCATTTTGTCCCTCACTTAAAATTTATTATATATAACTAAAATATTATACATTAATTTGAGTATTTTTTCAATTGTTAAAATTGACTTATTATAAGAATAATTGTAAAATAGAATGTAGCAATTTTCAACGAGGTTAAATATGAGCAGAATTATACCAAAGAGAAAGTTCTCCTTTATTACGCTGGCAGTGATTACAGCTTTATATATTGGTTTTATTTGGTGGAGGTCAACACTGACCGCGGAGGACTCCACAGTAGAAAGCATAGGAGTGCTCCATTTTCTGAAAGGAATATGCAAATCATTGGGGTTGGGAGTTGAGCTTACCGACCACATAGTTCGAAAATCAGCTCATTTTTGCGAGTTCGCGCTTCTGGGCTGTTTGTCCTCATGGACTGGGTACCTGTATAATCACAGGGTTTTACGCAATCTGACGACCGTTGGCTTTGTCAGCCTTGCTGTTGCTGTAGTCGATGAAATGATACAGCTTGCTCCTGTCGGAAGATCCGCTGAGGTAGCGGATGTTGTTCTCGATTTTTCGGGAGCGGTTGCAGGTGTAATCTTCTTTATAATTATTGTTTCAATAGTGAAATTATTCAAAAAATCTTAATTCAGAGGCGATTAGATGAGTGAAAAGTTAAAAGGAAACAAGATGGGCTACGCGCCAATGTTTCCTCTGATAATTTCAATGGCGTTGCCGGCGATGTTCTCAATGACTGTAATGGCGTTGTACAATGTTGTAGACAGTATATTCGTCGGCAATATTCCGCAGTACGGCGAAACAGGACTTAACGCCCTGTCTTACGCGTATCCGCTTCAAATGCTGATGATTTCCTTCACCGTCGGAACTGCTGTCGGATGCAACTCGCTAATATCACGCAGGCTCGGAGCAGGCAATCAGAAGGAAGCCGACAGCGCGGCTACTCACGGCATTATTCTAGCGTTGTTTACATGGGTGCTGTTTATTATTATCGGTATATTTGCGGTTACACCGTATCTTAATTTGTATAATTGCAACGGCAAGCTTTTTGAATACGGCAAGCAGTACCTCACCATAGTTCTGTGCTTATCCGGCTTTACTATGGTGCAGTGCAGTATCGAGAAAACTCTCCAGGCAACGGGCGATATGATTTTTCCGATGTTGTTTCAGCTTGTCGGCGCGGTGACTAATATTATTTTTGACCCGCTTTTGATTTACGGCATTGGTCCATTTCCGAAGCTCGAGGTTATGGGCGCAGCGATTGCGACAGTGTTCGGCCAGTTTGTAGCGATGGTGTTCTCACTTATTGTAATCTTCTGCAAGAAAAACAAGATTAAAGTAACCTTTAAGGGCTTCAGGCTCGAGCTTTCTACAATCAAAAATATTTACGCGGTTGGATTCCCGTCAATTATTATGCAGTCCATCTCATCGTTTATGCTGCTTGGAATGAACGCTATGCTCGACGCAATCGGCGTTACAGTGCTTGGTATTTATTTCAAGCTGCAAAGCTTTGTGTTTATGCCGTGCTTCGGACTTAACCAGGGCTTGCTTCCTGTTATGGGCTTTAACTACGGCGCGCGAAACAAAAAGCGAATTTACTCTGCTATGAAGTGCGGAATTTCGATTGCGCTGGTTATTATGTCGATAGGAATGATACTGTTCCTGACAATACCCGATAAACTGATTCTTATGTTTAACAGCGAAAATGAACAGCTTATGCAGACCGGTATTGCCGCTTTCAGGACGATTTGTTTTTGCTTTATTCCTGCCGCTCTCGCTATCATTTTTATTTCGTTGTTCCAGGCAACGGGCAAGGGTATGAGGGCGCTGATCCTTTCGTTTACGCGTCAGCTTATTTTCATTCTTCCGATAGCGTTTTTGATTTCAAACATCTTGGGCTTTAAGGATATGATTTGGCTCGCGTTTCCGCTTGCCGAAGTCGGTTCGCTGATACTTGCGATTATACTGTTTGTTCAGCTCGCAAAAACCGATTTCAAAAAACTTGATCAACCTGTCAATTAATCCAATCACCTTGCATATCATTATGTGAGGTGATTTTATGGACAACCAAAGCTCAATCAGCTATGCTGACGACTGGAAAAACGCAGACAACTTTGTGTATTATAAGCCCGGGGAACAAGAGATTGAACCTCCTTCTGAGGAAAAAAAGAGTCGGAAAAAAGGCTCTAAGCCGCTGCTGCTTATAATCCAGATTATAGTCTGTTTACTGATAACTGCCGCCGCGTATGGGCTCAAAACCTTTGGAGGAGATTATTACAGTGAAATAAGAAAGGCGTATTATAACGCTGTAAATGACGAAATAATTCTTACAAAGAATTTTGAAGATTTCGACTTAAATAAGTTGTTCAATGAGATTAAGGATTAAGGGCTTTGATATAAATATCAGGTTCTCCGCGATTTTACTCGCTTCCTTTATTGTAATCAGTAATTATATGACCGGTTATCTTTTGTGTTTTATCTCGGTAATAATTCACGAGCTCGGTCATTTGGCTGCGATGAGAGCGTTTGGACTCTGCATAGAAGGTATAAGCGTCTCCGCGTTTGATATTAGAATAATCGGGCGGAGAAGCCTTGTGCCGGTTGTAGCTGATGTTGTAATCTCTCTTTCGGGGCCGGTAACAAATCTTCTTGTATTCGTCATATTCTTATTTATTAATCCCGACTTTGCGTATATTAATCTGTTCATCGGTTTGTTTAATATACTGCCTGCTTCGTCGCTCGACGGAGGACAGGCGTTATACTTGATTTTACTGAGTTTAACAGACGCGAACAGGGCGTCTGTTGTTATTGATGTTATTACAGTGATAATTTCCGTACCGTTGTTTGCTGCCGGTATTTACGTACTGCTTCAAACGCGTTACAATTTTTCGCTGTTGTTTATCGGATTGTACCTTTTTGCAGGTGTATTCATCAGGAAGGATAAGTATTTATGATTCAAAAGGATGTTGAAAAAATACTGCTTAAAGTTCAAAAGCCGGGCAGGTACGTCGGCGGAGAGCTTAACTCTGTGATAAAAAACAAGGATGACGTTGACGTTAGGTTTGCGTTTTGTTTTCCCGATACTTACGAAATCGGAATGTCGCACCTCGGAATGAAGATTCTCTACAGTCTTTTTAACGAAAAGCCGTATATATGGTGCGAGCGTGTTTTTGCTCCGTGGCTCGATATGGAGGAGCTGATGATAGAGAGGGGTATTCCTCTTTACGCCTTGGAGAGCGGCGACTCGATAAGTGACTTTGATTTCATCGGCTTTACATTGCAGTATGAGCTAAGCTATACTAATATGCTCAATATGCTCAAGCTTGCCGGAATCCCGATTTATTCCAGTGATAGAAAAGACCTTTCCCGGATTGTAGTAGCCGGTGGTCCCTGTGCCTGCAATCCCGAACCGCTTGCGGATTTTGTAGATATTTTCTTTATCGGCGAGGGAGAGGAAGTTGATCTCGAGGTTATAGAGGTCTATCGTAAATGCAAGAAAAACGGTAAATCCAAGGCTGAATTTCTGAAGCTTGCGTCACAAATAAAGGGCGTATATGTTCCGTCGTTGTATGATGTTGAGTATAACGACGACGGCACCATCAAGAGCTTTACCCCGAAGGATAACGCTCCTGCGGTTGTTGAAAAGCGACTGATGATGGAGCTGGATAAAAGCTATTATCCGGAAAACTTTGTCGTTCCGAATATTGAAATAGTCCACGACAGAGCTGTTTCCGAGATTTTCCGCGGTTGTATCCGCGGATGCAGATTTTGCCAGGCAGGTTTTTTGTATCGTCCTGTCAGAGAAAAGTCGATAGATACTATCAATAATCAGTGCCATACTCTGTGCAATAACACAGGCTATGACGAGGTATCTCTTTCTTCGCTGAGCTCCAGCGATTACACCGAGGTTGTTGAGCTGCTGTCAACGCTCAACGAGTGGGCTGACAGCGAGAAGGTCAGCATCTCGTTACCGTCGCTGCGTGTTGACGGCTTCAGCGATGATATTCTCGAGAAGATTAAAACCGTCAGAAAGAGCGGTCTGACCTTTGCTCCCGAAGCCGGAACCCAGAGACTCAGAGACGTTATCAACAAAAACGTGTTAGAAAGCGAGCTTATGGAAACCTGTTCCAAGGCGTTTAACTCAGGCTGGACTAAGGTGAAACTTTACTTTATGATTGGACTTCCGACAGAAACCTATGAGGATGTTGAGGGTATCGCTCACCTTGCGCAGAAGGTTGTCGATACATACTATAGCTGCGAAAACAAACCCAAGGGCAAAGGCGTTACTGTTACAATTTCTACCGCTTCATTTGTTCCGAAACCGTTCACTCCGTTCCAGTGGTTCGGTCAGAATACGAGAGAAGTCTTGATGGACAAGCAGCTTCATCTGAAAGATACAATTACAACCAAGAAGATAAATTATAATTATCATGACGCTGATACCAGCTATCTCGAAGCAGTCTTTGCGCGCGGAGACAGAAGGCTTTGCAGGGTGCTCGCGAAGGCGTGCGAGAAGGGCTTCCACTTTGACGGTTGGAGCGATTGTTTTTCGCTTAAAAAATGGCTCGAATTATTCGACGAATGCGGCGTTGACCCTGACTTTTACGCGATAAGAAACCGCTCGTTTGACGAGGTGCTTCCCTGGGATTTTCTCGACTACGGCGTGACCAAGGAGTTTTTGAAGAAAGAATGTGAAAAAGCCTACAAGGATACCACAACTCCGCATTGCAGATTGAAATGCTCTAACTGCGGAGCCAACAGATATGGGGGAGGTGTGTGCTTTGAAAAACGTTAGAGTTTGGTTTACCAAGGATGATGAGTGCAGGTTTATATCGCATCTTGACCTAAATCGCTGTATGCTCAGAGCGCTTCACAAAAGCCGTATTCCTATCTGGCACACCGAGGGGTTTAACGTCCACCCTTACGCAACTTTTCCTCTGCCGCTTTCTCTCGGTTTCAGAGGTGAGAAGGAGTGTATGGACATCAGGCTTGTTGAGGACTACAGCTTTGAGAATATTAAAAACAACCTCAACAAATGTCTGCCCGGCGGCGTTAAAGTTTTTGATGTAACAGAGCCTGTAATGAAAGCAAAGGAAATCGCCTTCGCTTCATTCAAGATAAAGCTTAGTTGCGAAAAAATATCTCCTGACGATTTGTATGAAAAGACAAATGAGCTTTTGAGTCAGGATGAAATTCTGGTTGAGAAAAAGACAAAGAAAAAGGGCTTCAAAGAAATAAACATTAAGCCGTATTTCGAAAACGCAAAGGCGGAGCGCAACATCGGCGGAGTAATTATAACTTGTACGCTTCCTGCCGGCAGTGTTACCAATATCAACCCCTTGCTTCTTCAAAAAGCATATGAAAGATATTTCACTCTTGATGTGTATTTTGACGTAACAAAAAGGGAAATGTTCGATAAAAATTTAAATATTTTTAAATAACACTTGATTTTTTTTAGGTTTTCCTATATAATATTCAAGGTCGTTATGCAGAGATGTCCGAGAGGCCGAAGGAGCATGATTGGAAATCATGTGTACGGGTACACCGTACCGAGGGTTCGAATCCCTCTCTCTGC
>CADBTV010000004.1 GCA_902797655.1 uncultured Ruminococcus sp.
ATCAGTGCGCAGGCAAAGACCGCCAAAAAGTACGTGAAGTCAATCAGCGTAAAGAAAAAGGCTACCGTTACTATCCCTGCGGATAAGAAATCGGTGACAAAAAGCTTCAAGGTAAACGTTAAGGTGAGCGGAAAGGCTTCCGCAAAATTTACTGCGAAGTCCGGAAACAAATCCGTTGCTACCGTAAAGGTAAGCGGAAAGAAAATCAAGGTTACCGCCAAAAAGGCAGGTACAGTTAAGATTAAGGTAACTACAAAGGCTAAGGGTAAAAAGGGTAAAAAGCTCAGCAAGACCCTCACCCTTACAGTTAAGAAATCCGCAAAGAAAACAACCCCTGCCGTAACTCCTACTCAGCCGGCGACCGAGCCTCAGTCGCCTACAGAAGCTCCGACCGAGGCTCAGACAGAAGCTGCAACTGAGGCTCCTTCAGAAACTACGACAGAAGCTCCGACAGAAGCTCCGACAGAGCCCGAGCCCGACGCTTATGTTGACGAAGAGGAAGATTACGTCTACCTGGAATACAGCCCGTACATCGACAGCAAAAAGGGCGCGACCTGTCAATCGGAAGTAATCGTACATGTATATGAGGCTAAAGAAAATGCCAAATATTTCGCAAGACTTCCGGAGAATGACGTTGCCGCATTAAGCGAGGACGGCACAGTTATTTATTCTCTTAAAACCGGCGAGACCTATGCCGATGTTTATGAACAGCTTCCGGGAAAAGCAGAGAGATTGCTCGGCACACTCAAGGTAAAGGTTACAGCAGCTGAGATGGGTGACGCAGCTCACTTGATTTTCGCAGATACAGACGATTTAAATGAAGTCTGGCTGAAGCTTAATTTTGACAAAGCAAACAAGAGCTTTGACTTTAAAGCCGCTATTCAGAACTGTCTCTGCAGCGAAGAGAACGGCACAAAATTCAATCCCAAGGACTACACTGTTGACATTACTACTAACGACAAGGATATAGTAAGCGTCAGCGAGGACGGTGTAGTTACCGGTCTGAAGAACGGCTCCGCCTTTGTTGAGGCAACGCTGGAATTTACCGATGGCTCGAGCGCCGACGTAACTACGGAATTCAAGGTTTCCGGCAAGGCTATCGAGAAGGTAGACGGCTATTCGATGGATACTATCCGCGACTATGTTATCGGTCTTGATACTCCGGTAGAGCTCAGCGACGGTACAAAAACTCCGCTCATCAACTTTGATAACGCGGCTACAACTCCTGCCCTCAAGGCAGTTCAGGAGCTCATCGACGAAGAGCTCAAGATGTACGGCTCAATCGGCAGAGGCTTCTCCCAGAAGTCAAACCACTCCACAGATATTTACAACAGCGTAAGAGACAAGGTGCTCGAGTTCCTCGGAGCCGACCCTGAGTTCTATACCTGCTTCTACACAAACAGCACAACCGACGGACTCAACAAGCTCGCTTCCGCGCTTGTTGAAAGCAGAGACACAGTCGTTCTCACAACCCGAATCGAGCACCACGCCAACGACCTTGGATGGCGCGAGCGCTGCGACAAGGTTCTCTATGCCGAGGTTGACGAAAAGGGCAGAGTTATCTATGACGATATCGAAAAGCTCTTGAAGGAAAACAAGGTTGACATCGTTTCCGTTTCCGCTGCTTCCAACGTTACAGGCTACGTAAACGACGTACACCGCGTTGCCAAGATGGCTCATAAATACGGCGCAAAGATTGTCGTTGACGGCGCGCAGATTGTTGCTCACCGCAAGTTCTCTATGGTTGGAGACTGGGACGATAAGACCGATGACATCGACTTTATCGCCTTCTCAGCTCACAAGATGTACTCGCCTTACGGCGGCGGCGCTGTTGTAGGTCTTACCGAGGAGCTCAACAAGCATATGCCTGAGTTCTACGGCGGCGGTACAATCAAGGTTGTCGGCGACGACTGGAGCATTCTAAAGAGCGCTCCGGCGGCTTACGAGGCAGGCTCACCGAACTATCCGGGCGTTGTAGGCCTCGGAAAGGCAATCGACGTGCTCTCAACTGTCGGTCTTGACAAAATCGAAGAACACGAGAAGGTTCTCAACCGCAAGCTCATCGACGGTCTTAAAAAGCTCCCGAACGTCATCATCTACGGTGATTCCGAGAACATCGACGACCGCGTAGGCGTTGTAACCTTTAACTTCAGCGACATCAACACCTACTACGTTGCCCAGTATCTCTCCGAGCTCGGCGGAGTTGCAACTCGCCGCGGAGCATTCTGCGCTCATCCGTATGTATGGAGACTTATGGGTATATCCGATGAGATAGCAAGAGGCTTTGAGAATTGCACCGATATGAACACTGCCGGAATGGTACGTGTAAGCTTTGGCATCTATAACACCGAGGAAGAGGTTCAAAAGTTCCTCGATATTATGCCGAAGGTTATGGAGAAAGCTAAATACGCCACCCAGAACGGTGCTGCTGAACCTGCGTATTAATCTGTTCTGACAAAAGCAAAATAAAACCGAGGAGCAATCCTCGGTTTTGTTTTATGTCCTATTATTCTATTTTAGAATTAAAAGCTGCTTCCTCCTGTGCTAACCGCTTAAAATAAATTACTGCAAACGCTATTGAAACCGGAAGTGAAAGTACAAGCGACGCAGGCTGGGCTTCCTGTATTCCCGAAAGACCTCGTAACGCCGTAAAAATGTACAGCATTGGGATAAACAGCAGTCCGCTCCTCAGCGATGACATCAGCGTAGCGCCAAGCCGCTTGCCGGTGCTCTGCATAAGCATTTCAGTCGTCATACATACCGGCAGCGCAAAGCCGGCAATTGATTGCAGCCGAAGGGCGTGCGCTCCGATTCTTATTACCTCGGGGTCGTCCCTGAACAATGCTACAAGTTCATTCGCAAATACGCAAAGCAGAATCCCTGCGAATATTATGATCCCCTGATTGAGCGTCAGAGTAAACCGATAGCCGTCCCTTAGACGCTTGAACTTCTTCGCTCCGTAGTTGAACGCCGCGACAGGCTGGTATCCCTGACCGATCCCCAATGCAACCGAAAAAGCAAAGAAAAATATCCTCGACACAATGCTCATCGCCGCGACAGCCGCGTCTCCGTACACCGAGCACTGCGCGTTGAGCAAAACGGTCGCAAGACTGTTGAGAGCCTGGCGTAAAAGGCTCGGGAATCCCGTAGTAAAAATCTCCGCAAATACCGCAGGCTTCGCTTTCAGCGCAAATCTAAGGCTGATTCGCGACTCGGTTTTTCCTACGCAGAAGAACGAGAGAAGTATCATCCAGCTTATGAACTGGCTCAGCGCGGTCGAAACTCCGGCTCCGGCAATTCCCATATTCAGCCCGAACATCAGTATCGGATCGCCTGCCATATTCAGCACAGCTCCCGTCATCAGTCCAACCATTCCGAGCGCAGCCTTGCCCTCGTAACGGAGCAGGTTGTTCATCGTGAGCCCCGAGCTCATAAACGGCGTTGCTATCAGGATGTAGGTGACGTATGTTTTTGCGAACGGCGCGATTGTCACCGTGCTGCCGAGCAGCATTACTACCTCGTCAATAAACACAAGTCCGATTACGCTGATGATAAGTCCGAACAGCATCGACGAAAAAAAGCCCACCGAAGCGTTTATTGAAGCTTTTTCCTTGTTCTTCTCTCCGAGCGCGCGTGAGAGTATACTGCCTGCGCCCTGACCGAACAAGAATCCAACCGCCTGCACAATCGACATAAATCCAAATACTATACCGATTGCTCCGCTCGCGCTTGTGCCGAGTGTGCCGACGAACGCTGTGTCAACAAGGTTGTAAACGTTCGTTATCAGCATCGAGATAATAGCCGGCACCGACAGGCTGAGTATCAGCCGGTTTATCGGAGTGCGGGTCATCTTATCATATTGTGACTGAGTTTTATTGGTTTTCATTCCAACGCCTTCTTATACTTTATAAGTATACTATACCATAATTTGCGCGCCGGTTTCAATCTTTGATTCTGAATTTAGCTGTCTGTATGTTTTGATAATCAGGAATAAAGATATGAAAAACGTCAGTATATCAGACAGCGGCATCGAGTACAAAACTCCGTCCAGACCAAAGAAAACCGGAAGTAAAACCGCGAACCCGACTCCAAACACAATCTCGCGTATCATCGAGAGCACTGTTGAGGATACTGCCTTGCCCATAGCCTGCAAGAAAATGAAGCAAGCCTTGTTCACGCACGCGAATACCATCATACACAGGTAAATCCGAAACGCCTTAACCGCGAAGTCGGTGTAGTAGACGCTCTCGTTAGCCGCTCCGAAAATAAGGAAAGTCTCGCAAAATGAAATCAAAAAAAGCAGCGATAATAACAGCGGTTGTTGTTGCGCTCATAGCTGTCGGAGCAGTTTTCTATAAAAAAGAGTTGAAAAATTTTTACATATATTATAAAATATAATATAGATTCATAATTAAGGAATGATTATAACGATGAAGAAAGCTTTATGCTGCGTTTTGGTGCTGTTGACGTTACTGTCGTGCTTTACCGTAACGGCACTTGCGTCAGATAACAACGCCGGTAAATCAGCCTTCGGATACATCGCTCACCGCGGTACTATGGATTTTTATCCCGATAATACGATTGAGGGCTTTGAAAAGGCAATCGCGCTGCATTACAAGTATATTGAGTGCGATATTTTTCAGGGCGCGGACGACAACATATTCGTATGTCACGAATCGACAATTAAGGACAAAACAGGCGCTAAGCACAGTATCTCGGAGCTCACTATGGAAAACCGGGAAAGCTTTCCCGCTCCGGTTAGGAAAGCAATGAAGAAGCTTTTTAACGGCAGGACTTTTACAATCCCGACCCTCGAGGAGGTGCTCGACGTTGTTAAAAAGAGTATAGACGACGGCAAGTCCGCTCCTGCCGAGGACGGCTACCGGGGAATCCGTACTCTGCTGATACATTTGAAAAAACAGCCCGGTACCGAAAAAGGTGATCTGGACAAGGCGCATATTGCCCGTCTGAAAAAGGCGATAAGCAGCAGAAGCCTTACGGATAACGTTATGCTTATATCCTCGTATAAAAGCTATCTGGAGGGCTACCCCGAATTTAAAAAGGGTTATCTCTATTCCCAAAACAATACGTTGGAGAATATAGAAAAATACGCCAAGCAGGTTTATGAGGAAAACAAACAGAAAAAGGCTTCAAATCCGGCTGAAAAAGGCGTAACAGCGCTAATGCTTGAGGTCAAGCCGCTGCCTGACAAGGAGCTTACAAAGGACGAGATGATTAAAAACAGATACATCCTCCCGGATAAGCTTGTCAGCTATGTTAAGTCCCTTGGCTTTTCAACGGTTGCCTATCCGGTTAATTCCGAAAAGCATGCCGCCGTTCTCGCGGCAAACGGAATTAACGCGATTCTCTGCAACAAGCTTATGTTCACTATCGACAAAAGCCTCACCAAATGCGAGCTTAGCCTGACCGGTTATGTTCCCGACGGTGAGCTCTGCGTTGCGGACGAGGGCGGCAGTGTTGTTTCTGTCGTACAATCCGCTGAAGCCCTTACTCTAAACGGTAAGCTTTCTCCGGGAGAAAGCTATCGGCTTGTGCGCTATGCTTCTGACAAAACAACCAAGCTCAGCTCCAGCGAGCCTTTTACGATAAACAATACCGACGAAGAGCAGCAGATTTCCGTCGTGTTCAAAACGCCTCAGGCAGCCGAACCTGCAACAGAGCTTGACTCCCGCGCAACCGCGCCGACCCGGCAGGGTACGCAGAGTAAAACTCAAATGAAAAAATCAACGGCTGTAAAGCAGGCTAATCCTATCAGGGTCACAGCGATAAAAAAGACCGTCAAGGCTTCTGACCTAAAGCTCAAAAGCCGCAGGTTAAAGGTGCTCCGGCTTAAAAACGCAAAGGGTAAAATTACTGTTAAGCTGATAAAAAAGGGTTCATCAAAGAAATTATTTAAAAGGCTCAAAATCAGCAAAAAGGGAGTAATTACCATCAAAAAGGGAAGCTACCGGAAATCCACCCGAAGAATAAGAGTGAAAATCCGCGCCGGCGGTAACTCAAGGTACCTCCCGAAAACCATCATCAAAACAATAAAAATCAAGATAAAATAGCTTTGAAAGGGGCTGCCGCAATTGACGCGGTAGTTCCTTTGTTTACTTTATAGGAAACTGCTTTGTAACGCTGCAAAACAATAAACTTTTTCACAGGGTAACTGATAATTGTAATATCAGAAGCTCCTATAAAGCAAACAATTATTTGTA
>CADBTV010000005.1 GCA_902797655.1 uncultured Ruminococcus sp.
ATACATCCACCACTACAACTTCCCGAGCTATTCTGTAGGCGAGACAAAGCCGAGCAGAGGCCCCGGCAGACGTGAGATTGGTCACGGTGCGCTCGCTGAGAGAGCTCTCCTTCCGGTAATTCCTCCGGTTGAGGAGTTCCCGTACGCTCTTCGTCTTGTTTCCGAGGTTCTTTCCTCAAACGGCTCAACCTCACAGGGCTCTGTCTGCGGTTCAACACTTGCTCTTATGGATGCAGGTGTTCCGATCAAGGCTCCTGTAGCAGGTATCTCCTGCGGACTTATCACCGAGGGCGAGAGATGGATGACTATGGTTGACATCCAGGGTCTCGAGGACTTCTTCGGCGATATGGACTTCAAGGTTGCAGGTACAAAGGATGGTATCACAGCTATCCAGATGGATCTTAAAATCAGCGGACTTCTTCCCGAAATGGTCAAGGAAGCCCTCGCTAAAACTCATAAAGCTCGTAACTACATCCTCGACGAGGTTATGCTCAAGGCTATTGCCGAGCCTCGTCCTGAGCTTTCCAAATACGCTCCTAAGATGTTTACAACAACAATCCCTGCTGACAAAATCAGCGAGGTTATCGGTAAGAGCGGTAAGGTTATCAAGGAAATTCAGGCTCAGTGCGAGTGTAAGGTTGACATCGAAGAGGACGGCGAGACAGGCAACGTATTCGTATCCGGTCTTGATACCGAGAACTGCAAACGCGCTCTCAGCATGATTGAGACAATCGCTAACGATCCTGAGCCGGGCGCTATGTTCTTTGGTAAGGTAACAAGAATTATGGACTTTGGCGCGTTTGTTGAGATTGCGCCGGGTAAAGAGGGACTTTGCCATATAAGCCAGCTCGACGTTAAGCGCACAAAGAACGTAACCGATGTTGTAAACGTAGGTGACGTTATCCGCGTAAAGGTTCTCGAGATTGACGACAAGGGCAGACTCAACCTCAGCCGCAGAGCTGTGCTCATTGAGGTTGACGGTCTTGAGCCGGAGAACGATCCCGACGAGGAGAGAAACTCCCGTCCGCGCAGACCTCGCGGCGACAGACATCACCGCAGAGGAGACCGTAAATAATTTTTATTATACTTTTGATAGCAGGTAGCTTTTTAAGTTACCTGCTTTTTTTACTTCTGTTATTTAAAAAATACGGATTAATCCAATGAAAATAAAAAAATTTAAAAAATTTTTCGAAAAATTGCATTAAACAATGCAATTTTTTTCTTTTTTAGCCTATGGGTGAGGGCTGACAGAAAGGAGGAGAAATGTCAAAGCTTACAAAAAAGGAGCGAGCCTTCTGTATGAACTACCTCGAAACGTGCAGCGTCAACGAGGCGGAGAAGAAATCGGGCATAAAAAACGGCAAGGAGCTTTTGCGCAAGGATGAGATTTGCTCCGAGATTATACGTCTCGGCGAAGCTCAGCGGAAGAACCTCGCGGCACTTGCAAACGCAGGGCTTAAAAAGCTCGCGCTCGGCAGTATCGCGGACGCGGTGAGTCTTATCTATATGGATAACCCCGACGTCGAACAGCTCAGGGAGATGAATCTTTTTAACATCTCGGAGATTCGGCGCAAGGACAACGCGACCGAGATTAAATTCTTCGACAGGTTCAAGGCGCTTGAACGGCTCACAGAAGCTGAAAACAACAATACAGCGTCGATTCCGTTCTACGAAGCGCTCGAGGCAGGCGCTGAAAAGCTAGACAGTATCAATGGAGATTAAACCGTTCAGCAAAAAGCAGTATGAGGTTCTAACCTGGTGGTGCAACAAAAGCCGTAACAAGAATAAAAATGCGGTAATCTGCGACGGCGCGGTGCGTTCGGGAAAGACGTTTTGTATGTCGATTTCGTTTGTGTTCTGGAGTTTTTACCGCTTCAGAGATCAGAGCTTTGCAATCTGCGGCAAAACAATCCGCTCCGCAAGGCGCAACATAATTACGCCGATGATTTCGACTTTATCCAACTTGGGTTTTACCGTTGAGGAAAAGCTCAGCGAAAACCGATTGCAGATTTCATACCGCGGAGTTACAAACAGATACTATATTTTCGGCGGAAAGGACGAGAGCAGCGCTTCGCTAATTCAGGGTATGACCCTTGCCGGAGTGCTTTTTGACGAGGTGGCGCTGATGCCCAGGTCTTTTGTTGAACAGGCTCTCGCAAGGTGCTCCGTTGAAAACAGCAAATACTGGTTCAACTGCAACCCCGAGTATCCGTCTCACTGGTTTTATCGTAGCTGGATTAAGCAGTCAAAAAAGAAAAACGCCTTGTATATCCACTTCACAATGCAGGACAATCCCTCGCTGAGTAAGTCCACAATAAGGCGGTATGAAAATCTCTACAGCGGTTCGTTTTACCAGCGGTTTATCTTAGGAAAGTGGGTCGCGGTAACGGGCGCTGTGTATCCTTTTATGAATGACAGCTCTTTTGAAAGCGTCCCAAATCCGCCGTTTGAGCGGTATGTTGTGTCAGTTGATTACGGCACAGTCAATCCCGCGTCAATAGGATTGTGGGCGCTGAAGGACGAGGTGTGGTACAGGATTGAGGAAAGCTACTTTGACTCGCGGCGCGAGGGCTTCCAAAAAACCGACGAGGAGCATTACACAGCTCTTGAAGGCTTAATCGGAACCAAAAGCGTCGAGACGATTGTGGTTGATCCCTCAGCGGCTTCGTTCATTGAAACTATCCGTCGTCACGGTGAGTACAGCGTTACTCCGGCTAAGAACAATGTGATTAACGGAATACGCAGAACCGCCGCGGCGCTCAAGCAGAGGGAAATTGTAATCTGCAACAACTGCGCCGACAGCATAAGGGAGTTTTCTCTCTACCGCTGGGACGAAAAGGGGCCGGATAATCCGATGAAGGAAAACGACCACGCCATGGACGATATAAGGTATTTCGTCTCGACTGTACTCGACGGCGAGAGCGGCTTTGCTGTGCTTGCCGCAAGGAGGTAGCGCTTTACATTCCCACGCTAAAGCGCTCAAAACCTTTAGTGGGAGAAAGGTGAATAGCTAATGAATTTCTTTAAAAGAAATAAAAAAGAAAACAAAACAGACGCTTTGGTGTATCCTGCGCCGTCGTCCTCGAGCAATCATCCGTTTCAGACCTTGTATGATTATTCACCGTTGACAAGAACTGAGATTGAATTGTACAGCTCGCTGAGAGAAGCTGTGCCGATTATTGACGCGGCGATTGAGAAAACCGTCCGTCTGATAGGTAATTTTGAGGTGCGCGCCGAGGACGCAAACGCGACTGCGTCGCTCAACGACTTTTTGTCGTCAGTATATTGCTCCGGCGGAGCATACGGGATTTATTCGTTTATCACAACTTACTTAAACGAGCTTTTGACCTACGGTCAGGCTGTCGGCGAGATTGTACTCAGCGGCGACAACAGCACTGTCTCAGCCCTTTACAACGCGAGCTTAAAGGACGTCACGATTAAAGCAAACGGAAGCCCTCTTAACCTCAAGGTAGTGCTCAATGACTCGTCTCTTGCGGAGCCGGTGTGTCAGAATCTTATCATACCGACTCTCTTAAACCCTGAACCCGGCACCGTAAGAGGAACCTCAATTATGCGCGGACTTCCGTATGTGAGCGGCATCCTGCTCAAAATCTTCAACTCGGTCGGAACTAACTGGGAAAGGGTAGGCAACGTCCGCTTTGCGGTAACGTATCGTCCCGACTCAAGTTCTCCGACAGTTACAAAAAAGCAGGCTCAGCAGATTGCGGATGAATGGAGCGCGGCGATGAGAAGCAGCGAGGTCTGCGACTTTGTCTCGGTAGGCGACGTCAACGTTAAGGTGATCGGCGCGGATAATCAGATTCTCGATTGCGACGTACCGGTCAAGCATCTGCTCGAGCAGATTCTCTCAAAGCTCGGAATACCGCCTTTTATGCTCGGCATAAGCTGGTCAACCTCTGAACGTATGAGTTCTCAGCAGTCAGACATTCTGACCAGTGAGCTCGAACATTACAGAGCCCTGCTCACGCCGGTAATAGTCAAAATCTGCAAGACCTTTTTACGGCTTAACGGCTTCAACGACAAGGTTAAGGTAAGGTGGGATTTGATTAACCTGCAGGATGAGGTCGAGCTTTCACAGGCAAGACTCAATAACGCCCAGGCGGCTCAGATTGAAAGAGGTGTATCATCACAGTGAAAAAAGGTCAGGTAATAAAAAACGCCGAGCTCGCTGACGACGAACTCAGGCTTATTAACTCGTACGCTCGCAGAGAGCTTAACAGCGACGAGGTGTATGTGTTTTCGGTGATACTTTGCGACAACGACGTTGACCGCGATTATGAACGCTTCACCGTTGAGTCGCTGGAAAAGCTCTCGGAGCAGTTCGTCGGCAAGACCGGCATTTTTGATCATAATCCGACAGCTTCCAACCAGACAGCCCGAATCATAAGCTGTTCTGTCGAGAATATTCCGGGGAAAAAGAACCTCGTCGGCGACGACTACTTTTGCCTGAAGGCAAGAGCGTATATGCCGGTGCTCGACAGCAACAAAGAGCTCAGGGAGCTTATCGACGGAGGAATCCTCCGCGAGGTAAGCGTAGGCTGCGCGGTTGAGAAAACTCTGTGCAGTATCTGCGGAGAGGAGCTCGGCTCATGCACTCACAGAAAGGGAGTCGAGTACGGAGGTAAGCTTTGCTTCGGTGAACTGTGCGATCCGTACGACGCTTACGAGTTCAGCTTTGTGGCTGTTCCGGCTCAAAAGGGCGCCGGCGTTGTCAAGGCATTTTCAGGAAAGGATAAACCAATGTCAGATATTATCAAGTCTATTGAAAACAGTGAGGCTGTCACACTCACCAAAAAAGACAGCGAACAGCTCAAGGAATACATTGAAGGACTTAAAAAGCAGGCGGCAGACGGTATGATATACCGAAACTCCCTCGTCGCTGAGGTTATGAAGTTCAGCGCGATTGTTCAGCCTGAGATTTCCAGAGAAACAATGGAGTCTGTAACCAAGGCTCTCTCGGTTGAGCAGCTCAAGGAGTTCAGCTCTGTATACAGAAAAAAGGCGGAAAAATTCCTTCCGCCGAAGCCTCAGCTTTATGTTGAGAAAAAAGACAACAAGTCCGATTCAAACACAGAATTTAAGATTTAACGGAGGTAATTATGAACGTAAGTTTTAAGGGCTACGGAGAAAACGTGGCAACATTTATCGCTACTTCTGACGTAGCGGTCGGAAATATTGTAAAAATTTCAGACAATTTTGTAGTTTCGAAAGCCGCTTCCGGCGACGATTTTATCGGAGTGTGCGTAGGCGTGAGAGGCGGCTACGCTGCTGTTCAGCTTTCCGGTTACGTTGAGCTTCCGGCTTCCGCCAAGATTAATCTCGGCAGAACAGGACTCTCCGCGGCTTCGGCAACTACTGTAGCCGCTTCTCAGACAGGCACAAAATTCAACGTGATCTACTCCACATCAACAACCGTAGGTTTTATTCTTTAAGGAGGTAATTTAAGTGGCAATTTTTGAAAACTTAACAATCGAAAAAGGAATGTATCAGTCGGGCAAAAGCCTAACAGATACACTCGAAAAGCTCGACCCGTCCGAGAATTACACGGGTACGTCTCTTGAAGGACTCGACGCGTTCGGCCGCCAGCTAAAGCGTTTTGATATTCACGTATCGGGTAAGGGCAGCGACTGTGTTGAGAAGTTCTTCCAGACAAGCAACTCCGCGGCGCTCTTTCCGGAGTACGTCAGCAGAGCTGTAATGCAGGGTATGGAGCAGAATGACATCATTCCCGATATTGTCGCGACAATCACAAACATCGACGGTATGGACTACCGCTCAGTCGCATCTGTTCCGACAGAGGAGGATAAAAGCCTAAAGGTAGTAGCCGAGGGCGCCACAATTCCTCAGACAATCGTTAAGACTCAGGAGAACCTCGTAAAACTCCACAAGCGAGGCAGAATGCTTGTATCATCTTATGAAGCTCTCAGGTTCCAGCGTCTCGACCTCTTTACAGTAACACTCAATCAGATCGGCGCTTACATCCGCCGCGCTCAGCTCAGTGACGCTGTAGCGGTGCTTGTAAACGGCGACGGCAACTCAAACCCCAGCGAGCCTGTTCAGGCAACTGACAGCGGATCGATTACATACGCCGACCTTCTCAAAGTATGGGGTAAGCTCACTCCGTATGAGTTCAACACAATTCTCGCGCCGACCGACGCGATGAAAAAGCTCCTCGATATGAACGAGATGAAGGACGCTGCAGCAGGTCTGAACTTCCAGGGGACCGGCAAGATGGTTACTCCTCTGGGCGCGTCATTGTTCCATGTTCCGTCAATTGAATCAACCAAGCTTATTTGCTTTGACAAAAACTGCGCCTTAGAGATGGTTCAGGCAGGCGATGTTGTAACCGATTACGACAAGCTCATCGACCGTCAGCTCGAGCGAGCTGCGATTACCTGTACTGCCGGTTTTGCCAAAATCTTCTCCGGAGCTACAAAACTGCTCATCTATTAAGGAGGAAGATTATGGGCTTGGATAACGCGCTTTATAAGTTTAAGCTGCTCACAGGCTTTGACGACGCTCAGGCTGAGAAGTGGATACCAATAATCAAGGACGCAATTTCCTACGTCAAGAGTATGGTCGATACAAATAGGCTCACCGAGGAGCAAATCTCCGCCGTTGAAAAGTCTGCCGGCGTATATGCCTTTTATCAGTATATCGCCGGAGTAGAAAGCAGGGAATCCTCGTTCTCTGCCGGAGACGTGAGAGTAAGCTATAACAACAGCAGAGTAGGGTATGCCAAGTCGCTTTGGGAGTCCGAGCTTTGTAGGCTCAAAAGTATGGGAGATAACTCCGATTTTTTGTTCAAGAGGGTGTGATGAATTGAAATTTCCTCCTGATATATTTAACCGCTACGGAACCAATATGCTTCTTAAATCCGGAGAGGACGCTAAAACTATAAAAGCCTTCTTCCAGCCTTTGAGAAAAAAGCAGCAGAATTACTTCATTCCGCAGCGGCATCTTTCGGGTGTTTTTACAAAAGATAAGCACCTGATTATCGCGCCGGCTGATACAAAAATCAAGAGAGGCGATCTTCTCGTTGTGAATGACATGGAATACGCCGTAGTCTCCTCAGGTAACTACATATTTCAGGACTGTTTATTATATGTGTGGGCGGTAGTTTCCGCCCACATAGAACAGATTGAGGATGATTTTGATGATTAAAGCGATATTGGACAGCTTTATTGCTCAGTTGAAACAACACGAAAATACAGAGAATATCAAATTTGTACGCGAATACAGTCCATCTGTATCCGGAAAGCCTATGAGCGGATTTGTCTGTGCGGTAAGGTATGGAGACCTTCGCTCCGATAAAAGCTTTTTAGGCGGATATATTGATAATGATTCGCCCGGAAAGTCATTTGCCGGAACTTTGCGGCTCAGGCTTTACTGCGGTGTGAGCTTATCCGGTAACGACCTCAGCCGGAAATCCGAGGAATTAGCGCAGGCTCTTGAAGATGTCTGCGCCGCTAACTTCATTGATAAGCTCGGAATTTCCGAAACCAAGAGGGATCACCTCACCGACAATATCTTTAAGGATATAGATTGCGCTTATTCGCTTTATATAGATGGTGATGAAAATGAATCAGATGATTAATACAGGTAAAACCGATACCAGAGTCTTTCTCGATAACACCGCTCTCGGAGGTGTAGTTTGTGTTTCGGTTCAGGAAAACAACAAGCGAATCCCCGTTTATGAAATGCTCAGTGAAAGTCCATGGTGCTTCAGGGACAGAAAAAAAGAGTATTTGATTACAATTAAGCAGCTCTCAGATAAACGATATGATTATCCCGGGGATTTTAATGTGACGATTGAGTCGGACAAAGACGCTTATTTTTACACAAACTGCGTTGTCGAAAGCAGCGAGAGCTATTATGATGAAAGCCGAAGGGTTGTTACCGTAACCAAGATTGTTTCACACCATAAGGAGTTGATAGAATGAACCCTGAAGATTACACAGATTTAAACACCAGAGAACAGGCAATGCAAATCAGCGAAATCTTTGAGCAGGACAGCAGACGATACAACAGAGCTCTCACCGAGGAGCAGGAGGCGATGCTCGGATGATTCTCGCGAAAATGAGGTACAAGGGCATAACCTTTGAGCATAATCCCGAGTCTCTCAGAGTACAGGACAAGGCAAAAGTCAAAGAGGATAATATCCTCTTTGGCGAGCCTGAAATTACTCGCGTCGGCAGAAAATGCAGAACAGTAACCGGCAAAGGTCAGTTTGCAGGCGAAAACTGTATCCGCGCCTACGCGGATTTGCTCAGACTCCAGATGGAGGGCGGAAGCGGAATACTGTCCCTGCCGGATATAAAGCCCTTCTTCGCTTACTTCACTAAGCTGGAGCTCTCCTGCGACCCGACTCCCGAGCTGGTTGAGTACTGCTTTGAGTTTTGTGAGGACACAACCGACTCCGACAGCGGTAACACCCCTTACTACCACAAGGTGATGATGGGTGAGAATTTGTGGGACGTTTCCTATATGTACTCGGTTGATATTGACACTCTCGTAAGGCTTAACCCGGACATCAGATTTATTAACGAAAGCTTGCAGGATAAGAGCGTGAGGATATGCTGAAATTTCTCTTAAAGAATAATAACGAGGTATTTGCTACGCTGGTAAATCCGATTGCTTTCTCTATGAATATGGATGAGGATATACCTGCCGATGATATTTCCGTAAGCTTTGTCGGCTGCAAGGATGTTTCTAACGCCGAGAACATAGATGTCTACAATGATGACGTGCTGATTTTTACCGGTATTATCGATGAAATCCAGCGCTTCGCAGGAAAGAGCGAGGTTGTTACCAGGATTGTCGCCAGGAGCCTTGCGGCGGCTTTGCTCGACAACGAGAGCAAGCCTGTGTCCTACAGTGAGCTGTCAACCTCGGTTCTTTTTATGAATCACATTCGTCCGTATGGAATCGAAAAGTACATAGGGGAGGAGAGAACGCTGTTCGGCTCGCTCAATATCTCGAAAGGTACTACAAACTGGCAGGTGGCGCAGAATTTTTGCGTTCAGGTTTACGGCTCTATGCCCAGGGTTGAGCCTGATGGCAGGATTTGTCTTAACGGCTTGCAAAATGAAAAGAGCGTTCTGTTTTCTGTAGATAACGGGATTAAATATAATTCTATAAAAGAAAATACAAAGCCGTGCAAAATGATAACCAAGGTTTACTCAAAGCTCACCGAGGACGGAGATTACTCAGCGGTTACAGAAAATCCGTCAGCAACAGGCAACGTCAGGAGAGAGCGTTACATTGACGCGTCAAATCCATACGTGCCGCTTACGCTTGCGGAAAGCGTTATCAAAAACTCGATGCGCAATTCCTATGTAATCACTCTGCGTTGCTTCGGCAGGCTTACCGATTTGCTCGGCGCAAAAGCCGAAATTCACGATAAGGTATTGGGAGAGCTTAAAGATTTGTACGTGAGCAGCTTGTTCTATTCGTTGTCATCCTACGGAGAATACACAACCGTAACACTCAAAAGGAGAGAAGAAAATGTGGATACTTAATTATGTTACAAAAAACTCTTTGGGCGAAGCGCTTCCCGAAAAAGGCAGAGTTACTTCGTCGTCAGACGGCAAGGTTCACATCAACGCGTCGAGCGACTTTGCCGGAATACCGATTGTCGCTCCTTACGGAATTAGCTACGCTCCGCCGTCAGGCGAGGATTCGGTCGTAATCAACGCCGGAGGTAACGATGTGTGTCTCGGCACAGTTGCTGCTAAAGCAAACCTTGAACCGGGAGAGCTTATGCTAACCTCGCTCGGAGGAGCGAGCATTGTTCTCAAAAACGACGGCGGAGTCTATATTAACGGAGTGAGGTATTAAGATGGATGTTATGATTGATAACAAGGACATTGCCCTCGGACACGGCGGTGTTCCGATTATGATTGACGGCATAGATGAATTAAAGCAGAAGCTTGAAATCGCGCTGCGCGCTCCGAGGGGAGCCTTTATCTATGACCGCGGGCTCGGAGCCTTTGAGGACGGTTTTGTAATAGACGACGATACTTTATCTTCGGCTGAAATGCAGCTCAACGAATGTTTTGCAGGTCAAAAAATATCGGTCAGAATTTTTGGCGCGGTAGAGGATACAACCGGACTCAGGCTGAGCGTTTCAATTTTTGACGGATACAATTCTTATGATACAGAGGTGTATGCTAATGGATAATTACAACACAATTCTCACCGGAATGAAAAACAAGTATAAGGAGCTTACCGGGCGCGAAGTGCCGCCGCTTTCCGACATTGACATCAGAATGAAGGTTCTTGCCGGCGAGATTTATCAGAACGAGGTCAACCTCGACTTTGTACGGCGCCAGATTTCACCTTTAACAGCTGCGGGAGAGTACCTTGACTCTCACGCTTACGAGAGAGGAATTGAGCGTCTTGAAGCTGTTAAAGCCAAAGGAACTGTGAAATTTTACACCAACACCCCTGCTCAGAGCAACATCACAATTCCTGCAGGCAGCGTTGTCTCGACAGGCGGCTCTGACGGAGTACGTTATGTCACGGAAACAGAGAAGGTGCTCCTAAGCGGAGCGACAGAGATTTCCGTTCCGTGCGTTGCTGTCAACGGCGGCGCTTCGGGAAATGCCGCTGTAGGCGAGATTGATACTCTGGTTACTAATATAGTAGGAATCGACCGGGTGTCTAACATCTACGCTATGAGCGGCGGCACCGACAGGGAAACAGACGAAAAGCTCAGACGCCGTATCCTAGATTCGCATAAGTATATACCCAACGGCACCAACGCCGTTTTCTACAAGGATCTTGCTTTGTCGGTAGAGGGTGTAACCTCGGCGAATGTTTTGCCGCAGGCAAGAGGAAAGGGCACGATCGACGTGTACGTTGCTTCCGGACGCGCTCCGGCAGGCTATGAAATCGTCAACAAGGTCACAGAGCTTATCAACAAAGAGCGCGAGCTGAACACAAGCGTGATGGTGTTCTCCGCAACAGCGGTTAACTTTACTGTCGGCGTAGAGGTTGAGCTGAAGGACGGCTACAGCCTTGACGTTGTAACTCAAAATATCACCGACAGCATCAACGAAATGCTCAACAGCCTGGAGATTGGCGAGTCTGTATATGAAAATCACCTGAGCGCGGCAATTATCAGCGCTGAGGGAGTGAGTAACTTTTACTGGGTCGGAGGGTACAGAAACCGTTGTACAGTCGATCCCGATGAGTTCCCTGTACTCCGGAGTGTTCACGTAGTGTTGGAGGATGAATAGTTATGACGTCGCTGCAAACTATGCTATATTCTCTTGAACCGCTAAATATTTATCGCCTTGATACGGATGATAATGTAACAAGGGAGCTCGAGTCATACGCTTACGCGCTCGACAAGCACAAGGAAAATATCCAGAACGTCCTCGACGACAGGTTTATCAAAACGTCGTCTCAAAGCGGAATCGAGCAGAGGGAGAAGATGTTCGGCTATTCAAGAGACGGATTCTCTCTTGACGATAGGAGAGAAATGCTCCATAAAAGGCTCTCACTCGACATAACCTCACACACTGTCGCCGATTTTGAGCGCTTTATGAACAGCCTCGGAGTTGAGAGCTATCAGCTTAGCGAGTATCCTGAACTTTCGTATATCTCGGTAATGATGTTTGACACATACACAGAAACGCTCGAAAAGTGGCTCGAAAAGCAGATAAAGGAGTTTTTACCGGCGCATTGCGACGTGGATGTGTTCTTCGGCGGACGCCGGTATAACGAGCTCGACAACCTCAACAGAAGCTTTAATACTCTCGACGCCCTCAATCAATCATGGGCGCAAATTGAATCTTAACGCAAAGGAAGTATACATATGCCATCAACTAACAAAACTCCGCACCTTCAGCTCAACAGCTGGCTCGGAACAGATATACCAAAAAGAGCCGACTTTGTGGCGGATAACAGTATAATCGACAATGCGGTTTACAGCCACACCTCGAACACCGCGGCTCACCTTTCGGCAAGCGAAAAGGCGAGAGTGTCCGAGCCTTTTACCGTCAGCGTAATCCTCGGTAACGGAGCTCAGAACGCGTCGGTAAACGTCGGATTTGAACCGACGCTTGCGATAATGTACAAGCTTGATTCGCCTCTGACAGCGTACAACGGCACATACACAAACGTGAACGCCGCTGTCGCGACAACCAAGGGTATAAGCGGCGGAATTTCAATCTCGGGTACAAATGTGCTTGTGAACCAGGACAGCTCGCCGAGCGGCGGAGTTAAGTATAACCTAAATGAAGAAAACGTCAGGTATATCCTGATAGCCTTCAAGTAAGAAAAAGGACAGCGTGTTGCGCGCTGTCCTTTGCTATATCTCCGAATAGTAATTGATTATTTCTTCAAGCTTATGTCCTCTTTCGAGCATATCATAAAGTGATTTTGCAGGATTGGTTCTGCGGCTTATTCTTTCGTAAAGCGGAGTTAAAAACACTTCCTCCGACAATCCTCTTTCCGTGAGCCCTTTGCTGCTTAAATCTACGATTCTTTTTGCAAGCTTATACAGCTTGTCAACATCAACAAAGTCGGGTAATTTGCTTTTTACAAATAACTTTCTGAGTTCAGCCGGAGTGTATCCGTTGCGGTAGATTACCTCGTCGTTATTAAGAATATCCGACAGCTCCTCAATCTTGTCCATAAGCCCGATATGAAACGCGGCAACGCACATACAGTCCTTTATCGGCTGACAGCACACAGAACGAAACTCCACCGTACCTCTGAACGTTAAGTCCTCGAACTTGAAGGTTCGCAGGTATTTAAGGTCTTTTATGTCGGGCTTGAAGCTGAGCTTTTTGTAACTGCCGTTCTCAAAGTATTCTCCTTCGATTTCCTCACAGCTCATATAATCGACTATGTTAATTGGTGAAAAGTTAATGTACTTTCCGCCGCGTTCAACGCAGTAGATGCTCGTTGAGGAAATGTATTTGAGTATATCGTCCGCGTTTTTGAATTCGCAGGCAAACATCCCTATGTTGTGAGAGTTGATTCCGTGGGTGCTGTTTTCCCAGAACATATCCCGACAGCAGTGTAAATCATCGTGCTCGCCCGGCATTACCGAGTTGTTGAAGAGCAGAGCTTTTATCGGCTCGAGCTTTGTGAAGGTGTTTAGCGTAAGCGGCAGCTTGTTATATTCAACATCCAGTTGAACCTGTGACGCACTCGAAAAGGTACCAAAGTCAGGGTGTTCGTGAAAGTACATAGGCAGCTTGTAGCTTTTGTAGCTTCCAAGGTGATGAAACAGCATTCTGTACCTTCCGTTTTCAATCGGTATGTTGCGGTTGTACGCGCGGTACGGATTGATTCCCATTCCGGTAAGTGTGTAATTAAACGGCTCCAGAAACTCCCGGATAAAGCGGTAGTAGCTTTTGAACCGCTTATAAATCGTGTTGAGGTTGCGCTCTCTGCCAAAGGAAAGCTCGAGGTTGTTGTAGGAGCAGTCGTAGGAAAGGATGTCGTCGTTGCTCTCGCTCTGAGCTGAGTAAACATTACCGTCGTCATCGTAGCCGGTCGGTTTAAAAATAAACGCGTGCATAAACGCTCCGGTCAGCTTGTGTATTACGTCAAAATCCACAGCCTGCTTGTTCAGGTTGAGAATCGGCATTTCAATTTCAACGCCGATGTATTTTTTTCGTTCAGGCTTTGTCGGTTCAATATATCGGTTGAAAAGCTCTTGATAAATATATTTTTTGTCCATATTTCACCTACAAATTCGAGAATATCTGATACAGCATTTTGAGATGTTCTTCATTTTCAACGTACTCATTGTCGTGAGCGGTGCCCTCGGCAATGAGTTTTCCGTCTTTAAACGCGACAAGCTTCATCAAAGGAGCTGCCTGCCAGTTCTCCGTGCTCAGCGGTTGAGTGGAGAAAACCGCGGTGTTTTGCTTTTGGATGTAATGCAGGGTGTTTTTGCAGTTGGTATGCGCGTAAAGATAGCGTCCGTCGGTAAGTATAAGGTTGAGCTTGTTGCCCTTTGCCATATTCCTGATTACGCAGTCGAGAATCCAAAACCTTTCCTCAAAGCTGAGTTTCGATTTCTTCTCCTTTTGGGCAAGGCTGATTTTGTCGAGTATATAGAGCAGAATCCGTTCGCTGTCGGTGTCTCCGTCCTGCTTTTTGACATAGCTTTCCAGCGGCTTAAAGTCAAATATCGTGCCGTTATGGATAAGAGTCCATTGACGTTTGAGGTTATCAATGCCGGTGTAAGGGTGGCAATTCTGACGTTCGACGTTGCCTATTGTAGCGTAGCGGATGTGGGCGAGGAGAAGCCTTTCGTTAATCGGCTGTGCAAGCCTTTCTCGCAGGTAATTGCTCTTGGAAGCCTGAACACTTTCCTTTTCAATCGTCGCGCCGGCTGACGAAACGCAGGCTAACCCCCAGCCGTGAGGATGTTTATCGCTGTGACTGTAGAAGGCTTTGAGGTAGTCGTTTGCGTAAAAATCATCTCCTGATGAAAATCCCAGAATCTCACACATAGACGTTAGCTCCTCTCGCGTTCTTTTTGGCAAGCTCCAGCCCCTTAATTATGAAGTCATCGCTGAATTGATTCCTCACCATACGCGCGTAACGCTTGCCGTTCAGCTTTTTGAGCTGAAACGCTGCTGAGTCTGAAAACTCAGGAAAGTATTTATCGGCAAAGCTTTTTATCCTTTTCAGAACGTGTTCCGCGGCGTTACGGGTTGGGACGCGTCTGCCTTTCTGAACAATTTTGTTTGAGCAGTCGTCGTACAAAGCGGCAATTCGAATGTTTTTAATTGAGATGACTTGCTCATTTACGCTGAATTCATCGTCGTCTAAAGAGCTTAGGTACAGGATTAAGAGATGTATAAAGTCGATGTCGTCCTTGGAAATGCCAACGCGTGAGAAAGGATTGAGGTCAAGCGTACGAAGTTCAACGTGGTTGATACCGTTTGTGAGTCCTTCGAGCGAGTTTTTTCCTGAGGGCTTTAATCGTACCGGATAGTAAAGCTCCGATGAAGAACGCAATAGCCCCCTGTCAATATAACTTTGAATACTCTCAACGTATTCCGCGATAGAGTTGTAATTCAGGATGGGGATGAAGTCGTTCCAGTAGCCTGCTTCACTGCATCTTAACGAAGCGTAGCGGTATTTGTCGGTCTTGTTCAGCGCCGTGAGTCTTATGTAAGAGTCGTCAAGCACAGGACTCGCGGACATCAGATACACCAACAGCCAGCCGTACTTAACCAGCTTTACGGCTAGGGAGAGGTAAAGCGCGTTTTTGTCGTTTTGTGAAGCGGTTATCAATTCTTCGGAGAAGGAAAAATTGTAGTGAATTCCGGAGAACAGCATCTTCATCTTTCCGTATTTATTCGCAAGGTATCTTCTGTATATCTCCCTGGATTTATTCCCTTCGGAAAAGCTTGCGATTAAAATATCATCCTCGTCCGAAACAAACGGAGGATTTGAAAAGCTCCAAAGCAGTTCTCCGTTTTGTTCAATTACGCTGTACGCCTTGTCGTGGAGCTCCTCAAGCTGACTGATAAGCTCTGAGCTGTCGGTAAATACATCGCTTATAAACTCAATTTGATTCTCGCAAAAATCGCGGTCAATGTTCTTCTCGCTTTCTCGAAACGGGTGAGGGGTGTGCGCCAGAGTTCCGCTTCCGGTTATGCGCAGACATTCCTTTTCGATTCCGATTTCGTCATATCGAACGGCGTTTCGCACAATCGGATTACTGTAATCAATCGCCATAAAATCACCTGAATTACATTTACTCGTAATTATATCATATTAAACCTATCAATATAATAGGTTTTATATATAATAACACACAAAGTCCGTAATTTCAAGTCCCGATTTATAGTTTTATGAATTTTGTAAGTTTTTCAAGCGGATGAATCAACGCCAAGGTTATTACAGACGCCACAGTAATCTGCACAATGTTCCCGGGAATCGACGAAAGGGGGACAATCGGATTTTGGAAAATTATTGCCTCGGCAATATAGTAACCGATGATCTTAATTACCAGTGCAGCGATTAACGCAAGCAGGTAATATAACGGCTTGCGGCGGTTATACGCCACTGCTCCGACAACCCAGCCCATAGCGGCCACGATGATTAGAGTGAACGGAGCCCAAAGCGTCCAGCCCGACAGCAAATCAAATAACGCCATTCCGATTCCACCGGATATTGCTCCGAGCTTTTTGCCGAATAGTATCGCACCGATAAACAGCGGAACGTTCCCGAGGTGTACAAGTCCTCCGTTTGCTGTAATCGGAAGTTTTATGTTGACGAACGCTGTGAACACGTAAACCATAGCGGTCATAATTGCCGTCAGAGTGAGTAAGAGTACAGTTGAGTTTTGTTTCTTGATCTGAGTAGTCATAGCTTACCTCCTTAATGAATGAGGTAATTATATCACACAATCTGTCTTTTAAAATACACAGATAACCAAATATCTTGCAGGACAGTTTTGGGCGCAAGAAAGGCGCGCTTTGCGCGCATTTCGCTACTCATCGCTCGTTGCTGCGCAGCAGCAAACTGAGCGGAGAATATAAACTGTTTTTGCTTTATAGGAGTTTATGCTATTGCAATTATCAATTACCATGCGAAAAATTTTATTGTATCGCAGCGTTACAGAGCAGTTTCCTATAAAGCAAGAAAGCGCGCGCAATCAGCGCGTCCGCTTTCGTATAGCCATCGCTCGTGCGCGCGCAGCGTGCAACTGAGCGGGCAATACAAA
>CADBTV010000006.1 GCA_902797655.1 uncultured Ruminococcus sp.
CGCACAGCTCAGATCCTCGCTTACTATCTCTCAAGCGAAGAGTGCCAGACTCAGAGATGTGAAGAGCTCGGCTGGAGCCCGACAAACAACAAGGTTGTTGAGTCCGACGTTGCTAAGAAGAACGTTGCTATCTCCGCTCTCGTAGCTCAGAGTGAGTTCTCTGTTGCTCAGGTTAACATTGCTCAGACATTCTGGGATCCAATGGGCAACCTCGGTAACAAGCTTATCGCAGAGGATACAAATCCTGACAAGTACGATTTCACAAAGCTCTTCAAGGATACAGTATCCAACATCAAGGACGAATAATCCTGACTTAATTAAACTTTCGGGCGGTCCGCTTTTGCGGACTGCCCATAACCCAAAATTTTGGGACGACGTTATCATGTTGTTTTGAAAATGGTTATTTATTTTAAATAATGGTTTTTGAAATGAGGGGAACAGGATAACGCTCAAAACTATTATTTAAAGTAAATCCAAGAAAAGGGAGAGTGATTTGATGAGATATATTGACTATATGCAGCTAAATCCTTTCCAGAAGTTTGGTTATAACTTTGCTAAATTCTTCAAGAAGCTCCCGTCTAACCTCGCGCGTTTCTTTAAGTTTATCGGACGCGCAATCCTCAGCTTCTTTGTCGGAATCGGCAAAGGCTTTGCTAACTACGGAAAAAGATTCGTCAAGGGCGACGCTGGCGTAAAGCTTTCCTATCTCATTTTTGGCTTTGGCAATATAGTCAAAGGCCAGGTTATCAAGGGACTTATCTTCCTCCTGCTTGAAGCTGCCTACATATGCTATATGGTATTCTTCGGCTGGGGATATATGTCCAAGTTCGGCACACTCGGTACAGTTAAAGCTACAACCAAAATAGATGAGTTCGGTTTCCCTGTACCCGTTCCGGGCGACAACTCCATGCTTATTCTTCTTTATGGTGTTGTTACAATCGTTATCACGGCGATTATCTTCGTTGTTTATATCGCCAACACAAAGAGCGCTTACAAGCAGTATGAAGCCAAGAAGAACGGCGAGCACATCCCGGGATTCAAGGAAGAGATGCACGAATTTCTCGACGAGAAATTCCACATCACCCTTATGTCCATCCCTTGCCTGCTCATCGGCTGCTTCACAATCCTGCCGCTTATATTTATGATTCTCATAGCGTTTACAAGCTATGACAACGCTCACTTGCCTCCGGGCAACCTCTTTACATGGGTAGGACTCGATAACTTTACCGACCTCGTATCTATCACAGAGGGCGCCAACAAGGCTTCAACATTCTTAAACCTCGCAGAGTGGACCATCATCTGGGCTATCTTCGCAACATTCTCCAACTACATCTTCGGTATGATTGTTGCTCTTATGATTAACAAGAAGGGCATCAAGCTCAAGGCTCTTTGGAGAACATTATTCGTAGTTGTAGTCGCTGTTCCTCAGTTCGTATCGCTTCTTCTTATGAACCAGATGCTCCAGACTAACGGCGCTATCAACCAGCTGCTTTCGCTTATCACCGGCACCCACCAGGAGATCCAGTTCCTGAACTCAACGCCGCTGATGGCTCGAATTACGGTAATCATCGTAAATATCTGGGTTGGTATTCCTTATACAATCCTTATTACATCCGGTATTCTTATGAATATCCCGGCGGACCTCTACGAATCCGCTACAATCGACGGCGCGGGCCCTGTCAAGAGCTTTACAAAGATTACTCTTCCGTATATGCTCTTCGTTACAACCCCGTACCTCATCACTACATTCATCGGCAATATCAACAACTTTAACGTTATCTACCTGTTGACTAACGGAGGACCTACCACCGAGCAATTCTACCAGGCGGGTTGGACAGATATCCTTGTAACATGGCTGTTCAAGCTGACTATGAATAACCAGGATTACAACCTCGCCGCTGCTGTAGGTATTCTTGTATTTATTGTTTGCGCAACTCTGTCGCTTATCACCTTCAACGCGACTAAGTCCGCAAAAGACGAGGAGGCGTTCTCATGATTAAAAGTTATAAACTCAGACGCGGCCTTGCCAATACGTTTATCTACATCATCCTCGCTGTACTCGGCATTCTATGGGTATCCCCTCTTGCTTACCTTGTTATCCAGTCATTCAACGCCGGCAAAGAGCAGATTCCTCAGACCCTGCTTCCGCAGGTTTGGGGCGTAGAGAACTACATCAAGCTCTTCACCGACACAGGCTCACTCAACTTCCCAAGATGGTATCTGAACACCTTTGTTGTTGCGTGCTTCAGCTGCGTAATTTCAACAATCTCTGTTCTTATGGTAGCGTATGCTTTCTCGAGACTTCGCTTTAAGTCCCGTAAAAAGTTCATCAACATCGGTATGATCCTCGGTATGTTCCCGGGCTTTATGACAATGATCGCTATCTACTACCTCTTAAAGGCTATGGGTCTTACTCAGACTCTCGTTGCGCTGGTAATTTGTTACTCGGCAGGCGCGGGACTTGGATTCCAAATCTCCAAGGGCTTCTTCGACACGATTCCGAGAGCTCTTGACGAAGCCGCTACAATTGACGGCGCTAACAAAAATCAGATTTTCTGGAAGATTATTCTCCCGATGTCTAAACCAATCGTAGTTTACACCGTACTCACCTCCTTCATCGGACCTTGGACAGACTTTATCCTTGCGAAGATTATCATGGGTGACGCGCGTGATAACTATACGGTTGCTATCGGTCTGCAGCAGATGGTTAGCCTCGAGTTTAAGACCAGGTACTTCAAGCAGTTCCTGTCCGGCTCGGTACTCGTTGCGGTTCCGGTTACAATCCTGTTCCTCAAGATGCAGAGCTACTACGTTGAAGGCGTTACCGCCGGCGGCGTTAAGGGTTAATAGCCTGATTCTTAAAAAACTAAAGGGCGGCTTTATGTCGCCCTTTTCTTTTAAATATTAGGATAACAGAGCAATCCAAACCACGTCATAAACGGATTACTTCTGTTACCTCGAGGTGATGTATATGAAAAAAGCACTCTCTGTTCTACTGGCGGCTTGCGTTTTAATATCCGCTTTACTTTGCGGCTGCCAAAGCAATTACTCAGACCCCACCGACTCGCTAAAGGTCAATCAATCTACAGATAAATACCGCAATTTTTACGAAATCTTCGTCGGCTCCTTCGAGGACAGCAACGAGGACGGAATCGGCGACATCCCCGGAATCATCTCCAAGCTCGATTACCTCAACGACGGCGACCCCTCAACCGGCGACGACCTCGGTATCGACGGAATCTGGCTCACTCCGATAATGCCCTCTCCGTCGTACCACAAATATGACGTCGAAAATTACTTCGGCATTGACGACCGCTTCGGCACGCTCGACGACTTCGACAAGCTTGTCAAGGAGTGCCACAAGCGCGGAATCAAGCTGATTATAGATATGGTGCTCAACCATTCCTCCAACACCCACCCGTTGTTTGAGCACGCCTGCAAGGACATCCTCCTCAAAAAGAAGCTCAATTCCGACGCAAAGTATTTTGAAATCGAAAAATACAAGGACAACCCCGGCGACAACTATACCGAAATCGGCAACGGCTATTACTACGAATCCAACTTCTCGCCGCATATGCCGGAGTGGAACCTCAGCGCAAAGAAAACCAGAGAATATTTCAAGGAAATCGCGCGGTTCTGGCTCAAAGAGCACGACGTTGACGGCTTCCGCCTTGACGCGACAAAGTATTACTCAAACAAGCACACCGACGGCGCCGAGTTCCTGAAATGGTACTACGCTATGGCTCAGAAGATTAAACCCGACGTGTATATGGTCGGCGAAAACTGGACCGGAAACGCCGAGATTCAGGAGATGTACAAAACCGGCGTAGACAGCTTCTTTGCGTTCGGCTTTGCTAATTCGACCGGCGGCTTTGTAAACGCCGTTCGAGTCCAGAACCAGCAGAACCTTGTGAAATCCCTGCAAAAATTTGAACGAAAAACCAAGGCAAACAACAAAAACGCTATCAACTCCTACTTTCTCTCCAACCACGACCAGATTCGCTCCGCTAATTTCAATAAAACCGTCGGACTAACAGGCACAAAAATGGCGGCGGCGCTGTATATGCTCGTGCCCGGCAACTCCTACATTTACTACGGAGAGGAAATCGGAATGACTCAGGATACCACCGCCGAGGGCGATGAGTACAAGCGCGCGCCGATGATTTGGGACAGCGAGAATCTGCCCGAAATCAAGGTCAACGACAAGCTCACCTCCGACGAGAGCCAGGCCCCCTACGGCGGAGCAGCGCAGCAGAAGGGCAACAAAAACTCCCTGCTCGAATTTTACAAGCGTATCATCAAGGTCAAGAACCAAAACCCCGAAATCGCGCGCGGTACAATAACCTCCGAGCTCACCTTTGCGAGCGCGCCGAGCGTTTTTGGCTATAATGTTGAGTACAACGGCAAAAAACTCTCAATCATCCACAACCTGAGCAAAACCGAGACTGTGACTGTCGAAGGTGATTTTCCTCAGGAAATTCGCGCCGAGCTCGTAGCGTCCAACGGCGAGGACGAAAACGGCAATATAGTCACAAACCACGTCAAATCAGAGAGTACAAAGCTCACCCTCCCGCCGCAGTCCACCGTCGTTTTGGCGGAAAAATAATGAGCTATAATCGAGAGTTAATCTATCAGGCTAAACAGCTCCGTAAAAATATGACCGCGGAGGAGCGGCGGTTGTGGTTTGATTATCTGGCAAAGTGTTCTGCTAAGTTCACTCCTCAAAAGGTTATAGAGAATTATATTGTGGATTTTTACTCTTATGAAGCAAAGCTTGTCATAGAGCTTGACGGAGAACACCATCAAGCCTCCGCGGAAAAAAAGCGAGAAGATAAGCTTCGAGATCAAACTCTGGGCAAAATCGGCTATAAGGTTCTTAGATTTAGTAATTATGAAATACATAATAACTTTAAAGGCGTTTGCGAGACAATTCAATCAGCGCTGGATAACGCGTTAGGAAACGTTCCATAGCAAGAGTACCCCTTTTATAAGGGGTCAAAATTGCTACGACCTTTAGGGCGTCAATTTTGGGGGATAAAGCTACCTGTATAGCCTTACGTAAGATAGAAACTTATAATATCCTTACGTAAGAAAGGAATATCCAACTCAAACGTTAGGATGAATCGGACCGCTGCGCTGGACAATCCCCCGAAATCAACGTTTCGCGTTGGTGCTGGCGCACTAAAATTTCGACCCCTTATAGAAGGGGTACTCGTGTTAATAAAAACATCGCTTACCGTTTTTGCGCATACAAAAACTGCCCGAGCTTTTATCAAAAGCTCCAAACAATCGGCTTAATATTTGTGAATTTTGACTACCAAAAAAATGTCATATTTTTATTGTAAAGCTTCTTCACTTGTGATAAAATATCCACAGGTGTCGAAGCTTTTCGGCATCCGCATTGTATATAAACGCGTAATATATAATGCGTAAATCAATCGGATTAAGGGCAAAGCCCGACCCTGTTTTAAATAACAGCGGTATGTTTTTCCATAGTATTGAAACATTGTGGTCATATACCGCGGGTTTTCCGGTTGGTAAAATATTAAAGAATTTTACGAAAGGGCTTGACACGGCTATGAGAATGGGCTACACTTGCACAGCACAGCACAGCACAGCACAGCACAGCACAGCACAGCACAGCACAGGTTAACTGCATCCTTTTAACAAGCCCTTATATAACAACTATTACAGTCGCAGGAGTTTTTCAGGTTATTCCTGCGGCTTTTTATTGTGGTATTAAAAGGAGGTAGTTCTATGAGACGAAAACTTGGTGAGACTTTGTGCAGCCTTTTGGTTACAATGTCTATGATTTTGGGACTAATTCCCGGCATAAGCCTGACGGCATATGCAGCACCTACTGAAAAATTACTCACTACCATTACAGCAGTAGGCACATCCAATGCTCCCACAGCGACGTCTGCGAATGTAAGTTACAGCACGGAAGACATTGCTACCCTTACGTTCAGTCAGGTTACACCAGATGGATATGGAC
>CADBTV010000007.1 GCA_902797655.1 uncultured Ruminococcus sp.
GGAATTATTGCGTTTGTTCTTACGCTGTTGTCGTTTATCGACGATTATACTACGCGTTCGTGAAAGAGTTTTTCAGTAGAACCTATATTATAGCTTATTTGGCGTTTGTGTCAAGCAAATCATTATTGCCTTTTTTTCCGTTTATGGTATAATTGTTTCACAGGCGGTGTTAATATGAAAAACTCCTACGAGCTGATTTACGATGTGGTCAAAAGGATACCCTACGGCAAGGTCGCGACCTACGGTCAGATAGCTTTCCTTGCAGGCAATCCAAAGTGGAGCCGCGTCGTGGGTTATGCTCTGCACGTCAATCCCGACCCGGATTCCATCCCTTGCTACCGCGTTGTCAACCGCTTCGGCGAACCGTCAAAGGCATTTGCCTTCGGAGGACTTAACGAGCAGATTATGCTGCTTCGGGACGAGGGAATTGAGGTTGTTGACGGCAGGGTTGATTTGTCCAAGTACCTTTGGGACGGAGTTTCTCAGTAACATCATTAATTGAATCAAAGGGGAGAATACTATGAAAAAATCTGTATCAGTAGTTCTTTCGGTTCTTCTGGCGGTAATGTCGTTTTCGGCTGTGTTTGCCGTTCCGGTAAACGCTGCGGAAAAATACACCGAGCAAGACGTTATCTTCGAGCTGAAGGACGACAACACAGCCGTTGTGGTCGGCTGCGAGGACAAGGCTCAGTCGCTGAGTATCAGCTCTGTGCTCGAGAACGGTTACAGGGTAACCAAAATCGCAGACTCGGCGTTCAAGGGCAATTTGTACTTAAGAAATTTTGAATGCGACGCCAGCCTCGAATCAATCGGCGATTACGCTTTTGAGACCTGTTCGCACCTGAACACTGCTGTTTTCAACGGCGGAGTAAAGGAAATCGGCAACAGCGCATTCGCGGTTTGTAATTCTCTGGAAAAGCTCAAGCTTACCAAGAGCACCGAAAAAATCGGAAAGGGAGCTTTTATGTTCAACAAAAGCCTCACCGCTTTCTCGTTCCCGTCAGGCGTCAGGAGCGTCGGCGAATTCGCTTTTGCGTACAGCGGCGTCAAGGCTGTAATTATGAACAAGAATCTCACCAAAATTCCGGACAGAATCTTTTATGATTGTAACTCGCTCGACGCTGTTGTGCTTCCGTCCAAGGCGGAGTCAATCGGCAAATTCGCTTTTGCGAAGTGCGGCTCGCTCAGCATCGAGGATTTTCCGCAGAGCATTAAGTCAATCGGCGACAACGCTTTTGAGGGAACCTCCGTTTCCGAGGTGAGCCTTAACTGCGAAACTATCGGCGAGATGGCATTCAAGGATTGCAAAAATCTCGAAAGCGTCACACTCTCGGATTCGCTCAAGTCAATAGGAGAGAAGGCTTTCTCAGGCGCTGTAATCAAGGAGCTTGCTCTGCCCGACGGCGCAAAGCTCGCCGGCGGAGCGCTCACCGGAATCGAGACCGAAAAATTTATTATTTCAGATACAAACGAGAGCTACACCTTCGCTGACGGCGCGCTTTATACAAAAGACAAAAAGACGCTTCTCGCTTTTCCGCGCGGTATCCTCGGCAACGAAATCGTAAAGAGCGACTTCACCGTTCCCGACGGAGTTGAGGAAATCGCTCCTTACGCCTTTCTTGATTCCGAAGCCCTCGGAAATGTAAAGCTCCCGTCAAGCCTCAAAAAAATCGGTGCGTACGCTTTCTCCGGCAGCGGAATTGAGAGCGTTACCATTCCCGGCTCCGTAAAGCAGATTCCCGAGGGAGCGTTTATGAACTGCGGCGAATTGAAGTCAATCGACTTCGGCAAGATTGAGGAAATCGGTGAAAGAGCATTTTTTGGATGCGCTGCCGAGGAGCTCGAGTTCAAGCTCCCGTCAACTCTCAAAGCGATTGACCCGACCGCCTTTATCGACGCATCAGGCCGCTTCACCGCGAGCGAAAACACAAAGCTTTCCGACGGCGTACTCTTCACCGCCGACGGAAAGAAGCTCATAGCTTTGCTGACTGTTTCCGACTCAACCTCCTACACAATCCCCGACGGAGTTGAGGAAATCTCCGACAAAGCCTTTGCGCTCAATAAGGAAATCACAACCTTCTACGTTCCGGCGTCACTGAAAAAAATCGGTGCCGACTCAATCGGTTATAATTTTGAATACCTGAACGGCTACAAAGATAAAATTCTCGTTGACGGCACAAGAATCATCGGTGATGCTTCCGAGCAGGTCAAGAGCTATGCCGAGAAAAATAACATCGGCGTGTTTACCGCCGAGCCTGTTCAAAATCTTCAGTCCGTTTCGATTAAAGGCAACGCGACGGCGAAGTTTTCAATCAGCAATACGGATTTATCGAACGTTGTCTTTACATCAAGCAACGACAGAATCGCTTCCGTAGCCTCTGACGGTACAATCCGCGGACTCAAAAAGGGCAGCACCTACGTTACCGCCGCTGCCGGAACAACATATTTTAAATGCAAGGTTGACGTTACATCCGACAGCTCAATCGCGTATACCGGCTTTGACGATACTAATTATTACAAGGTTACAAGCCCCAACTACGCCGGCTGGAAGAATCATTATCAGCGGAACAACACAATGCTCACCGAGAACTTTGATGAGTCCTGTAACCTTGCTGCGAGATTGTACCAGGGCAACAACTTCTATCAGTTTATGTTCGGCGCAACCTCTCCCGACAGCCCAAGCCACCTCTATTCCGAAGCTGAACTCGGCAAGGGCTATGAGGATATGATTCTCGCGCTTAACCACGCCTGCTCAACAGAACTCTCAACTCACAACAACCCCGACAGCCTCGTTCTCTACAGCGGAGCCGAGCCGTATGTTTCGGGACTTATCTCCGGAGCCGATACAACAATGAAGGCTCTAAAATCCGCAATCGGCAAGTCGTTTACACATCCACAGTTTGTCAGCACAACTCTCAATGAGGGAACTGCGGCTGATTTCTACGGCGACAAGGACGGACTTATGCTGATTATCTACGCGGAGAAAACCGCTCTGCAAAACGCGAAGTCGGGCTACATCGGAGGTTATCTCTCTGATTACGAGTATGAGCAGCTGATCAGTCCCGAATCCCGTTACGAGGTAATCGACGCCGGTGTACGCTGGTTCGACGGCAGCAGCGCGTACAACAAAGACGTAAAGACCGGCTACCAGAGGTACGTCAAGCTCAAGCTCCTCGGCGGCACTCAGTCTCCGGAAGCTTTGAAGAAGCCTTCAATCACCCTGAGCAAATCCTCCTCAACTCTCTACGTAAAGAAAACCGCTCAGATTAAGCCTACAGTAAACAACAGCTACGACAATTCCCTGACCTACACAAGCAGCAACAAGAAAATCGCAAAGGTAAGCTCAACAGGCAAGGTAAGTGCCGTCAAGAAGGGTACGGCGACAATCACCGTCAAAAACTCGGAGGCTTCCGTAACCTACAAGGTCAAGGTCAAAAATCCAAAGCTCAACAAGACCAAAAAGACCCTGAAGGTCGGCAAGACCTTTACTATAAAAATTACCGGCAAGGCAGGAACTCCGAAGTTTACCTCTGGAAAGAAGAAAATCGCCACAGTCACCTCAAAGGGTAAGATAAAGGCGAAGAAAGCAGGAAAAACCACAATCACCGTCAAGACCAACGGAATCAAGCTGAAGCTGAAATTGACAGTTAAAGCATAATAATTTAAAACCGGCTCGTCGCTGAGCCGGTTTTTCTTTGCTATTTTTAGAAGAAAATTACACAAAAAACATTGAAAAGTATAAAACTTTATTGTATAATAAAATGAAGTATTGTTTGTTTAGTACAAAAGGATGAAATTTAATGAAGAAAAATGACAAAATCATAAGCAAGCTGTTTCGCAATTCCGTGCTCAGTATCATCGCCGCGGCAATCGCTACGATGATAGGAGTGGTAATCGACGGAATAGTTATCGGCAGATTCCTGGGCCCCGACAGTATGGCGGCATACGGACTTGTCGCCCCGGTTATCAACCTCGCGACAGCGTTCAGCGGAATCCTCGCGACCGGCACTCAGGTCGTATGCGCTCAGTATCTCGGAGCCGGAAAAGCGGACAAAGCTCGCAGGGTTTTCTCGATGTGTATGCTTATCACCGCGGTGGTATCTGTTTTTATGATGGCGATTGTTTTCTTCTTCCGCGGCAACATCGGCGAGCTCCTCGGAGCAAGGGGCAACTCGGCTCACCTGCTTCCGCTTGTTTCCGATTACCTGCTCGGAATGCTTTTCGCGTTTCCGTCGGTTTTACTGCTGTTTGAGTTCAACTCGCTTATGCGTCTCGACGGCGACCCGAACAGGGTAATCGTCGCAGTGGTTGTTATGACCTTGCTCGACGTTGCCGGCGACCTGCTCAACGCGCTCGTTATCCACGGCGGAATGCTCGGTATGGGACTTGCGACTTCAATCAGCTATTTTGCCGCCTTGGCAATAATGCTCCTGCATTTTACCAAGAAGGATATTATTTTTAAAATGTCTTTTAAAAACCTGAAGCTCAGGGACTTATTCGATATACTCATCACCGGCTCATCCTCGGCTGTCGGCTCGCTCTCCGCAATGCTGCGCAACGGCGTGCTCAACAGCATTATGGTCGCAACCGTACTTTCGAGTACGGCGGTCGCGGCGTTCGGCGTGCTCAACACCGTATTCAACTTTACATCCTCGGTAATGATTGGAATAGGACTTACCACAGCGATGATTTCGGGAATGATTCTCGGCGAGCAGGACCGCTCCGGAGCGCGTGCTCTCGTCAAGGTTTCGCTGAAAACCTCGCTCATTATCGGAACCCTGCTCGCTGTTGCAGTGTTCGCATTTGCCGATATGATAGCCGGAGTATTCGGCTCCGCAGACGGAGCCGAAATGGTAGCTCTCGCCGCGCGCGGACTTCGGTTCTACGCCGTGAGCATTATACTTTACGGTATCAACATCGTGTTCGTAAACTACACCCAGGGTATGAGACGTATGGTTATCACGAATGTTTTCTGCTTTTTGCAGGGCTTCGTGTTTATGGTAATCCCCGCGCTCGCTCTTTCGGGTGTTATGCAGGCTGACGCAGTATGGCTGTCGTTTATAATCGGCGAGTCGATAACGCTTCTCAGTATTATCATCTTTGCGGCAATCCGAAAGCGCGGATTCCCGTACAAAATCTCTGACTTCCTGTTCCTCAGAGAGCCCTTTGGTATCGACAAAAACAACCTCTACGAGACTACGATCACCAAGTCCGATGATGTAATCGAGGCTTCGGCCGCGGTGTATGAATTCTGCGAAAGCAAGGGGGCAGGGCAGAAGGTTTCGACCCTCACCTCGCTTTTTGTTGAGGAACTCAGCAACAACATTGTAAAGTTTGGATTCGCCGACGGCAAAAGCCACAGCATTGACATCCGCGTAATGAAGCTCGACGACGGTTGGAAAATCCGCTTCCGCGACAACTGCAGGCTTTTTGACCCGACTGAGTGGATTAAGCTCCACAAAAGCGACGACCACGCCGCAAACATCGGCATACGTATGGTCTGCGGAATGGCAAAGGATGTAAGCTACCTGAGCACAATGGAGCTCAATAACCTGACAATTAAATTGTAATATATAAAATTTTTAAAGGAGATACTATTATGAAAATCACACAGAACAAAAACGGTAACACACTCACAATCGCTGTAGAGGGAAGAATCGACACAGCAACCTCAAAGGAATTTGAGGAGAAATCCAAGGCTGACCTCAACGGCGTTGAGAGCCTGATTCTCGATTTTTCTGCCCTCAACTACATTTCTTCCGCAGGTCTCAGAGTTCTGCTCTCTTTGCAGAAGATTATGAATAAGCAGGGTTCAATGAAGATTACCGGAGCCAATGATATTGTCAAAGACATTTTTGAAGTTACCGGCTTCTCAGAAATTCTTGACGTTGAGTAATTTCCGAGGTAAGCCATGACAGTTATCGAATTACTTAAACAATATACCGAAGAAAAGCCCGGCGCGCCGATTCTTTATGACGAAGCGCACGCCAAGGGCGTCACCTACGCAATGCTCGACGAGCTCAGCGGCAAGGTGTATTCGTATCTAAAATCAAAGGGAGTGGGCAAGGAGGACTTTGTCCTCATCAACCTGCCGCGCGGAATTATGCCGATTGTTACGATGATCGGCGTATGGAAAGCCGGAGCGGCGTGGGCTCTCGTAGAGGACACCTACGCTCCCGAGAGAATCAAATATATCCGCGAGGACTGCGGCTGCAAGACCGAGATTTCCGCCGAAAACTGGGAGGAGATTATGAATTGTCAGCCCCTCTCCGGATTTGAGACCGTCGGCGAGCACGACGCAGCTTACGCGATTTATACATCCGGTACTACCGGTAATCCCAAAGGCGTGCTTCACGAGTACGGAAACTTAAACCGCGCCATCGAGTCAATCAAAATCAACGGCGAAAGCCCCTTCACAGGCAAGGAGCGCGTTGCTCTGCTCGCGCCGCTGAACTTTGTCGCGTCGGTTATCGTTATTCTCAAGCTTCTCAGCAAGTGCGGAGCAAAGCTGTTTGTAGTCGGCTATTCAACTATCAAAAACCCGATAGCCCTCAAAAAGTTCTTCCTCGAAAAGAGAATATCCGTAACCTTCCTCACTCCGTCCTACGTGCGTATGCTCGGAAACCAGACCGGCCCGTTCCTCAAAATGCTGTTTGTGGGCAGTGAGCCGGCTAATAATCTCTACAACAAAAACCTTGACTTAATCAATATCTACGCCGCTTCCGAGAGCGGCTTCGCGGTAGGCGTTTTCAAAATTGACAAAGCCTACGACACCTGCCCGATCGGTAAGCCTGAGATTGACGCAAAGATTATATTGCTTGACGAGGACGGCAACGAGGCTGAGGACGGAGAAACAGGTGAACTCTGCGTTGAGAACCCGTTTGTACGCGGCTACATCAACCTTCCGGAGGAAACCGAGGCGGCGTTCGTCAACGGCATTTATCACACCGGCGACCTCGCGCGCAAGGACGAGAACGGCAACTACGTTCTCCTCGGCCGCTCCAATGATATGATTAAAATTAACGGAAACCGTATCGAGCCTGCCGAGATTGAAGCCTCAATCAAGCAGGTGCTCGGTATTGAATGGGCTGCCGCAAAGGGCTTTGACGACAACGGCCAGAGCTACCTCTGCGCGTACTACACCGCCGACGTTGAGGTAGACCCCGACGTAATGCGCGAGGAGCTCTCCAAGCGTCTCCCGTATTATATGATTCCGTCTTATTATATTAAGATAGACAAGGTTCCCCTCAAGCCGAACGGCAAGATGGACAGAAAGGCTCTCCCTGAGCCTGACAAAAAGGACTTCCGCAGCGAGTACGAGGCTCCGACTACCGAAACCGAGCAAAAGCTCTGCACTGCTATGGAGAGCATCCTCAAGCTCGACAGGGTCGGAATCAACGACGATTTCTACGAGATGGGCGGCGACTCACTGGGCTCGATTCAGCTCATTGTTCAGAGCGGACTCCAGGGACTCAACGCGGGCGAAATCTTCCGCGGAAGAACGCCAAAGAAAATCGCCGCGCTCTACGAGGAAAACCACGCAAACGACGACGGCGAATCTCCGGAAGTTAAAAACGAGCGCTCAATCAAGAACGAGCATCCGCTCACTACCGAGCAGCTTTATATGGTTGACTACCAGCTCTACACTCCGAAGTCAACTATGTACAACCTTTTCTCAATGCTAAAGGTTGACAAGGACATCTTTGACCTCGAAAAGCTTGCCGACGCTATGAAAACCGCGATCAAGCACCACCCGGCTCTGCTCACCACCTTCAGCTTTAACGACGACGGCGAGGTAGTACAGAAGTATTCGCCCGAAACCCTCCGCGACATCCACGTCGAGAAGATGAGCGAATTTGAGTTCGACAGCATCAAGGACACCCTTGTTCAGCCGTTTAAGATTATCGGCGGAAGTCTCTACCGTTGCCGCGTGTTTGAAACCGAGAAGAACGGTTACATCTTCTTCGATGTTCACCACACACTCTTTGACGGAACCTCGCTGAAGCTGTTTATGGGCAATGTCGGCAAGATTTATATGGGAATGCTCCCCGACCCGGACTATTATTACCTCATTCTCCAGAACCGCGAGGACGAGCAGAAAACCGACTTCTACGAGGAAAGCAAAAAGTATTTTGAGGACACCTACGAGGGAGTCGAGTGGTCGTGCTATCCGAATACCGACCACGAATCCCGCGATAACGAAATGGGCGAGATTTTCGCCGAAATCGGTATCGAACAGCCCCAAATGAAGGCTATGGAAAAACAGTACCGCATCAGCCGCAACGAGTTCTTTATCGCTGTAGCGGCTCTTGCAATTTCAATATACAACCACAAGGATAACATCAAGCTCTCCTGGATTTATAACGGACGCGAGGATATGCTCAGTATGTCCTCGGTAGGACTTTTGTTCCGCGACCTGCCCGTCGGCGTAAAGCTCAAAGACGAGATGACCCTGCGCGAGCTTTTCTCGGAGATCCACACCCAGGTTCAAAAGGGAATCGAGCACAGCTGTTATCCGTACGTTGAGAAGGACAGCCAGGTCGTAAGCGACGACACCGCCTACCTGCTTTATCAGCAGGATATTCGCGATATGGGCGGACTCGAGGAGCTTGACGTTGAGTCAATCGACATCAGACAGAATCAGGCTGCTTCCCAGACTATCCTCGATATGGAAATTCTCGATGGCTCCGACGGCCTTGAGCTGATGATTGACTACGCCGCAAGCCGTTACGAGGATTCAAGTATCGAAAAATTCAAGGACATCTACGTCAACACCGCTCAGGCGTTTGTTACTCACAACTCCCAGCAGGATATTACAATCAGCGAGCTTCGCAAAAAGCTCGGTGATAAGAAGAATTTCTTCGAGACTGTAAAGAGTATCTTCGGTAGAAAACGATGACAACAATCACTGAAATAAAAGAAAGCTTCGGTATGAACCGGGAGCTCATCTCCTGCGACTCCGATTCAGCCGTAAAGTGCCCTTGCGCAACTTTTGTCGGCACAAAAAAAGGCAATGTCACAGAGTTTAGGGGAGTGCCGTTCGCAAAGCCTCCCACAGGAGCCAGACGCTGGAAAAAGCCGGAGCCGCTTGCTGAGAGCGACAGGATTTTCGAAGCTTTCTACAACGGAAGATCTCCTATTCAGACTCAGTGGAACAGCGAACGGGCTTCGTACTACCCTCAGGGCGAGGATTGCCTTTACCTCAACATATGGACAAATTTGTCCGTAAAGCATAAGGCGGTAATGGTGTTCTTTCACGGAGGCTCGTACGGCTGGGGCGGCACCGCCGACCCGCTTTACAACGGCTTAAATTTTGTTACCGCTCATCCGGACATCGTGCTCGTAACAGTCGGCTACCGAGTGGGCTTGATGGGGTTCGTGGATTTGAGCTATATTAAGGGCGGAGAGGATTATCCCGACGCTCCGAACCTCGGAATCCTCGACCAGATCGAAGCTCTCCGCTGGATACGCAGGAATATCTCCGCGTTCGGCGGCAACCCCGACAACGTCACAATCTTCGGCGAATCCGCCGGCGGAGGCAGCGTCTCGCTTTTGCCGGTGATTCCTCAGGCAAAGGGCTTGTTCAGGCGTGTAATCGCCGAGAGCGGCTCTGTCGCGCTGACCTACTCAAAGTCTGAATGCCGCGACTATACTCAAAAGCTGATAGAGGGCAGCGGCGCGAGCAGTATGGACGATTTGATGAAGCTCTCCGAAGCCGAAATCAAGGAGCTCAACGACCGTCTTAACCTCGACAACAACTTTCCGCAGCGTGACGGAAAGCTGATTCCGCTCAATCCGTACAGACCGTATCACGACGGCTTGACCTCGGATATAGATATGATAATCGGAACCAACTCCAACGAGCTCAACTACTGGGTAGGAGAGCTCGGCGGAATCGTTCCGTACAGGTTCGCAATGCCTGTGAAATACGAGAACGATATGCGCCGCTTCTCGGAGGAGGACCAAAGGCGCGTGAAAAAGTTCATCTCTGAGCTTAAAGGCCACGACCTCTGGCGGATTACGGAGTTTTACAACGAGCTTATGTTCCGTCTGCCGGCTGTCAAGCAGGCTGAGTTCCACAGCCGAAACGGCGGCAGGGTATTTATGTACTACTGGCGCGAGCCGTCGGCGATTAAGTACAGGGGAGCCTGCCACGCGGTAGAGCTCGCGTATGTTTTCGGCAACACAGACGAAACAATCTACACGGGAAAGCCTGCCGATCCAAAGCTCTCCGGAACCGTTATGAATCTTTGGGCGCAATTCGCGAAAACCGGCAATCCCTCGGTCAAGGGAATTGAGTGGAAGCCGTTTGAAACGCACAAGCGAGCGACTATGATTCTCCAAAAAAAGCCGGAGCTCAGATTTGATATACTAAAGCGACAGCGCAAGCTCTTGTCGCCGTTGCTGAAATATATGCTCAACGGTTCTTATACGGAGCTTGATTTCAATATTCCGTTTGTGCGCAAAAAGGCTGCCCAGCTTGCTGCTGTAGCAGCGGCAGGAGCCGCCATCACATTTGGTATCATAAAAATATTCAAAAAACAGGTGTAAATATGAAAGAATTAACTATTGACGCCGCTATTGAAAACATAGAAACGGTGACTGATTTTATCAACGAAGAGCTTGAGGGACTCGGCTGTCCGATGAAGGCTCAAATCCAGATTGACGTTGCGATTGACGAGCTGTTCGGCAATATTGCCCGTTACGCTTACAGCCCCGAAACCGGTAAGGCTACCGTTCGTTTGGATGTTGAGAAAACGCCGCTCTCGGTTGTGATTACCTTTATCGACAACGGCAAGCCGTTCAATCCTCTCGAAGCCGCGGAGCCCGACGTTACTCTGTCCGCCGACGAGAGAACCGAGGGAGGACTTGGAATCTTCCTCGTAAAGAAATCAATGAATCTTGTCGAGTATGAGTATGCGGACGGACACAATATTCTTAGAATAAAAAAGAACCTGGAGTAAATCTATGGGAAATAAGTTTAAATCCTACATTCGGGTTTACTCATCCGCCGATACGCGAAAAATCTTCGAGAAAAATGAAATGGAAGCAAACCGGCTCTCAGGCTTTGTTCTGCTCGCGTGTTCGGTAATTCTTGTCGTTTCGTGGGTGCTCAATTCATTCGGCATCTTTACGGTTGACAAAGCCAGAATGAACTACCTCGCGATTCAGGGCTTGATTGAGCTGATGATTCCCCTCGCGCTCTTCTTCGTTTATAACAAGAAAAACCGCGGATGGCTCAAATATGTAATGCTGATTTCGCTGTTGCTTGTGTGCACACGGCTGTTCAGCGTGCTTAACCATAATGTAATCCTGATTATGACGCTCCCGATTCTGCTCTCAAGCAGGTATTTTTCACGCGGACTTACGGTGATAATCTCCGCGCTCTCGATGATTTCTCTGTTGGTTGCGAGCGTTGCGACCGTATTTTGGGGCATAATCGACCTCAACTTTTATCCGAATCCGCCGGAGGGCACATCGCTTGTTATCCACAACACACTGCGCGAGAGCCTGACCGCTCTCGGTGCCGATACCTCGGCAGTTATGGGCAGGGTGTTATTCCACGGATTCCTTCCGAGACTGCTGGTGTTTTTGCTGATTGCCATGATTTCGGTGCTTATCTCAAAGCACGGCTTCAATATGGTTATTGAACAGGAAAAGGTCTCCAGCGCTTCTGCAAAGGTCAAGCTTGAGCTTGACGCGGCAAGGCAGATTCAAACCGGCGTGGTTCCGTCGCTGTTTCCGGCGTTTCCGGACAGGCACGACTTCGAGCTCTATGCCTCAATGAAAACCGCAAAGCAGGTCGGCGGAGATTTCTACGACTTCTTCTTTGTGGACGACGACCACCTCGCGATAGTAATCGCCGACGTTTCGGACAAAGGAGTACCCGCGGCGCTGTTTATGATGGCGGCAAAAATTCTAATCAGCGACCGAGCCCTGATGGGCGGCACTCCGTCAGAGATTCTCAGCTTCGTGAACAAACGGATTTGCGAGAGCAACGACGCCGAGATGTTCGTCACCGTATGGCTCGGAATCATCGACCTGAAAACCGGCAAGGCAATCGCGTCAAACGCCGGCCACGAGTTTCCTGTTTTTCGCCGCAACGGCGGAGACTTTGAGGTTCTTCACGATGACCACAGCTTCGTCGTGGGCGGAATGAAGCACACTCGCTATAAGGATTACGAATTTACTCTCAAAAAGGGCGACTCGTTGTTTCTTTATACCGACGGTGTTCCCGAAGCCAACAACAAGGAGCATATGCTCTTTTCAACAGAAAAAATGGTAGAAGCTCTCAACCGCGAGCCCAATGCTTCACCCGACAAGCTGATAGACAACGTGTTCTCTGAGCTTGACGCTTTTGTACAGGGATTTGAACAGACTGATGATATAACAATGCTCGGCTTTACCTACATAGGTTCTGACGAGTAAAAAGGAGATAAGTATGAATACAACAAATAACAATCAAAGAACAAATTCCTACTTCCGTTCCAATCCTGTGATGAACAGACTATCCGGAGTTGACGAGACAGCAAGCGACTCCAGAGCGGCAAGCTACGCCGGAATAATGGCAAAAACCGCGTTCTTCCTCTTGTGGACTGTTGCCGGTATGATGATTTACCTCGTGCTGTCCAACGGTATTTTCGCGTCTCAGCCCGAAACGATTTCCTTCAATTTTAAGGGCTTTCTGGTCAGCACCTCGCCAATGGAAATAGGCTTCTTTATCGGCGCCGGAATCCTCGCGATAATTACTCAGCTGATCGCCGCGTTTGTGAGACCTTCCATCCCCGTTACAGGCACAATCTACTCGGTGTGCCAGGGCTTTATCATTTCGTACTTGATTTTCACAGTGCTCAAGGGTTATGAGTATCTCGGACTTCTCGCGCTTGCGATTACGATTGTCGTAGTGCTCACGATGGCGATTCTCTATGTAACACGGGTTATCCGCGCAACCAAAAAGTTCCGTATGGTTATCGCGACGCTCTTTGCCGCGATGATTGGAATTTCAATCTTTACCTTCATCGGATACCTCATTCCGCTCACAAGACCGTTTGTATCCCTGATTCTCGGCAACTTCTGGATTTCAATGGGACTTACGCTGCTCTCGATTATCGTCGCGACTCTGTTTTTGATTTCCGACTTTGCGATGATTGAGAACGTTGTTGAGAACCGTCTCCCGGCTAAGTACGAGTGGTCCGCGTCCTTTGGACTTGCGTTTACAATCCTCTGGATTTACGTAAAAGTTCTCGATTTGCTGATTCAGATAGTAGGCAACAGCAAAAAATAAAAATATGGTTTTCCGGTAGGTTAGCGCCTGCCGGAAATTTTTTTCAAAAAAGGGTTGACAAACACAAATAGGTGTGCTATATTATATGCACAACAGGTTAATTATTCAACTAACTAACCGAATAAATAAAACAACAAAGGGGTTGTTCGTTATGAAAAAGAAAGATATTAAAGTAACATTATTCGCCGTTGTATGCGCAATCGTACTTGCGGTATCGTCTGCTTTTCTCATCTCAACAGTAAAGGCAAGCGCCGCGTCAATCCCGGCTTCTACCAAAAAGATAAATACATTCGCCAAGGCGTACACCTACAGCGTTAAGGGCGTGTACAAAAAAAGCTCCGACTGGTCCTGCAAGAACGAGTCCAAGAGCGTCAAGGTAACTTGCAAGTATAACGCAAAGACTCGTATGTACAACTTCAAGTTCACTTCAAAGTCCTACGGTCTCGACCGCATTACACTCAAGTACAAGACCGGAGCAAAAACATTCAAAACAGTTAAACTCTCAGTATTTTCCGACCCCCAAGGTTACGTAATGAGAACTGCGTAATATTTTTCTGAAAGGCTGCCGCCTATAAAGCGGCGGCTTTTTTCTTATTTTTGTTGCAGTTTTACAAACTTTAGTGTACAATAGAGGAAAGATATTTTTTCGGAGGGTATTATGAAAATCAGTACCAAAGCTTCGCGAATCATTGTAGCGGCGATTATCATAATCAGCCTTTGCGTCAGCTTCTTTTATGTTGCCGTTAAGCAGGGCTACCACGAGGACGAGCTCCTCGCGTTCAATCTTGCAAATTCCTCAAAACAGCTCAGCACCGACGGAGGATGGAACACTCCCGAGGATTTCAGCGAATACCTTACCGCAGGCGAGCACCGCTTTGACTACTCCAACGCTTACCAAAATCAGATTATAGACGCGTCGCATCCGCCGTTCTGGTACTTCCTTGTACATACTGTCTGCTCGTTCTTCCCGGGCGTATTCAGCAAATACCTGATTTTCGGCATCAATATTGTGATGATGGTATGCTCGCTTATTCTTTTGTACTTAATAGGCAAGAGGGTCACAGGCAACAACCTCTACGCGCTGATTGCGCTCGGGGGCTACGCGCTTAGTATCGCGTGCATTACAACTACGATTTACCTGCGTATGTACGCTACGCTCGTTTTCTTTGCGCTTGCGTTTTTGTACATAACTCTCGTGATTTACGACCGCAAAAAAATCAAGCCCACAGACTACATATTTATGTTTTTGATAGTATTCTTCGGCGTGCTTACTCAGTATTATTTCCTGGTATTCGCCGGACTTTGCGGCTTTGTGTACTTTATTTTCTGCATAAAGGACAAAAAAATCAGGCCGCTGATTATCTATATTCTTACCGCCGCCGCGGCGTTCGGCTGCGCGTTCGCGTTTTATCCGTATATTATAGAAAACCTCTTTGGCGGAAACCGCGGACTCGGCTCGCTTAGTATCAACATCGACACTATCACAATCATCACCTACGTCGGCTACAAGCTGATGACGTATTTTGAAATCCTCGCCAAGGAGCTTTTCTCGGGTCAGCTCTGGTTATTAATCATCTGCGCCCTCGGAATGGTTGGATTCTTCGTTTATTTTCGGTTTGTCAAAAAAATCAAGCTTCCGCGCAAGGCGTTCTTCATTATGGTGCCCGGAATCATTACCTTTGGCGCAATTGCGCTGGTGTCGCCGTTCAACAGCGACAGGTACGTTATGACCAGCCTGCCGATGCTCTCAATGATGACGATATTCGCGGTTATCAAGATTTTTACCTATTTCTCAAAGAACAGGGGAGAGCTGGCGAGCGTCTGTGCCGTAGCGCTGCTCAGCGTGCTCGGGCTCATTTTCATCCGACCGTACTACATCTACGGAAAAACAAACCTCTACCAGCCTAAGACCAAAGACTGCCTGTTCGTCGGTACGGAGATTAAGGAATGGAACAAGTGCATCGACAAGTTTATGCAGTACGACGAGACTATGATTGTCCAGACCTCAAAGCTTTCTCCGACTCTCACCACCGAGCTCGAGGACTTCGCGAACTCTCGCGGAGTAATTACCAACGGCAAAATCAAGGGCTTTGTAGACGGATATATGACCAGCGGTATGCTCGAGTACAACGCTCACGACAGCCTCGAAAATATCAAGGGAGACGAAAAGCTCAACTCTCTCAGCGAGATTACCGTTTATATCTCGCGCATCGCCGACCAAAAAGCAGTCTCCGATTACATCAAGCAGAACACCGGACTTAAAAACTCCGAGCTGATTCAGGCTGACTGCGATTTCAACGACTTTTACAACTGGTACGATTATTTTGTGAACACAGAATCCTACTGTAATGTATATAGATTTTATAAATAACGGAGCGAATAATGACTAAAAAAGTTAAAGAATATGAAAAAATAGACAGAAAAGACGCCATCGGATTTGCTTTTTCCGGAGGCGGATTACAGGCTATCGCTCACGCCGGAGCGGTCCGGGCTCTTTATGAGCTCGGAATCCGACCCCAGTTCGTGTCCGGAACAAGCTCGGGCTCAGCGGTTGCCGCGCTCGTGGCTATGGGCTATGAGTACGAGGACTTAAAAGCCTTTGCCGAGGCAAACTGGGCAAAGCTCAGCGACTTTCGCCCTATGCCGATTTTTATGGACTTGGCGGCGTTGAAGCTCAACAAAAAGACGATTAAGGACGGGCTTCGCGACGGCGCGATTTTCTCAGACGTTATCAAGGCGGAGATGGATAAAACCGGAATCAAGGGCTTTAGCGACCTGCCGATTAACCTCTCAATCTGCACCAACGACACTATCAGCACCGATGAGTGTATTTTTACAACCCTTGACGAAAAGCTCGAAAACGAGTACATCCAGTACATAACCGACGCTCCGCTGGAGCTTGCGGTAAGGGCGAGTATGACCTTCCCGGCGATTTACACCACCTGCTCCTACAAGCAGTACAACTTCATCGACGGCGGCTCCAAGGACAACCTGCCCGTAAAAATCCTGAAGGATATGGGAGTCGGCAAGGTGCTCGCAATCGGATTCGACATTATGGACTACACCCCGACCACCGGTATCGACGGTATGCTCGAGGTTGTGTGGCGCGCGCTCGACCTTTACTCAATCAACAGCACTCGAAAGTCAAAGCTTATGGCGGATTACTTTGTTGACATCAAAAACAGCAACACAGCGATTTTCTCAATGGACAATCTCGACCTCACAATCGAGGAAGGCTATCAGTGCGTGATGGCTCACAAGGACAAGCTTCTCGAGATTTTTAAATAACGGAGGATGTTATGATTAGAAGTATGACTGTTTCGGACAAGCCCGAGGTTATGAAGATGATGAAATTTTTCTACAATTCTCCGGCAGTTTCCTCAAACGGCTCCGACGAGATTTTTGAGCGCGATATTGACGCCTGCATCGACGGCAAGCTCTTGGGCTATGTTTTTGAGATTGACGAAAACCTCGCCGGCTACGCTATGGTAGCAAAGAGCTTTTGCACGGAGCTGGGCAGAGAATGCTTGTGGCTCGAGGACTTGTTCATCATTCCCGAGTACCGCCGAAAGGGTTTAGCGGATGAGTTTATTTCCTATCTAAAGGAAAACAATCCCGAGCGTGCTATCAGGCTCGAGGTCGAAAAGTACAACCGCCCTGCCTGCGCGCTCTACAAAAAGCACGGATTCGAGAGCTTCCCGTATCACGAGTTGTATCTCGATATATAATACTGATTTCTAAGCCCGATTCAGGGCGGAAAGGCGGACTATGAAAATAAAGTTGATTTCAGACAGCACCTGCGACCTCTCGCCGGAGCTTATCAAAAAGTATGACATCGAAATTCTGCCGTTGTACGTAACTATCGGCGAGGAACACCTCCTCGACGGGGTAGAGGTTACGCCTGACGACATCTACGATTATGTTGACAAAAGCGGAAAGCTCCCCTCGACTGCGGCTCCGAACATCGGCAATTTCCTCGAGGTTTTCAAGAAGTACCGCAACGAAGGCTTTGAGGTGGTTCACTTCAATATCAGCGGAGATTTTTCCAGCTCTTACCATAACGCCTGCGCTGCCGCTGAGGAAGTCGGCGGAGTATATGTTGTTGATTCGCGCAACCTTTCAACAGGTCAGGGCCACGTCGTTCTCTACGGAGCTGAGCTCGCCGCTCAGGGGAAATCCGCCCGGGAAATCTGCGAAGCCTGCACTGCAATCACATCCAAGGTCGAAGCAAGCTTCGTTGTTGACAGCATCGACTACCTGCGCAAGGGCGGCCGCTGTTCCGCCGTTGCGGCTCTCGGAGCAAACCTGCTCAAGCTCAAACCCTGCATTGAGGTAATCGACGGCAAGATGACTCCGTCCAAAAAGTACCGCGGAAAAATCGAAAAGGTTATTCTCCAGTATGTTGAGGAGCGTCTCGCCGGAAGAAACGACATCGACACCCACCGTATTTTTGTAACTCATACAAGATGCGACAAGGAGGTTGTTGACGCGGTAAAGAAAAAAATCGCCGAGCACTTTGATTTTGACGAGATACTCGAAACTACTGCAGGCTGTACCATAACCTCACACTGCGGACCGTATACTCTCGGAATACTTTTCATTCGCAAATAAAGATGAAACCGGCTCAAACTTGAGCCGGTCCTTTTTTATATTACGCGATTACGCGTTGTTATTTTTGACAGCGGCTTTTCGAGCGCGATTGCTACAATCGCCGCCAGCACGCATTTTAGAATATCCGTCGGTAAGAATGCCAGCGCAGCCGGTACAATTGCCGCAGAGATGTCGCTTCCGCTGATTATCATATACTGAATAACTCCCGGAATGTCGATGATTAGTATTCCGAGCACAATCGCCGTCGCTATATATACTACAAACTTCATCGCCTTGCCGCTCACAAGCTTCATCAATCCGTTCTTAGTCAGCGAGATGAGGAACGGAGCAAGTATAAACCCGAAGATATATCCACCGAAGGGGGAGAACAGCCTCGAGTACAGTGTTCCGAATGAGGAGAACACCGGCAAGCCCACAACTCCGAGCAGCAGGTATACAATCGACGCGAGCAAAGCCTCAACCGGACTGAGAACAAGTCCGCAGAGTATAATCGCGAAGGTCTGCATTGTAAAGAATGTGCCCACTGAAAACGGACTCGGCACCGCAATCCACGCGCAAACGCACATCAACGCCGCGAATATTGCGATAAACGCCATCCTCTGCACATTTAAATAGTTCTTTTTCATTCATATCATTCCTTTCAGCGATAATACTATCACATTGAACGTTAATTGTCAACCTAATTAATATCTGAGTTTACAATGTGATTTCAGCGATTTTTGACAATCTGCTCAAATACCTCCCGAATATTAAGATAATTTTAGTCAAAAAGGAACATTTTTACAATAATGTTAAAAAGGTGTTGCAATCTGTAACAGTTCTTGTTATAATTATTACAGTTTTGTTACAGACTGTTTATCAGTTTACGGAGGTATAAATTAGTTATGAAAAAACATCTAAAAAAGATTATCACTATCGCGGTCGCGTTAGTTATTCTCGCTTCGGTATGTGTGGTAGGCTCGCTTACATCACACGCAAGCGGTACCGGCGCGGGTCTTGCCGAGTGGGCGCTCAACGCCTACAACAGCAACTGGAAGTACGTCTACGGAGGTTCTTCCGCCGGAGCTGTTGACTGCTCGGGTCTTATCTATTCATACTGCGGAGGAGCGCGCGTAGGCTCAGCTCAGCTCAGCTCGGCGACTTCCTCCGGTAACGTAAGCGCCGGAATCCCACGTGTTCACGGTCTCGGACTTTATCAGCCGGGTCACGTCGGCGTGTACGTCGGCAACGGAATGGCTGTTGACGCCCGTAACGAGCACTACGGAGTTTGCTACGAGTCCACCGCTTCCAAGGGCTGGACAAAGTGGTTCAAGCTCTCCGCCGTCAGTTACGTGAACAACGGCTGGGAAAAATTCAACGGCAACTATTATTATTATGAGGACGGCCAGTACCTCGTCAGCACAAGCCGTACAATCGGCGGCGAGCAGTACACCTTCTCATCCTCGGGTATATCCGACCGAATTCCCGACGATATGGGCGCTGTAGCTAAGAAAAAGTCCGGCTCCGCAAGCTCCGGTTCTTCTTCAAAATCAAATTCAAGCTCAGCTTCAAAATCTTCTTCGTCCGCAAGCTCGTCATCTTCAAGCTCAGCCCTGAAGCTCGGCTCCAGCGGCGACAAGGTCACAAAACTCCAGAACCGACTCACAGAGCTCGGCTTCTATAACGATATGGTAACAGGCTACTTCGGCGAAGCTACTCAGGCAGCCTACAAAAAGTTCCAGAAGGCAGCAGGCGTAACTGTTGACGGAATCGCCGGTAAGTCCGATTTGGAAATCCTTTATTCCGACAACGCGCCAAAGGCTTCTTCCGCAAGCGCCAAAAAGTCCGACGAGGACAAGCAGGGGGAAAAGCAGGAGGAAGAAAGCAAGGAGCGTCTCTATCGCCTGGGCGACAGCGGCGACGAGATTGTAGAAGCTCAGACCAAGCTCAAGGAGCTCGGATACTACGACGCAGAGGTAACAGGTTACTTCGGCGAGGTAACAGAGCAGTCGGTTCTCGCGTTCCAGACCGCTAACAACATCACCAACACCGGCGCAATCGGTGAGGAAACCTGGGCGGCTCTGTTCTCCGGCAACGCCGTAAAGAACGAGAAAACCGAGGAAGAAACTCAGCCCGAGACTGAGGCTGAGACCGAGCAAGCCGCTGCCGAAGCCGAGACCGAGCCCGATGCAGACGCAAACCCGGAAGCTGAAACGCAGGAACAGCCTGCTGCTCAGCCTGCGACAACGGCAGTTCGTGTGAATCCTGTTGTTGAGAAAGCAGAGGACAATATCGCCGCAGTTAAGCAGGTTGTCGAAAAGACTAACAAGCTCAACAAAAAAGCGCTCTCCAAGCTCAATGACAATTCCGACAGCAAGACCGTCTCCGTCACATCAGACGAGAAGAACACAAACTTTGTGCTCTGGCTCCTTTTGGTGCTCGGCGCTGCGGCAATCATCACCGGCGTAATGTTCACTTATAACCGCAGAAGCTCCGCCTACTCCGGCTCCCGCTCAAAGGGCAGCAAGAAGAAGGACGAGGTTCCGGTAAGATATTGGTAAAGTTCAGCCCCCGAAGCCTAACGGCTTTGGGGGTGTTTTTGTGCATTTTACATAAATTCGCTCCTACAATTTTGTGTTGCAAACTTTTTGATTATGTGATAGTATTAAGTTGCCAACAATTATAAAATGAATATTAACCATATGCGCTGCGGTGTATATTACCTTATGAAAGTGGGTATTTTTATTTTTGTAAAAATACTGGCTCTATTTATCATTCCACTTTTAAAGGTATGGTTGATATTATATAATTGTTTGGCGACAATCGGAGCTTTGTGTTTTTATGCGTACATCCGCTTCGGTTGTACGCATTTTTTACTTTATAGGAAACTGCTTTGAAATGTGCAATATAATAAATATGGCAGATTTACTGATAATTGTAATATCAGAAGCTCCTATAAAGCA
>CADBTV010000008.1 GCA_902797655.1 uncultured Ruminococcus sp.
TATGGATTTTATTCTGGTCAGCACCTATGAGGCAGAAGGTAAAAATCCGGAATTGGTGCTGTATAAAAAGAGATAGAATAACACGCATACAAATTATGATTCCGTCAGATAGCCGGAATTTATTTATGATATAAAAAATCGGGTTGCCGCATTTTGCGACAACCCATTAGTTTTGCTATTTATTTAATAACTCTTACCTTGATTACGCCCTCAACAGCTTCAACAGCAGCCTTTGAGGAATCGTCGTCAGCGTCTACGATAGCGTAGCCGTAGTCGCCGCGGGTCTTGGCTTCGATTGCCTTGAGACCTGCTACAGCGGATGTGATACCCTGAACAGCGTCGCCCTTAAAGAGTACGCAGTAACGAATCGCGCCGGACTTTGCCATAGTAACGTTCGGGTAGTTTACGGAATTGATGATGTTACCGTTCTCGAGGTATTCCTTAACCTGGTCAGCAGCCATAACAGCACAGTTATCCTCAGACTCAGGAGTGGAAGCTCCGAGGTGAGGCATACAGATTACGCCCTCCTCGCCGAGAACCTCGTCGGTTGAGAAGTCGGTAACGTACTTGGCTACCTTGCCGGACTTGATTCCGTCAAGCACAGACTGAGCGTTTACAAGACCGTCACGGCTGTAGTTGAGGATTCTGACTCCGTCCTTCATCTTTGCGATGGCGTCGGCGTCGATTAAATCCTTTGTATCCGGAAGGAGCGGAACGTGAACAGTTACGTAGTCGCTCTGAGTGATAACGTCGTCAATTGTAGGGTAAACCTTGATTGACGGGTCGAGCTTTAAGGCGTTGTTAACAGAAAGGAACGGGTCATAGCCTACAACCTTCATTCCGAGAGCTACGGCAGCGTTAGCTACGAGAATACCGATTGCTCCGAGTCCGATTACGCCGAGGGTTTTGCCAAGGATTTCGGGGCCTACAAACTGACCCTTGCCTTTTTCAGCCATTTTGCCGACAGCGTCGCCGTTGCCTTTGAGGGTCTTTGCCCACTCGATTCCCTCAACAACCTTACGCGAGCTCATAAGGAGACCTACGAGAACAAGCTCCTTAACTGCGTTTGCGTTAGCGCCCGGTGTGTTGAATACTACAATACCCTTGTCAGCGCAGACATCCTTAGGAATGTTGTTTGTACCCGCGCCGCAGCGTGCGATAGCAAGCAGGCTCTCGGGCATTTCCATATCGTGCATAGAAGCCGAGCGAACGAGAACCGCAGCAGGATTCTCAACAGCGTCGCCGACTGTGTAGTTATCGCCAAGGCGGCTTGTGCCGTTAGGCGAGATTTTATTCAGTGTAAGAACGTTATACATTTTTATATCTCCTCGTCAATCTCAGTGTGCCTCAATCAAAGCAATCACCTGCGAATTAATTATGAATTTTCTTCCTCAAACTTCTGCATAAACGCTACGAGCTTCTCTACGCCCTCAATCGGCATAGCGTTGTAGATAGAAGCGCGCATACCGCCTACTGTACGGTGACCCTTGAGGTTTACAAAGCCTGCGGCTGTAGCTTCCTTGATGAACTTAGCGTCGAGGTCAGCGTCGCCGGTTACAAACGGAACGTTCATCAGCGAACGGTCCTCCTTAACGACAGTACCCTTGAACATCTTGCTGTTGTCAAGGAAGTCGTAAAGGATAGCGGCTTTCTTCTCGTTGTACTTCTTCATTTCCTCGAGTCCGCCCATATTCTTAATCCACTTAAAGATTTTGCCGCAGATGTAAATATCGTAGCAAGGAGGTGTGTTGTAAAGTGAACCCGCGTCAGCCTGAGTCTTGTACTTCATCATTGTCGGTGTGCCCGGGAGAACGTCGTCAGTGATTAAGTCCTCGCGGATAATAACAACCTGGAGACCTGCCGGACCGGCGTTCTTCTGTACGCCTGCGTAGATTACGCCGTACTTGCTGACGTCAACCGGCTCGCTGAGGAAGCAGGAGCTTACGTCAGAAACGAGCGGCTTGCCCTTTGTATTTGGAAGTGTGTGGAACTTTGTGCCGTAGATGGTATTGTTCTCACAGATATAAACGTAGTCAGCGTCCTCGCTGATCGGAAGGTCTGAGCAATCAGGGATATAAGAGAAGGTCTTATCCTCTGATGTAGCGATTTTGTTTGCCTTACCGTAAATCTGAGCCTCGGCAAAAGCCTTCTTAGCCCACTGACCGGTAATGATATAATCGGCAACCTTGTTCTTCATAAGGTTCATAGGGATAGCAGCAAACTGGAGTGAAGCGCCGCCCTGAACAAAAAGAACCTTGTAGTTGTCGGGAATGTTCATAAGCTCGCGGAGGTCTTTCTCTGCGTCCTTGATGATGTCATCAAACCATTTGGAACGGTGGCTCATCTCCATTACGGACATACCGCTGCCCTTATAATCGAGCATTTCCTCGGCAGCTTCCTTGAGAACTGACTCAGGGATAACAGCCGGACCTGCGGAGAAGTTATAAACTCTTGACATTTTAATTACTCCCTTTCAAATTAAAAATAATAATAAACATAATTACCTACTTTTTCATTATACTCTAAAATTATACTCTTTTCGGGTAACATTGTCAATGATTTAACGATTAATTGTGACGCCCGTTACGCCCAAATTTATAGTAAATATTTACAATTTCAGAGGCTTATTTTCGTTAATAAAGAAGAAAGACAGGCAGCTCGCCTGTCCTTTTGCTTTATAGTTTCATCTCGCCGACTACCGACTTGATGTCATCTCTCATACGCTCAGCCTCGCGCCGCGCGGCTTTTGCAAAATCGCGCTCATCGGTTCCGTCCTCTTTAGTCCACGCGCACATAATTCCGCGGCTGGAGTTGATTACGGCTCCGATTCCGTTTTTGTCAAAGGCGTACTTGACGTCGTTAGCTCCGCCGCCCTGTGCGCCGTAGCCGGGAACAAGGAAGAATGTGTGCGGAAGCTTTTCTCTAAGCTCGCCGAGCATTTCGGGGTATGTTGCGCCGACAACCGCGCCGACAGATGAATAGCCGCTCTTCCCGACTAAGCCGCTGCCCCAGTTTTCGCACATATTGCCCATAGTCTCATACACGCTCTTGCCGTCAATTTCCTTATCCTGAAGCTCGCCGGAGCTTGGGTTGGAGGTTTTTACGAGGACGAATATGCTCTTGTCCTTTTCCTCGCAGATTTTGAGCAACGGATTGATTCCGTCGCTGCCGAGGTATCCGTTGACTGTAAGCGCGTCAGCTCCGAAAGCTTCAATGCTCTCTCCGTCTACGTCGGTTGTGCCGAGGTGAGCTGTTGCGTAGGCTTCCATAGTGGTTCCGATGTCGTTGCGCTTGCCATCGGTGATGACGTACATCCCCTTGGATTTTGCGTACTCAATAGTCTCGCAGAGAGCCTTTACGCCCTGCCAGCCGTACATCTCGTAATACGCCGCCTGCGGCTTGACCGCAGGAACAATGTCGCAGAGCTCGTCGATTAACGCTTTGTTAAACTCCAGCAGCGCCTGAGCCGCGCCCTCGAGGGTTTTTCCGTACTTTTTGAAGCACTTGTCCTTGATGAATTCCGGCACGAACGCCAGCTTTGGGTCAAGTCCGGCAACTGTCGGGTTCTGCATTTCCACTATCTTCTCAATAAGTCTATCCATTTTTTTATATCTCCTCGTCAAACTCAGTGTACCTCTGTCGGAGAATGCCTATCCCCCGTACCGTCGCGCCCTATCAAGGTCTGCTGCGAGAGGTCACGTTCATCTCTTATATATCCTCGTCAAACTCAGTTATTACAATTGACAATTGACAATTGACAGTTGACAATGATGGTCGTGTAGATAGCTTGATATAATAATCAACCTTCCTGCCCGACCGAATTATTAATTTTTCATTCTTCATTCATCATTCATCATTCTTCATTCTTCATTCTTCACTCTTCACTCTTCATTCTTCACTCTTCACTCTTCACTCTTACTCTTCACTCTTCACTCTTCACTCTTCACTAATTTTTCAATTTTCAATTTAATTACTCCATATCCAAAAGCTCAAGGCGGAGGTTATTGTAGTCGGTTCTGCCCTGCTTAATGAACTCAATCGCGGTTCTCGGGTGGCTGTTGCGCTGACCGGTGAGGATATACGGAATATCGAATCCCCACTTAACGCCGTCCTCTCTGAGTTTTGTCATATGGTTCTGAATCTGGTCAAAAATCGGCTCGACCATATACTTCGGGTTTTTCAAAAACCCGAGCAAAAGCTCGCTCTGGCAGTTTCCTGCTCCGCGGCCCATTCCCATAACAGTACAGTCGAGGAAGCTGACTCCCTCTTTGAGCGCGTCGATTGTATTAGCAAACGCAAGACTCTGGTTGTTGTGAGAATGAATACCGAGCTGCTTTCCGTATTTGTCGGCATATTCAAGGTAAAGCTGGGTGAAATCTCGAATCTGCTCCGGATAAAATGAACCGTAGCTGTCAACAAGATAGATGACATCCACCGGAGTTTGTCCGAAAATTTCGAGCGCGGCGCGGATGTCCTCAGTTCTGTTCTTGGACACAGCCATAATATTGATAGCCGTCTCATAGCCCATATTGTGACAGTGCTCAATCATCGCCGTTGCGTGGCGAATTGTGTCGATATAAGTCGCGATGCGAACCATATCAATCGGGCTGTCACTTCTCGGGATAATATCCTTTTTGTAATCACAGCGTCCGACGTCAGCCATTACGGCAATCTTCATCGGGCTGTCGTTCTCGCCGACAACGGCGCGGATGTCGTCGTCGTTACAGAACTTCCACTTGCCGAACTTGTCGGGTGAAAACATCTTTTTTGAAGCCTTGTAGCCGAACTCCATATAGTCAACTCCGGCCTCTATATTATTATGGTAGAGGTCTTTTACAAACTCATCTGTAAAGAAAAAGTCGTTACAAAGTCCTCCGTCACGCAGAGTTGCGTCAAGCACTCGGACGTCCTCGCGGACAGATAACAAATTACCTTTTGACATTTTTTATTTCTCCTCATCAATCTCAGTGTACCTCTGTCGGAGAATGCCTATCCCCCGTACCGTCGCGCCCTATCAAGGTCTGCTACGAGAGGTCACGTTCATCTTTTATATATCCTCGTCAAATACAATTGACAATTGACAATTGAAAGTTGACAATGATGGTCGTGCAGAGAGGTTGATGTAAAAATCAACTTCTCTTCCCGACAGAATTTATATGCGCTTCGCGCAAGCGAATTACTAATACGGTCGGGAAGCAAAGGCTTATCACAGAAGCATCTATCTGCTCGACCACAATTTTCAATTTTCATTTTTCAATTTTCAATTAACTATGATGGTCGTGTAGATAGCTTGATATAATAATCAACCCTCCTGCCCGACCGAATTTTTATGCGCTTCGCGCAAGCGAATTTCTAATACGGTCGGGAAACAAAGGCTTATCACAGCAGCTTCTGTCTACCCGACAATAATTTTCAATTTTCATTTTTCAATTTTCAATTGACAATTCAATAAACCTTCTCGCCGTTCAAGAACGTAGCCTTGACCCTGCCGGTCAGCGTTAAGCCCTTGAAGGGAGTGTTTTTGCTCTTACCGTGGAGCTTTTCGGGGTCTACGGTATAGGTTTCGTCCAAATCAAAAAGCACAATATCGGCAGGCGAGCCTACCCTCAGACTTCCGGCTTCGATTCCGAGAATCCTTGCCGGAGCGGTGCTCATTTTGTTAATCAGTTCATTTATGGTGATATACCCCGGCTTTACGAGGTTGGTTATCGCGGCTGAGAGCGATGTTTCCATTCCGATTGAGCCGTTGGGCGCTTTTTCAAAATCAGCCTTTTCCTCCGGCGCGTGGGGAGCATGGTCAGTGGCGATGGCGTCGATTGTACCGTCGATTATTCCCTTGATGATCTCCTGCCTGTCCTCCTCGCGTCTGAGCGGCGGATTCATTCTATAATCGGCGTCACGCTTCAAGAGCTCCTTTTCTGTAAGAGTAAAGTAGTGCGGAGCAGTCTCGCAGGTCACTTTTACTCCACGCTTTTTGGCGTCGCGAATCATTTTCACGCTGTTCTTGGTGCTTACGTGGCAAATATGAATCGGAACGTCAAACGCGTCGGCAAATGAAATCTCGCGCATTGTTCCGCAGTCCTCGGCGGAGTCGGGGATTCCCTTTACGCCGAGCTTTCGGCTGACTTCGCCCTCGTTGATGATGCCGCCGTCGGCAATCTGGAGACTCTCGCAGTGCGCGACTACGCTCATACCGAGCTGAGGAGCGCGCTTCATCGCGTTGATAAGCATTTTTGTATCCTCAACCGGACGGCCGTCGTCAGAGAGAGCCACAGCTCCCGCCGCCTTGAGCTCGTCAAGGTCGCAGGCTTCCTTACTCATAAGCCCCTTGGTTATACTTGCGGCTACGTAAACCTTCGCTTTCGCGGACTTCGCCTTGTCTGTAATATACCTTACCGTTTCGGCATTATCGACAGTCGGGATAGTGTTCGGCATAGCGAGCAGGCTGGTTACTCCGCCTGCCGCGGCTGCGCTGCAGCCTGTGATTATGTCCTCTTTATGAGTCTGACCGGGATCGCGCAGGTGGACGTGCATATCAACAAGTCCCGGAGCCGCGGTCAAGCCCTCGCCGTTGATTACGGTATCGGCTGAATCGAAGCTGCCTATTCCGGCAATTTTGCCGTTTTCGATAAGAATGTCGCTTACTTTATCAAGCTGCTGCGAGGGGTCAATCACCCTCGCGCCTTTTATCAAAATACTCAAATCAGTACCTTCTGTTCTTTGGATTTCTCATATCCGGCCGCGAGCTTCTTCTCTGCGGAGGGCGCGCGTTCGGGTTTCTGCGCTGCTGAGGACGCGCGTTTGGATTGCGCCTTTGCTGCGGTCTCGGGCGGCTTTCTCCCGAAGAATGTACCATTACGAGGTCGTTTTCTCCGCGGTTTGCGTTGCGGTTCTGGCGAACCCTTGCCGCCTCGCGTTGAGCCTGACGGCGCTGAGATTCCTCTCTGCGGCGCGCTTCCTCGGTTTTTCTGCGTTTTTTCTGATTGCGGCTGCGCTTTATCATTCTGAAGCAGTTCACACAGAAATACTTGATATGGATAATAATATATACAATCACCATTCCGATGGTTGTAAGCACATTAAGCAGGAATTTGCCGACCGCTTTGAGTCCTCTGCCGATAGCATAAAGAATGTTGAGTAAGGTGTCGGCAACCTCGCGTCTGTCGGCACGAATCTGCTCGGACTCGCGCTTGGCGGCGGTGTACTCGTCAACTGCTGTGTTGACGTCGGTGTAGGAGTACATATCCTCTTCTTCCGGAATGTCGTCAAAATATTCCTCAGCCTGGTCAAAGTTTTCTTCTTCCTCAGCCTGGTCGAAGTTTTCTTCTTCCTCTGCCTCGGGCTCCTTAACGGCTTCGTGCTCGACATCCTCCGCGCTTTGCTCATCATACCCGGGCTCGGCTTCGGGGGCTTCATCATAAACATCCGAAACCTGCTCAACCTCGGGCTCCTCGTCCTCGACAGGCTCCGGGTCTGAGTAAGAATGCTTGAGGGCTTCCTCAACCGCGCGGTCAACCTCGTCCTCGTCGATAATCATCGGCTTGGCAATCGGAACTTCCTCCTTGGAAAGGTCAACCTCCTCGCTGACGCGCTTAATCGGGAGCGGCTTTGTGTCGCGCTTAACCTTCTTTTCATACTGCTGAGCAGCCTCGTGGTCTGCTTCGGCAAGGATTTCGTCGATTTCAGGCTCCGAGACAGGCTGCGAGACCGACTTCACTGAATACGCGGTGTCGGAGACAATCTCGCGCGAAGCGTTCGGGTTTTCCTGCTTGGGCTTGCCGATTTCGTCAACCGGGTCGTAATTGCTGAGGAAGGTATTCGTCGGCTCGGTTACGCTGAAAATATGCTTGCGCGGAATCTGGGTAGTCTCGGTGATTCTGTGCTCGTGGGCAAGCTCGTGAACGAGGTGCCTGTGCTTGCGGTCGGGATTTTTGAGGCGCTTAACGAGCAGCACGAGGACTACGATTACAATTGCAAGTCCGATAAGGCTTGCGCCGCCGTAGATAAAGTAGTTCTGATAAACTACGAAAAAATTCTGTTCAATGATATTAGTACCCTCGATGATAGAAGCAAGCAGCTCCTTGTGGTCAGTGGTAAACTTTTCGCCTGCCGCAGCCTGCATCGAGATGACGATGTTCTCGCCGTTGATTACGGTGTTGTACTGCTGAGCCTGAACAATCTTCTTGCCCATTTTTGTGCTCATAGTCAGGTTGATGTAGCGGACGTTGTTATAGTCAACAATCGAGGCGGATTTGTACGCCTTGTCCTCGAGGAGCTTGTCCTTGACGGAGCTGATTTCCTCGTCGGAGAGCTTCTTATAATTATCAATATCCTTGCTGTCGGAGTTCTTGGTCATAGTAACGGTCAGCGTGAGCGAGCCGTCCTCCTTCATAGCCTGGAGATAAATATCGTCGGCGATAAGCGTATCCATAGTATCCTGGTAATCGAGCGAGAACTTCGAAAAATAAGAGTCGGTCTTTTCGCTTTCGCGCGTAATTGCGAGCATATCGTTCGGAACGGGAATGCTCATATTAAGCTCGTCGAGTTCATAGGACGTGTTCTCCGCGAACGCGGTCAGAAAGCACGACCCAATCACAACAGCACACATTAATAATGCGGCAATTCTTCCTGTAAATTTCATCATATCTGCGCTACCTCCGCACAATTTCATACCTTTTTATTATACTATTTTCCGACAACAAAAGCAAGAAAAATGCTTATATTTACTAATTATTGTAAGTATGGTATAATAAAGAAACAAACATTGGCGCAACACACAGCAAATTTGTATATAGGTGAGAATATGGTTGAGCAAAAATTGCAGGAGCTCCTGCAAAAAGCAAAGAAAAACAACATCCTCAGGCTCAGATTGCTTGAAACAAAGAACTCGGATGATCCGATAAAAAGCTTTTGTGAAATTGCCCGAAAGGAAGGGTTCGAGATTTATCCGGGCGAGCTGTTTGCCTGCGGAATGACGATGAACGACGCAAAGCTCCGCGCGACAAACGGCGGCGGAAGCTTTGAGATTGAGGGCTGGAACGACCTTTACGAAAATTTTATAGACGAGCTGAACGCTTGTTAAAGCAGCAAAGGCTGACCTCGGGGTCAGCCTTTTTACTATTCGCTAAACAACGGAGTCGAGAAATACCTCTCCGCTGTGTCGGGAAGAACCGTCACCACAGTCTTTCCCTCGCCGAGCTTTTCGGCAAGCTTCAGCGCGGCGGCAACGTTTGTGCCGCTTGAAATACCGCACATTATGCCTTCCTTGCGCGCCAGGTCCTTGGCGGTTTGGAGGGCTTCTTCGTCGGTGACGATGTAAATATTGTCGTAAATCTCGCGGTTGAGAATGTCGGGAATGATTCCGTCGCCGATTCCCATTTGAAGGTGAGTGCCGATTGTACCGCCGGCGAGTATCGCTGCGTGCTCGGGCTCTACCGCCCAGATTTCAATATCGGGATTCTGCGCCTTGAGGGTTTCGCCGATGCCGGTAATCGTGCCGCCTGTGCCGATTCCGGAGCAAAATCCGTGAATCGGGCCCGCGACCTGCTCGAGAATCTCGAGCGCTGTGTGGTGCTTATGCGCCTTGACGTTATTCGGGTTCGCGAACTGCTGCGGAACAAAGACTCTGTCGTCCTTTTCAGCCATTCTGAGCGCGGTTCTCAGGCATTCGTCTATGCACTCGCCGATGTCGCCTGCGTCGTGAATCAGCATAACCTCAGCTCCGTAATGACGGACGAGCTTTCTGCGCTCCTCGCTTACAGAGTCGGGCATAATGATAATCGTCTTGTAGCCCTTTACCGCTCCGACGAGAGCAAGTCCTATGCCCTGGTTTCCGCTTGTGGGCTCGACGATGATGGTGTCCTCCTTAATTAGCCCCTGCTGCTCAGCCTTGGTAATCATCTTGTAGGCTGTGCGGGTCTTGATAGAGCCTCCGACGTTGAGCCCCTCAAACTTGACGTAAATATCCGCGTTTCCTTTTTTGTTAATTCTTCCGAGCTTAATCATAGGCGTGTGGCCTATAGCTTCGAGAATATTGTTGTAAATCATAGTTTATGTTTCCCTTCAAAAGTTTCCCTTGCTCTTAATTATACTGTAGATGGTTCAATTTTTCAACACAAAAATTTCACATTGTTTTCAATCCGTCAACCTTTTTATTTCAAATTTCGGAGTTATGATTATGCCATAACAAAGACTAACTATACAAAGTCAATAGGAAAATGAAAAGTTTTCCACAAAAATTAAGAATCAGAAAAATGACACGACAAAAAGA
>CADBTV010000009.1 GCA_902797655.1 uncultured Ruminococcus sp.
ATTGCTATTCTTTTATTGATTGATAAGCCTATATCTGCAAACCCCATGTTTGTTTTCTCTACATATTATTGACGTTGGAATCTTCGCTAACCACTTTTTGCTGAGATTGTTATTACCGAAGTAAGCATCGAAATTGGCTATACGAAAGCGTACGCGTTTATTGCGTACGCTTTCTTATATCCCATACATCTGTTCAAGCATCTTCTTGCCCGATTCGGTGCGGAAGATGTTTGTTTTTATTCCCTTTGCAAGCTCCATACTGATGTGTTCCTCGTAGATGTTCACGAGGAAATCAGCTTCAACCAGAATCCTGAACGGAGTGTTGTTGATTCCCTTGTAGGTGTGATGGTGCGCGATAAGGTAACAGACCTTGTCGATGAAGTCCTCCTCAAAGCCGAGCTCTCCGAGAAGCTTTTCAGCTTCGGCAGGACCCTCCTGCTCCTGGTATTCTCCTGCCGCGGAGCCGAATTTTTCCTCGCTGACCTTGATGCCTATATCGTGAGTGATCGCCGCGATTTCAAGCAAATACTGCACATCCTCGGGGAGGTTCTCGTTGAGACCGATTGTCCTCGCGATTGTATAAACTTTCATAAAATGCTGAATCCTCTTTACATCGCCGGCAAAATAGGCGGTCATAGCGTTGATGGTATCATTAACCTTAGACATTGTCTTTCCTCATCTTTCTGATGTATTTGAAGGTTTCCTTTTCGCCCTTTTCGGCGAGCATTCGCAACAGGTGTTCGAGCTTGTCGGAGGTTTCCGGGTGAATCAGCGCTCCGCGCCTGTCGCGTCCCTTCAGAAAATAATCGAGCGGAGTGGAGTCGGTGTATTTTTTTCCGTTGTAAATCTTGCTTGCGGCAACGCGGTCACAAAACATTTCTATCAAAAACTTCTTTGGCATCGGAACTCCCTCCATCCGCTTAGTCACCGGACTGTAGTCGGTCCAGTATTCAAAGTGGTGGCGGTTCCTGCCCTTGTGGTGCATCCAAGCCTTGGAGTAGCCGTAGTCCTCGCGCTCTCCCTCGTTAGGCGAGCGGTCGCCTAAGAAGTACCTGGCGCCGGGGATAAACTCGGTCGGAGTGTACTTTGAGAGGTCGTGCAAAAGCCCCCTCAGCGGTATTCCGGCGCGAAAGCAGTTGGCTATTACCTTGTGGCGGTGGTGCGTAATCGTCAGAAAATGTTTGATTGGGTGTGCCATTATGAAGTGAACTCCTCGGGATACATCTCCTTGACCATAGTTTCAAGCACATTGAGGGCGGTGTTGCCCTGCATCGTAATTTCGTCATAGGGGATAATCTTTGCGGTTTTAAGCGCGCTGAGCTTTTTGAGCGCGTCCGAGGAACGGATAAAGTCGAGGGTCGTTTTGTCGGCGCAGAATATGTAATCCGGGTTTGAGAGAGCCAGCGCGGCGGTATCAACAACATCGGTATCGGCTGATTTGAATACATTCAGCGCTCCGGTGAGCCCGAGCATTGTTGAGCCCCAGGTGTTCTGATTAAATGTTTTGAGCGCGCCGTTGTCAATGTAGAGGTAGGCGACGGTCTTTAGGATGTTGTTATTGTCGGAAGCCGCGGCGTCACGAACGTCCTTGAGGGTCTTGCTGAGCTTGTCGTAAGCGTCCGCACCCTCTTTCTTGCCTTTAATATTGCCGGCAAGGGCGATTCCGATTTTTTTGTACAGACCTCTGACCTGCTTTGGAGTCGGCGCGTCCTCGAGGGTAATAACCGCAACTCCTCTCTTTTCCAGCTCTTTCTGAGCGGTAGGGTCAAGGGTTGAATCGGCTAAAACAACAGAAGCCTTTACCTCGTCTACCGAAGCCGGAATTGGGCTCTGCGCGGTGCCGACTACAGGCACAACGTACATACCCTGCTGTGTTACCTCATCGCTTCTGCCTACGAGCTTAACGTCGTAGCCCAGAGTCGAGACAATATCCGCAAGGTTCTTTGTCAGCGCGACTATATTCTCCGGTTCCTCTTTGATTACAGTGTTGTTTACCGTTGCCGGGAAGTCGCTCTCGCCTGAACACGAAGCGAGCAAAACGCCTGAAAGTAGTATAGTGACCGCGAGTAACGCGGAGATGATTTTGGTACGCATAAGGATTCCTCCCTGAGTTTATTAGACAAGCAGCGACTCGACATACTGCTTTGCGCAGCGCGGAGAACGTCCGCCTCTGCCAAGCGCGAATCGCTCCGCTCCTGCTTCGAGCTCGTCAGCGGAAATATTGATTTCCGCCTCAGCAGCAAGCGCGCGGACAATTTCAAGGTATTCCTGCCTAGACGGATTGCTGTAGCAAACAGCCAGCCCAAAGCGGTCGGAGAGCGATAGCGTCTCCTGCATATTGTCGCGGCGGTGAATATCGTCGGCGTCTCTGTCCTGCCAGCTTTCCTTAATGAGGTGGCGGCGGTTCGAGGTTGCGTAGATAAGCGCGTTGGACGGTCTTGCCGCAAGTCCGCCCTCAAGCACAGCCTTGAGCGAGGTGTAGCTCTGGTCCTGATGCCTGAACGACAGGTCGTCTATAAATATAATGAACTTGATCGGCAAAGCGGCGATTTTGTCTACGAGCAGAGGAAAGTCCATAAGCCTTTCCTTTGGCATCTCGACAATCCTGAGCCCGTTTTTACGGAACTTATTGCCAATCGCCTTGACGGTTGAGCTCTTGCCGGTGCCCATATCTCCATACAGCAGGCAATTGTTGCAGCTCTTGCCGTTTAAAAACGCAACGGTGTTCTCGATAACCTTGTTGCGCTGAATCTCATAACCGGTGAAGTCGCTGACGTCGATTTTGTCGGGGTGAATGACAGGGCGAATATCGCCGTCACGCCAAACAAACGCCTTGTATCTAGCAAATATTCCGCAGCCGTTTTCGCGGTGAAAGCGCTCGAACTTTTCGAGGTCAAAATCTCCGCTGAACTCCGCACTGGGTTCGCCTGTTTCAAAGCGCGGTAGAGAGGCTATTACTTCGCCAAGCTCCGGATGAGAGCTAAGATATTCGCCGAGAATTGTTTCTGCTGTAAGCGAGCTGACTGAGCGGATTGTTTTGTAATCGCTCTCAACCGCCTTGAGTACAGTGCCGGGCAGATTGCCGGCGTTGCCGCCCGCGGCAGCAAGAGTAAATATATTCTCGTCAAAAAGCGCGGCTTCAGTAACTGCGTGAGCGAGGTTGTCGCTCACCGAGCGCTCACAGAGCAGTGAGTAAAACTCGCCGTAAGCGCCGAGGAACTCCTCCGGACGCGCGTTTGACAGCGAAAGAAGCCTTTGGTAGCCTCTTAGCACACTGCGGCTGAGGATTCCTCTGTAAACCGTCAGCGAGCTGAGCTGTAAATATCTGTTGTAAGTCTGGTTGTTCGGCATAATAATCACCACTCTATATTTTACTATTATTTCGCGTTTTCGTCAATAGTCGGGGCAATTTCGCAAAAGAAACAAAAGCAAAAAATTTTCAAAAAATTTGCTGTAAACACTTGCATTTTAGATAAGAAAGTGATATAATAATCAAGCCGTCAAAAAAGGCGGCAGTAAAGTTGGTGTCGATGACGCAGGGGGTCCACCCGTTCCCATACCGAACACGGAAGTTAAGCCCTGTAGTGCCGAAGATAGTTGGCTGGTGACGGCCTGTGAAAATAGGAA
>CADBTV010000010.1 GCA_902797655.1 uncultured Ruminococcus sp.
CTACAGCGAGGGCACGGGGCTTGACAAAACGATGAAGGACATCATCAGAAATATGGTGATAGCCGACAAGCTCAACGAGGAATACACTAAACAGCTAAAATCAATTGAATAAAGAATCAAAAGGAGCCGCTCGAAAGGGAGCGGCTCCTTTGTGTCTATATTTAATATTTGATAAGGGGCGGTGAGCGCTATTAAGAAAATCGGTTTGCAAGCCTTTTTTGAATGAATGTTGCGTCTCTTATATTGACTTTGCCATCCTCGTTGCAGTCAGCATAAAAACCGGACTTCTCATACGGTGATGTTGGCTGTCCGATAACAAAAGTGTCAAATACGGGTTCGGCTTGAATCAACTGCAATTGAATTTCCGTTGCGTCCTTTATAGTTAGTTGATTATCTGAATTGAGGTCGCCGATCAACCTGTTTACTTTTGTCTTGAGTAAATTATCTTCAAGTCCATTATACCCGCTTATGTCCTTGCCTAAATCGAACAAATCCAAAAACTTATCGGCTTGTATATCATAAATACCATAACCGTAACGAAAGTAACCGCCGGCTCCCGGAGCATATACTATCACGTTACCTGCTCTGAAATAACAAATTTCATCTGTTCTGGGGTATAGACCCGCGTACAAAAGAACCCAGTCTGCTTTGCCGTTTTTGTCTTGGTGGGTATACGTTTCATAGTAAAAATAGTTATCGACAAAATTGTTATTGTTTTCTTTGATCCAATTCAAGTATTTGTTTTCAAAAAGGACTGTGTTATCGTTTGCTGTATCTGAGGATTTATTTGAAACATCCGGAAAATCTTGAGCATTTACGGCTATTGTACTCAAGCACAGTATAAGGGTCAGTAGTATAGAAACAATAATATTTTTCATAAGTGCTTCTCCTTTAAAAAACAAGAATTAATATATTCTCCTTAAGTAAACCATATCATATAACAAATTAAGAATCAATTGGCAAATTATCTAAACACAAAGGTCACGGATTGTTGAAAATGCGACAAAAAAGTTTGCTGATTTGTGAACATAACTACACTTATATGATGTTACGGCTTGCAGTTTCCGCAGGGCTCGTAGCCTTTGGCTATAAGCTCGCTGCGCTTGCCTGTGAATTTTTCCTTGTTATCGGGATTCATCGTCTTGACTGAGTTGCAGCTCGGCTTGTGGAATTTCAGCCTGCTTGTGTTGAGGATGTAGGTTCCGCTTTCTTTTTGTGATGCTGATTTCTTGCCCGCGGTAATCGTACTTTTCTTGTTGCCGGAGGTTTTTGAGTTTCCGTAAACCTTGATTGTGCCGTCTGCGCGGTTCTGGCCGTTTGCGTAGGTAATCATAACTCCGGGCTGGACGTTGAAGCAGTATACGTTAAAGCAGATTCCCTCTCCGTTATCCTCAACCGACCACGCCTCCATCTGAACCCCGTCCGCAAGCAGGTTTTTTTCCTTGAAATGCGGAGTTACCCGGTAAAGAACGTGATTCGAGGTTGAGCGGATGTAGTCGAGAACCTTGGTTTCATACGGGAGCATACCCTTGGTGTTCATATACCTTGTTCCGGTAATCAGGTTGCGCTTGTTGTCATCCTCGCCGGCAAGAGAATGGGCAATAAGGTGACATCGGTTGTATAGATGTCCGTCCTCAATGAACACGTATTCATTCTGCACCCAACCGGTCGGTTTAACGCTGCTGATGCTTCCGCGCGGTTTTGTCGGCATAAGCTCGGGCGCAAGATTCGCGAACGCGGTGCCGCAACGGCCGAGTGCGTCTTGGCGCGAATACTTTTCGAACGTCTTTGTGTTTTGCTTTTCTTTGTCTGTAAAGTTCGGAATGTTGTTGTTTATTTCGACTGACGGCCGGTCTGTGTATTCAGGAAGATTGTCGATTTGAACAACCGGCTTGCTCGAAAAAGTACACGCCGAACAGACCACAGTCGAAAGAATCAGTAAAAGTGCAAGAAGCTTTTTCATATTATCACCTGACTTAATTCTATAAAATAAGCCGGAATATGTCAATAAAAAGATAATACGACGCAGCTTCTGGACAACCGGAGATTATTATAGTATTATGTAAAGGGTGAGAAAAATGGACGAAAGACTCGAAAAACAACTGAGCTTTGCGCTTGAAATCGACAAGGAAAAGAACGTGTTCAGACAGACGCACCTCTCCGGCAACGGCAGAAACGAGAACGACGCCGAGCACGCGTGGCATATGGCAATTATGGCGTACCTGCTCAGGGAGTATTCCAACGAGGAAATTGACATCACAAGGGTAATGCTGATGTGCCTGATTCACGACATAGTCGAGATTGACGCAGGGGACACCTACGCCTACGACGAAGAAAGCCTCAAAACTCAAAAGGAGCGCGAGGACAAGGCAAAGGAGAGAATCTTTTCCATCCTGCCCGAGGAGCAGAAGCGAGAGCTCATCGCGCTTTTTGACGAGTTTGAAGCCTACGAAACTCCCGAGTCAAGGTTTGCCCACACTATGGATAACCTCCAGCCGCTTTTGCTCAATGATTCAAACAACGGCGGCGATTGGCGCGCGCATAATGTGAGCGCAAAGCAGGTCTACAGCCGCCAGAACAAAACCCGGCTCGGCTCTGAAAAGCTGTTCGAGGTTGTGGATGGAATCATTAAGGAAAATATCCGCAAGAAAAATCTCAGAGAATAAAACCGAAATGATAAAAAGTGTTGACATTTTTCTCTTTTTAATATATAATTATTAAGCTAAATAGGCTTCGAGGTGTAACTCAGTTTGGTAGAGTGCTTGGTTTGGGAGCGTGTACGCTTTCAGGCTCGTCAGGATTTTCAAAACCGCCGAACTCCGCATAACGCCTTGCTTTCGGGAGTTTTAAGTTCCCGAAAAATTCGGTCAGAAAACGGCTTTGACCACATAACTGACCATAACAGCGACCACAATTTAATAAAAACGAGGTGTAACTCAGTTTGGTAGAGTGCTTGGTTTGGGACCAAGATGCCGCAGGTTCAAGTCCTGTCACCTCGACCACATCAAAGGCTCATAACGGATTTCGTTATGAGCCTTTGGTTTAGTGTGATTATCTTTGTTTACAGCGTATCAATTTTTGACACACGATAAAGTACAACGCATCAGAGTATTAATAATTTCAGCCTGTGACCAAATAATATGCGGTATAAACAGATTGGGGTACTCTGAATCTTTAAGCTTATAGCTAACAACCTTAAAAAAGCGTGTGAGCAAATTTAAACAACTGCTTACACGCAATTATTATTTTTATTCATTTTAACAATGTACTAAAGTTGTCCCATATTATTTCATTAATTATGCTGTTGTTAAGTACTTGTTCTAATTGAGCATAAACATCTTGTAATTTAGAAGGATTATATTTATTTGAGTTCACCTTTGTGAATGGTCCGTCACTTTCCACAAGGATTTTTTCCAATGGGATGCTCCTAATAATTGTTTGTCCGTGTTGCGAATTCAACATATTGCTATTAACTGAAAAATAGTAACCACAATCTAATAACTCATTAAGCGTTTGTAAATCACCAGAGTACCAATGTAAAATCGCTTTTTTTACCTTATTCTTTTTTAATATGGTTAAAACTGTTTCCTCAGCTTTTTTTGAATGAACACTTAACACTTGGTTATTCGAAGCAGAAGCGCAAATATAATCAAAACATTGGATTTGCTCTTTTTGTTTATCCTTTAGTTTGCCAGTAAAGTCCAAACCCACCTCGCCGATATATTTTACTCCTCCCACTAAATGATTAAATAATCGTTTATCAAAGTTTTCCGAAACAATATTCTGTGGATTATACCCCAAAGCGAATTTCAAATACTTGGTTTCAGGATACATTCTTTTGCAAGAATAATAGATTCCAGGAGTATTAGTAACACACAAAGTATATTGTTGATGCTGATTAATATACTCGTACCAGTTTTTATGATCTCGATAAAAATCTAAATGGAAATGGGTATCTATCAAGTTCATTTCAATCACCTATTAGTCGCAAGTAGTCATTGCTTTTTCTCAACAATTGCTTTAAATCAGAGATTGTACATCTATACAATCTCAAGAAACGTTCTATTTCTTCTGAAGATAGTTTTCCTGTCATTATAATTCTTTTTTTCAGTTGAGAATCCGTAGACTCATCAGCAATAATAATTGCCGATAACAAGTCCTCTAA
>CADBTV010000011.1 GCA_902797655.1 uncultured Ruminococcus sp.
GCCATCAGGGACTCGAACCCCGGACCGATCGGTTATGAGCCGATAGCTCTAACCAACTGAGCTAATGGCCCTCAGCTTCAGCGTTTACCATTATAACAATTTCAATTCCAAATGTCAATATTTTATTTAAACGCTATACAAACCATATTATTTATGGTACAATAATATTGTATTCGGAGGTGAGATTATGAGCGAAAAGCCTTATCGTTTGGGCGTTACTGTCGGAAGGTTCCAGACCTTCCACTCAGGACACGAGTATATGCTTCAAAAGGCGATTGATTTGTGCGATACTGTCGGCGTTTTTGTCGGCTCGTCACAGGAATCCGGCACGCTCAAGAATCCTTTCTCCTACGAAACACGCGAGAATATGCTCAAAACCGTATTCGGAGACAAAATCCGGGTGTATCCGCTTCCCGATATTGGAGTCGGCAACAACACAAAGTGGGGAGAGTATGTGCTCAAAAACATCCTCGACCGCTTCGGCTCTTACCCCGACCTGCTTGTTTCCGGCAAGGAGGAACGTCGTCTGAACTGGTTTGACGGCGAGAGCGGCTTTGAGTTTTCGGAGCTTTATGTTCCGAAAATCATCGACATATCCGCCACAACGATGCGTAACCATTTCCTCGGCGATAACCTCGAGGAATGGAAAAGATACACTAACCCCAAGCTCTGGGACGAGTACCAAACGCTCCGTGAGGCGGTAATCTCTGCCAAGGACAACCTTGACACTGCAAGTATATAATGAGGTGTATTATGAAAAAACTTATTTCCATCCTGCTTACAGCGCTGATTGCTTCTTCTGCTGCTGTTTGCGCTTCAGCCGCAACCGACACAAGCCTTTACCGCTCAAAGCTCGGCGCGCTGATTGACGCTTCACCGTATTCGGGCGATTACGTCGGCACCGGTTTCTTTTATGATTTCGACGGCAACGGCGTCAAGGAGCTTGTCACCTATTCTTCTGTAAAAGGAGATGTTGTTCCCAAAAAGGTGATGAACGTTTATACCATCAAAAACGGCAAGGCAAAGGCTATCGTAAAAAACAAGAAGCTTTTCCTTGAGGTGGGCGGACCCAACGGCTTTACCGGAGTAGCAAAAAAGGGTAAGACGAAGTACGTCATCTGCGGCGGAGAGACAGGTTCAACCGGCGGAGCTCCCGACGATAAGCTGAACCGCTACGGAAGCATAACTCTCTACAAAATCAAGGGAGCAAAGGTCGTCAAGAAGATTAAAGCGTCGTTTAACGTTACGTTTAAGAGCAAAACAAAGGGCATCAAGGTGCTCAAATGCAAGGCTAAGGTCAACGGCAAGAAAAAGTCCTACAAGGCTTTCTCAAAGTGGCTGCGCTCCTACAAGGTGTCCAAGGTCTCAAAGTATAAGCGCGGACTTTTCGGCGTTACGTATTACAGCAAGGGAACGAGCCTTAACAGTCTCTATAGTTCACTTTAATTCCAAAAGGAGAGAATATGGATATTTTTTTAAACTTCGATTTTTCGATTCTTGATTTTATCGCGAATAGTATTCGCTGCGCGTTCCTCGACCCGATAATGTGGTTTTTCTCGGTGTTTGCCGACAAGGGTCTCGGATGGATTGCACTCGGATTGATTTTTCTTATTCCAAAGAAAACCCGCGCCGCCGGAGCGGCTTCGCTGGTCGCTTTGCTAATCGGCTTGCTGCTCGGAGAATTTGCGATAAAAGTCATTGTATGCCGACTGAGACCGTACGAGGTCTATGAGTCCTTCCACGGCTATCCAATGCCGTTCGAGCTCAATATGGGTCCGGCTCACGGATTCAGTTTTCCGTCCGGACACACAAGCGCTTCGTTTGCCGCGGCGGTTACGTATTTCCTGATTAACAAAAAGGTTGGAATTATTACGCTGATCGGAGCGTTTCTGGTCGGCTTCTCCAGACTTTACAACTACGTTCACTACCCGACCGATGTTATCGCCGGCGCGATACTCGGCACCCTCTGCGCACTTTTGGTAATCTTTGTGTTCAAAAAGTTTTCGTTCGATGATAAGCTGCGCAGACTCGGTAAGAAGAGCTAGATAAGTAAAAAGACTGCCGCACATTCCGTGTGACAGTCTTTTCTTTCGAGTAGTTTTTTCTTTCGAGTAGAAACCTTTGAAAAAGAAATAGCCCAGCGTTCCCGACAGAAGTTTCGTTTCTGTCGGGAACGTAAGGCTAAGCATAAATAAACCTTTCTGCTCGAGCTAGAATTCGATGCCGAAGCGCGCCTGAACGCCCTTGTCGTATGGATGACGGATTTTCTTCATCTCGGTGATGTAATCCGCAAGCTCGAGGATTTTCTCGCTCGGGTTGTGCCCGGTAAGCACAACCTCGAGGTTCTTCGGCGCGTTAGAAACAAATTCATAAACGCTGCTCTCGCTAATCATCCCGGCTTCAACCGCGGAGAAAACCTCGTCGAGCACAATCATATCGTACTTTTCGGTCAGAACCTTGGTGACGCTCTCGTCAAAAATTCTCCTGAAAAGCTGCGCCGCCTTTGCTTTTTCTGTTTCGTCCATATTGAATGTGAAATTCAGCTCAATCGGGCAGAAGGTCAGGCTTATGTTCTCGGTGTGGCTGAGGGTGTGCCTTTCGCCGGAGAACTCCGTTTTAAGAAACTGCACAAACAAAACCTTCATCCTGCTGCCTGCCGCGCGGCACGCAAGCCCGATTGCCGCAGTGGTTTTGCCCTTGCCGTCTCCGTAGTAAATATGAATCACGAGAGTCACCTTCTTTCTTTATGTAATAATAATATAACGTAGTCCGTAATTATTCAAGAGTATTTTGGCAAAAAACCTGTGTGCAAATTGTACAAAATTTGCGGTTAAATTTCTGTGATAATTTACATGAAAAAATCCTAAAAAAATTGCTGTTTTCCTTGCAATTGCGTGGTATTTATTGTATAATAACCTAGCATGATTGCGAAATAGGGGCATTCTGCGCCTAAATCGCGATTACGACTGCAAATGATGTGCGTTGAAGCGGGAGGTTGCGGCTCTTGTAAGCCGGTTTTTCCGTGGA
>CADBTV010000012.1 GCA_902797655.1 uncultured Ruminococcus sp.
TAAGCTCGAAAAATCAATGAGAGAGATTATGGGCATTTAAGCAATTGACAATTGACAGTTGAAAATTGAAAATGAATGACGGGCAGAGAGATTGATGAAAAAGTCAACTTCTCTGCCCGACCGAATTAATATTCTGCTTGCGCAGCAAGCATATAAATATGGTCGGGAGACGAACGCTTCACACAGAAGCCGCTGTCTACCCGACCATAATTTTCAATTTTCAACTGTCAATTGTCAATTGCTTAAAACTCCCAGTTATGCCAGACGTTCTGGATGTCGTCGTTGTCCTCGAACATATCGAGCATCTTCTGCATCTGCTCCTTGGCTGCTTCGTCCTCGAGCTTTGTGTATGTGTTCGGAACCATCTCAACCTCGGCGGAAGCAAATTCGTAGCCGAGCTTTGCAAGGTCGTCGCGTACCGCGGAAAAGTCTGACGGCTCGGTGTAGATTGTGAAGATGTCCTCGTCAGCCTCAAAGTCAGACGCGCCGGCTTCGAGAGCTTCCTCCATAACCGTGTCCTCGTCCTTTTCGAGCTCCTCGCGCTCGATTACAAGCACGCCTTTCTTTTCAAACATAAAGGTTACGCAGCCCTGAGTTCCCATATTGCCGCCGAATTTGTCAAAGTAATGTCTAACTTCGCCTGCGGTTCTGTTTCTGTTGTCGGTGAGCGCTTCAACGATAACCGCGATACCGTTCGGACCGTAGCCTTCGTAGGTTACTGACTCGTAGTTGCTGCCGTCGCCGTCGCCTGCGGCTTTCTTGATGATACGCTCAATATTGTCGTTCGGAACGTTTGCCGCCTTAGCCTTGGCGATAACGTCGCGAAGCTTAGAGTTTACGTTAGGGTCAGCGCTGCCGCCCTCTTTAACTGCAACGAGAAGCTCTCTGCCGATTTTGGTAAAGACCTTGGCTCTTGCGGCGTCGTTCTTGCCCTTCTTCTGCTTAATGGTACTCCATTTATTATGTCCTGACATATTTATGCACCCTTTCTATAGCTTCATATTTACAATTTATCAGTATAGCATAAGCTGTATTAAATTGCAAGTCAAAGCAAAAGGTTACAATTTGGTTACAAAACTATTTACATATATATTGTATAGTGGTAGAATTAATAGATAGAAAAATACAACGAAAGGAATGTTGTCAATGATAAATTCGATGACAGGCTTCGGACGCTTTGAAGGCGAAGTAAACGGCCGTTCAATCACGCTCGAAATCAAGAGCGTAAATCACCGCTACACCGAGTTCAACTGCCGTCTTACAAGGGGCTACAGCTTCCTTGAAGAAAAGCTGAAGTCCTACGTCACCTCAAAGGTTAAGCGAGGCAAGATTGATATGTTTGTGTCAATCTCCGAGCCTGAGGATACCCCGACCGATGTTGTTATCAACCACAACCTCGCCGAGGGCTATATCAACGCTCTGAAGGAGCTCGAGGAAAAGTACGGAATCACTAATTCCGTCAACACCGTAGACGTCGGCAAATATCCCGACGTCCTCACAGTCAAAAAGGCTGAGGAGGACGAGGACAAGGTCTGGGACGACGTAAGAAACGCTGTAGACAGTGCGCTCGAGGGCTTCCTCGGAATGAGAAAAGCCGAGGGCGAAAGGCTCAAAGCCGATGTTCTCAGCAGAGCCGAGACCATAATGTCGATAGTTGACGAGATTGAAAAACGTTCTCCCGAGACTGTTGAGGAGTATAAAACAAGACTCAAGCAGAAGATTGAGGAATTCCTCGGCTCGGGCGAATACGATGAGCAGAGGGTTATCACCGAGGTCGCTATCTATGCGGATAAGGTTGCTGTGGATGAGGAAACAGTCAGACTCAGAAGTCACTTTGAACAGCTCAACACTTATCTCAATTCCGACGAACCTGTTGGCAGAAGCATCGACTTTCTCATTCAGGAGATGAACCGCGAGGCTAACACAATCGGCTCCAAGGTAAAGGACGCTGAGATTGCTCAGAAGGTAGTAAGAATCAAGAATGAAATCGAGAAAATCCGCGAGCAGATTCAAAATATCGAGTAAGAGGTAAGTATGAAGCTAATCAATATCGGCTACGGCAATATGGTTTCGTCAAGCAAGATTGTCGCCGTTGTGTCTCCGGACGCGGCTCCCGTAAAGCGAATTGTTCAGGAAGCCAAGGCAAAGAACCTTGCGGTAGACGCAACCTGCGGACGTAAGTGCAAGGCTGTTATAGTTACGGACAGCGACCACGTTGTCCTCTCGGCGCTCTCGCCGGAAGCTATCGGCAACCGCACAGAGGAGGAATAGTTATGAAAAAAGGCAAGCTTGTTGTCTATACCGGCTACTCCGGAGTCGGCAAGGGAACTATTATGAAAGAACTCAAAAGGCTCGACGACAAAGTAAGGCTTTCCGTTTCCTGCACAACCCGCGAACCGCGCGAGGGCGAGAGGGAAGGAATAGAATACTACTTCGTCACCAAGGATAAGTTCAAGTCCCTGATTGACGAGAACGGATTTCTTGAGTACGCGATGTTCTGCGACAACTACTACGGCACTCCCGAAAAGCCTGTGGATGAACTGCTCGAGAAGGGCTACAATGTTTTTCTTGAAATCGAGGTTCAGGGCGGTATGCAGGTTATGGAGAAACGCCCCGACTGCGTGAGCATTTTCATCACTCCTCCGTCATTCGAGGAGCTTGAGAGCAGACTCCGCGGCAGAGGCACCGAGGATGAGGAAACCATCAACAAACGCCTTGCGCGCGCTCAGGAGGAAAAGGAATTTGAAAAGTATTACACCCACAAGGTGCTCAACGATACTCCCGAACGCGCAGCGCGTGAGATTCTGTCAATAATTAACGAGGCGTAATTATGGAAGCAAAAAGAATTTATAAAATAGACGAGGGCAAAAAGCTCGCCGGAGTATGCGGCGGAGTCGCAGAGTATTTTAATATTGACCCGACTATCGTTCGTGTGCTATGGGCAGTTCTCGCCTTCGGCTGCGGAACCGGATTGCTTTTGTACATCATCTGCGCAATCGTTTTTCCGCATAAATATGAAGTTATCAAATAAGAATAAAGGAGAGAATTAAAATGAAAAAGGTAAATGTAGACGAACTGTTCGAGGGTAAGGCAAGCCGTTACGCGCTTGTTATCGGCGTAGCAAAGAGAGCCCGCCAGATTACTCAGGATTTCGCCGATCAGGAGATTGTCACAGACGATAAGGCTGTTCTCCTCGCGATTGACGAGATTAAAAACCACAAGATAAACATCCTCGAACCTGAAGATGTCGATAGGTAAAACAGTCGTCGGAGTAGCAATCGAGAACACGACTTATTCCTTTGACAAAATCTTTGATTACAGCGTTCCGGACGAGCTTTCGGAGGCTGCCGAAAAGGGCAGGAGAGTCCTCGTTCCGTTCGGCAGCGGAAACCGCAAGCGTCAGGGAATGATTATGTACAGGCGCGAGTCGGATACAGACGGGCTGAAATCCGTTCTATCCGTGCTCGATAAATCCCCTGTGCTTACGCCTGAAATGCTCAGGCTCGCCGAGTTTATGAAGCGGCGGTATTTCTGCACATATTACGACGCGATCCGCACTATGCTCCCTGCCGGTATCAACTATAACATAACAACGCTCTACCAGGCGGTTAAGGGAGTGGATACAGAGCAGCTTTCAGACAGCGAGCTGCAGACGTACAACTACGTCCTCGCGCGTAAAAATCCCGTCAAAAAGGAAACTGTCCTCGCTGACTTGGGGCTCGAGGAGGCTGTGCTTCAGTCCTTGTGCGGGAAAGGCTTTCTCAGAAAAACCGACGAAGCCTTTCGAAAAATCGGCGACGCTGTTTTGAAGATGGTCGCCGTCAACGACGACGCCGACCTCTCGTCAGTAAAGCTCAGTCCAAAGCAGAACTCGGTTCTCGAAACTCTTATGACAGCAGGCGCCGCTTCGGTCAAGGAGCTGTGCTACTATACCGGGGTTACACCCTCGGTTGTTGACAATCTGGTCAAGAAAAACCTCGCCTTTTATTACGAGGACGAGGTGTTCAGGTCTGTCGAGAATAATTCTTATTCAGAAAATAAACCGCTCGTCCTGACCGATGAGCAAAACTCTGCCTTTGAAAACATCCTCTCCGATTACCGCTCCGGAGAAGCCAAGGTGAGCCTGCTTTACGGAATCACCGGCTCCGGCAAAACTTCTGTTTTTTTGAAGCTGATTGAACAGGTTGTATCAGACGGCAGGGATGTTATCGTTATGGTTCCCGAAATTGCCCTGACTCCGCAATTTATCGGAATATTTAAGGCAAAATTCGGAGACGACGTTGCGGTTTTTCACAGCGGACTTTCTCTGGGAGAAAGGCTCGACGAGTACAAGCGCGTGCTTAGAGGAATGGCGAGAATTGCCGTCGGAACAAGGAGCGCGGTGTTTGCTCCTTTTAAAAACCTCGGAATGATTATCATTGACGAGGAGCAGGAGCATACATATAAATCAGAGTCCAGTCCGCGTTATCACGCGCGCGAAATCGCCAAATTCCGTGTTAACGAGAACAAAGCAGTGCTTTTGCTATCCTCTGCGACGCCGGATATTGAGAGCTTTTACAACGCCAAAAAAGGAGTTTATTCGCTCAATATTCTGCGCAATCGTTACGGCAAGGCAATACTCCCCGAGGTCAGAATCGTTGATATGAACGACGAATTAGCCGAGGGCAACACCACCGGGTTTTCGCGCGAGCTCGCGACGCTTCTGGAGGAAAATCTCAATAATAACAGGCAGTCAATTCTGCTGCTCAACAGGAGAGGTCACAATACCTTTGCGCTTTGCTCAAATTGCAGGGAGACTATCTCGTGTCCTAATTGTTCAATTTCGCTTACGTATCACAGCGCTAATAATAAGCTGATGTGCCATTACTGCGGATACTCGATGAACTATAAGGGCGAGTGTCCGACGTGTCACAATCATTCAATCCGCTTTGGCGGCTCAGGTACGCAGAAGATTGAGCAGGAGCTGTCCGAGTTGTTTCCGCAGGCAAGGGTTCTGCGGCTCGACGCGGATTCCACAATGCGCAAGTCCTCGCACGAAAGGCTGATTTCTGCTTTTTCACGCGGCGATTACGATATTTTGATCGGAACTCAAATGGTAGCGAAGGGGCTCAACTTTCCGAACGTTACTCTTGTCGGAGTTTTGAATCCCGATTCTATGCTCTATGCCGACGATTACCGCAGCTACGAGCGCACGTTCTCGCTGCTGACTCAGGTTGTCGGACGAAGCGGCAGAGGGGAAAGCAAGGGAGTCGCGGTTATCCAGACCTTTACTCCCGAGAATAACGTCATCTCTATGGCGGCTTCACAGGACTTTGAGAAGTTTTATAACAACGAGATTGTTATTCGCAAGGCTATGCTGTATCCTCCGTTCGCGGAGATTTGTATGGTCGGCTTTGTGTCCGACAATCACGCCGCTGTGATTCGCTCGTCAAAGTCGTTTATGAACGACTTGGTGAGCAGAGCCAAGGCTCAGTATTCCGATATTCCGCTTAGGCTTCTCGGGCCTTCTCCGGCTGCTATTGCGAAAATCAGCAATAAATACAGATACAAGATTATCATAAAGTGCCGCAACGATAAGCGGTTCAGGAGCCTGCTTTCGCAGACGCTTCTGCAATATAATTCTAATAAAGAAAATAAAAACACAACGGTCTACATAGATATGAACGCTTTGTCGTTTTAGAAAGGTATGATTATATGGGACTCAGAGAAATTGTCACCGAGGGTGACGATGTACTGACAAAAAAATGCAGAGAGGTAGTCAAGTTTGACGACAGACTCTCTGAGCTTATAGACGATATGATTGAAACACTGCACAACTCCGGCGGAGTCGGACTTGCTGCTCCTCAGGTTGGATTTCTGCGCAGAATAGTCGTTATAGACGTCGATCCCGAGCAGGGCGTAATCGAGCTTGTAAACCCCGAGATTATCGCAACCGCGGGCAAGCAGGTTGTGCTCGAGGGCTGTCTTAGCCTTCCGGGTAAATGGGGAATCACCTCGCGTCCGTACCGCGTTACCGTAAGGGCTCAAAACCGCAAGGGCGAGACCTTTGAAATCACCGGCGAGAGAATGCTCGCGCAGGCGTTCTGCCACGAAATCGACCACCTAAACGGCATACTTTACAACACCGTTTGCGAGCGTATGCTGCTTCCGCAGGAGGTAGAGCTCTACAACGAAGGCGAGCTCAACCTTTCCGACGAATTATACATTGAGCTTCCGGAGGATATGCAGGAATGAACATAGTATTTATGGGAACTCCGGACTTTGCTGTGCCTACTCTCAAAAGGCTTTGTGACAGCAAACACAACATTCTCGCTGTGTACACTCAGCCCGACAAGCCCGTCGGCAGAAAGCAAGTGCTTACTCCCTCGGACGTCAAGGTTTGCGCTCTCGAAAACGGACTTGAAGTTCGTCAGCCGGCTTCACTTAGAGATGAAAATTCTTTTAACGAAATTTCAGCCCTCAATCCGGATATAATAATCGTAGTCGCTTACGGCAAAATCCTGCCCAAGAACATCCTCGATATTCCCAAGTACGGCTGCGTCAATGTTCACGGCTCACTGCTGCCCAAGTATCGCGGCGCTTCGCCGATTCAGTCGGCGGTTTTAAACGGCGACAAGCTATCCGGCGTTACCACGATGTTTATGGGCGAAGGGCTCGACACCGGCGACATCCTTCTCAAAGCAGAAACCGAAATCGGCGAGAACGAAACCTCCGCCGAGCTCTTTGACCGGCTTGCTGAAATCGGAGCCGATTTGTTGATTGAAACAATCGAAAAGCTCGACTCCGGGCTCATTACTCCGATTAAACAGGACGAGTCAAAAGCGACTTATACTAAAAAAATTACAAAGGATATGAGCCTGATTAACTGGGCTCAGCCGAATTATATCATCCACAATCAGGTTCGCGGCTTGCAGACCTGGCCTGTAGCTCTAACGAAGCTGTCGGGCAAGGACTTGAAGATTCATTCCACCTTCAAGTGCGACAAATCCGGAGAACCGGGTACCGTAATTTGTACCGCTCCGCTCACCGTTGCATGCTCAGAGGGCTCGCTGATTATCGACGAGCTCCAGCTCAGCGGCAAAAAACGTATGAAATCCGACGCGTTTCTGCTCGGTCATCCGCTTTCTGTGGGCGATAAATTAGGATAGGAGAAGCATATGGGATATTTTAGCTATCTCGGATATTACAACTGGAGCTATCTGGCGTTTATGCTGCCGTGCATTATTCTTACAATCGCGGTTCAGATTAAGATGAAATCCGCATTCTCAAAGTACGGCAACATCCGCAATTCACGCGGACTCACCGGCGCTCAGGCTGCTGAGCGGCTGCTTATGCACAAGGGCGTAACCGGTGTTCGTATTGAGCGGATTGCCGGCGAATATACAGACCACTTTGACCCGCGAACCAACGTGATCAGGCTCTCGGACGCTGTGTACGACCGCGCGTCAATCGCCGCTGTGGGCGTAGCGTGTCACGAAGCAGGTCACGCTGTTCAGCATGCGGAGGGATATGTTCCCAACAAAATCAGGAGCGCAATTCTACCGGCTGCCAACATCGGCAGCAAGCTGAGCTGGATTTTTATTATCCTGGGGCTTGTGCTCTCTGCGCTGCAGCCGTTGCTTTACGTTGGAATAATCCTGTTTTCCGCGTCTGTACTGTTTACAGTCGCGACTCTGCCGGTTGAGTTTAACGCTTCCTCCCGCGCCTTAAAGGTAATTAAGGAAACAGGTATGCTCTCCGACGAGGAGTACACCGGTGCTAGGAAAACCCTCAGCGCCGCGGCTATGACCTACGTTGCCTCTGCGGCGACAGCCGTAATGCAGCTTATTAGGCTGATTCTTATTGCGAGGAACCGCGACTGATGAATATTCGAAACCTCGCTTTTAAAATACTGCTCTCTGTTGAGCGTGATTCGGCGTACTCAGCGCTCGCGCTCAATCATTGCATCAAGGAAAACAAGCTCAATTCTGTTGATTCATCGTTCCTTTCAGCATTGGTTTACGGTTGTATTGAGCGTCAGATTACGCTCGATTACATTATTCAGCAGTATTCTAAAATTCCTTTAAAGAAAATAGATTTAAAAACCAAGCTGATTCTTCGGCTTGGAATATTACAGCTTTTGTTTATGGACAAGGTGCCGGACAGCGCGGCTGTCAACGAAAGCGTAAAGCTCGCCCACAAAAACAAGCTCTCACGCTCGACGGGCTTTATCAACGGGATACTCCGCTCAATAACAAGAGCAGAGGTCAAGTACACCTTGCCAAACGAAAAGAACAGGGTAGAGTACCTCAGTGTAAAGTATTCCTGTCCCGAGGAAATTGTAAGGCTCTGGAGCGAGTCCTACGGCGAAGAAATAACCCGGGAAATACTCTCGTCACTCTCCGGCAGACCGCAGCTCACAGCAAGGGTCAACACCCTAAAAACAAACACCTCTCAGCTCATAAACGAGCTCGAAGCCTTGGGCGTTAAAGCTAGGCAGTCTCGGCTTGATAAAAACGCGGTAACGCTCAGCAACACAGGCTCTGTCGAGAGCCTGAAGCCGTTTAAGGAAGGCAAGCTCTACATCCAGGATATGGCGTCTCAGCTCTGCGTCAAGGCGCTCTCTCCAAAGCCCGGAGAGGTTATGCTCGACGTTTGCTCGGCTCCCGGCGGCAAGTCCTTCACCGCCGCTCAGTATATGAACGACAGGGGCAGGATTTACGCCTTTGACGTTTACGAGCACAAGCTCGGCTTAATCCGTGACACAGCGAAGCGCCTCGGAATCAATTCAATCCGTACAGCCTTGCGCGACGCTTCCGATGAGAAATCAGAGCTTGATTTTGCGGAAAAGGTGCTCTGCGACGTTCCCTGCTCGGGGCTCGGAATCCTTTCCAGAAAGCCTGAAATCCGCTACAAAAAAGATATTCTCGACAACACGCTTCCCGAATTGCAGTATAAAATACTCTGCAATAACGCGCGTTTCGTGATGACAGGCGGTACGCTCGTGTACTCGACCTGCACTCTTAATCCGAATGAAAACAATAAAAATGCCGAACGCTTCCTGCGTGAGCACAAGTCGTTTGAACCTCTTGCGCTTGACCTCGGCGTAAAAAGTAAGATAAACGAACCCGATAATATGCTGACGCTTTTCCCGTCAAGCGGCGAGACCGACGGTTTTTTCATCGCCGCGTTCAGGAGAGTTTCGGCTGACTGAAGCTATGAAAACAGACATCAAATCGCTCTATTATGATGAGCTTGAAAATTTCATAACCGAGGCCGGATTCCCGAAGTTTCGCGCCAAGCAGGTTCACGGCTGGCTCAATAAAGGCGTGACCCGATTCGACGAAATGCGCAACATTCCGCGAAATCTGGCAGAATTTCTCACCGCAAGTAGTTACATTTCTGTTGCAAATATTGAAAAAAAGCTTGTATCAAGGTATGATAAAACAGTAAAATACCTTTTTCGATTCAACGACGGCGAATTTGTCGAGACGGTAGTGATGAGCTACAAGCACGGCTACTCAATCTGCGTTTCCACTCAGGTCGGCTGCAAGATGGGCTGCACCTTCTGCGCGACAGGACGTTCCGGGTTTTCGCGAAGCCTCACCGCTTCCGAGATTTTAGCCCAGATTGAAGCCGCTCAGCGCGACCTCAATGTTCGAATCAGCAACATTGTGCTGATGGGTATGGGCGAGCCGCTCGATAATTTCGATAACGTTATTCGGTTTTTAAGGCTCGTTTCCTCTGAGGACGGCCTCAACATCGGTATGCGCCATATCACGCTCTCAACCTGCGGAGTAGTTCCGAAGATTTACGAGCTTATGAAGTACAAATTTGCGCTGACGCTTTCGGTATCGCTCCACGCTCCGGACAACGAAACCCGAAGCAAGACTATGCCGATTAACAACCGCTACCCGATTGAGGAGCTGATTAAGGCTTGCCGCGATTATTTTGACACGACAGGCAGGAGGGTAAGCTTTGAGTACGCGATGATTGACGGTGTAAACGACACTGACTCCTGCGCCGAAAAGCTCTCTAATCTGCTCAAAGGGCTCAATTGCCACGTAAACTTGATCCCTGTGAATTCGGTCAAGGGCACCGGCTACAAAAAAAGCCGTACCGACCGTCAGCAGGCGTTTATATCTATACTCGAAAAACACTCTATCACAGCGACCGTACGCCGGACACTCGGCAGCGACATCAACGCTTCCTGCGGTCAGCTAAAACGAAATTATACGGATAAATCAGGAGGTTAATAGCTTGGAAATATTCAGTAAAAGTGACATCGGCTTAGTCCGCGCTCAGAATCAGGACGACTGCCGTTTCGGAGTTATTTCTCCAAGCTGCGCGTGGGCAGTAGTGTGCGACGGAATGGGCGGCGCCAACGGAGGCAATATTGCGAGCGCCTCGGCGGTTGAGTACATAAGCTCCGAGATTGAGAAGATGTACTCCGACGAGCTCTCAAAGGCGGAGCTCTCCACCTTGATGACCGAGATTGTATCTCAGGCGAACAAGGCGATTTTCGATATGTCTCAAAATGACGTTGATCTCACCGGAATGGGCACCACCTGTGAGTTTGTACTCGTCAAGGACACCACGGTTCATGTTGTGCACGTCGGCGACAGCCGCACCTACGCTATTCGCGGAGGTAAGATTAAGCAGCTCACCGAGGACCATTCCGTAGTTCAGGAAATGGTAAGACGAGGCGAGATTACCGCCGAGCAGGCTCAAAACCATCCCAACAAAAACTTCATCACCCGGGCGCTTGGTATCAAACCCAACGTTCACCTTGATTATATCGAGACCAACTTCATCTACGGTGATGTTCTTTTGATATGTACCGACGGATTATCCAACTGTGTTACCACAGGAGATATGGTAAAAATATGCCACGAAAACCGCGGTCAGGGCTTGACCGACACTCTCGTTGAGAAGGCAAAGGACGGCGGCGGCAACGACAATATCACCGTCACGGTAATTTACTAAAAGGAGGGATTCGATGGACAAATACAGCGGCAAGAAGCTTGACGGACGTTACGAAATCCACGAGCTTATCGGCGTAGGCGGAATGGCGTATGTGTACAGATGTACCGACACCATCGACGACAGAGAAGTTGCGGTTAAAATCCTCAAAGACGAATTCCTCAACAACGACGAGTTTATCCGCAGATTTAAAAACGAGAGCAAGGCTATCGCTATGCTCTCTCACCCCAATATTGTAAAGGTATATGACGTCTCCTTCGGCGATATGATTCAGTATATCGTTATGGAATATATCGACGGAATCACGCTCAAGGAGTATATCGGTCAGCAGGGAGTGCTTGACTGGCGCGAGGCTCTGCACCTCACAACCCAGATTCTGAAGGCTTTGCAGCACGCTCACAACAAGGGCGTTGTTCACCGCGACATCAAGCCTCACAACATTATGCTCCTGCAGGACGGCACAATCAAAGTTACCGACTTCGGTATCGCGCGTCTGACCGACACCAAAACAAAGACTATGACCGAGCAGGCTATCGGTTCTGTTCATTATATCGCTCCCGAACAGGCGAAGGGAAGCAAAACCGACGGCAAGTCAGACATCTACTCTGTAGGCGTAATGCTCTACGAGATGATTACCGGCAAGCTTCCGTTTGACGCGGACAGCGCTGTTTCTGTTGCGCTTATGCAGCTTCAGTCAACTCCTGAGATGCCGCGCGACATCAACCCCGGTATCCCTGTTGGACTTGAACAGATTACAATGCACGCTATGCAAAAGAACCCCGAGGACCGTTACCAGACTGCCCTCGATATGCTCGGCGATTTGGAGCGTTTCAGGCTCAATCCCAACGTGCGTTTTGACTACAAATACTTTGTTGATTCCGAGCCCACACGCCATGTCAAGAGTCTCAAAAAGGCAGAACGGATTATCCGCGAAGAACAGGAAGAGGAGGAGCTTGCGCTTGATGACGACGATGAGGCAGAGGAGCTAAAGCTCAAAAAGGAACATTCCAACAAATACTACGCAATCAAAAGCGTTATTATCTCCGCTGTTCTTGTGATTGCAGTTGTGTTCGGAGCGGCTTTGTTCAGAGGCTGCACCTCGGCTCAGTCCACCGACGTTGAGGTTCCCAAGTACGTCGGTATGAACATCGTCGAAGCAAAGGAAAAGAACCCCAACAACTTCAAGTTCGAGCTCAAGAGCAGATACGTTAAAACCAAGGAAATCGGCGAAATCCTCGAGCAGGATCCTCAGCCGGGCTCAAAGCGTGTAAAATCCGGCTCCGTGATTGAGCTTACAGTCAACGGAACCGATACGGAAATGAGCGTTCCTTACTGCAAAAATACTGCCACAAAGGACGCCGTAAAGGCAATTGAGGAGCGTAACCTCTCTGCTCAGGTTATTGAGGTTTACGACAATCTCACCCCCAAGGGCTATGTTTGCGACACATTCCCTCCGGCAGGAGTAAAGGCAACAGTCGGTTCAACTGTATTCGTCATTGTCTCCAAGGACGAGTATACCGAAAAGATTACAGTGCCAAAGGTTACGGATTCAACGCTTTATGAAGCTCAGAAAAAGCTGACAGAAAAAAAGCTCGAGTGCAAGTACACCTACGACGACGAGAGCCTTGAACCCGAGGGAACCGTTATCCAGCAGTCGCCGTTGCAGTACAGCAAGGTCGAGGAAGGAGCGGTTGTTAACCTTGTGGTAAGCTCCGGAAAAGGCAGTCAGACTACTGTCAACATTGCGGTTGACCTGCCGTCTAATATCGACTATGACATCAAGATGACAGTTTCTGTTGACGGAAAGGTCGATTCCAACTACTCAAAAACAATCAATCCGTCCTACAACACAAGCTACGCTATGTCGTTTACGGGCAGCGGAACCTCGACCGTTATCGTTATGCTCAACGGTCAGACCTACCGCAAATATGTTATAGATTACTCATCGGGCCAATCGGAGGTATCGTCCTACGACTTTATCCCGACCGAACCACCGACAACCAAACCTCCTACAACTGCTCCTCCGACTACCGAAAAACCAACCGAAACCGACGCTCCGACCGAAGCAACGGCAGCCGATAACGAGGAGGTAGAGTAATTGCAAACTCTCAACGGAATTATTATCAAAAGTACAGGCGGCTTCTATTATGTAGAAGCCGCCGAAAGAATATATGAGTGTAAAGCAAGGGGTATTTTTCGGAAAAAGAATAATTCTCCAAAGGTCGGAGACCGTGTAAAAATCTCTGTTCCTGACGGAGACGGCTATTGTTCCATTGACGAAATCTTCAAGAGGAAGAACGAGCTGCGCCGTCCGCCGCTTGCTAATATTGATATGCTTGTAATCGTGGTTTCGACCGTTGACCCGTCGCCTAATTATCTTGTTGTAGACAAGATGACCGCCGCGGCGGTGGATAACGACATCGAGCCCGTTGTTGTCGCGTCAAAATCCGACCTTTTATCCGCCGATGAACTTGTCGAGATTTACCGCAAGGCAGGTATCAAGGCTTTTGCTTATTCAAGCGAGGAGCCGTCCTCCGCTGATGAAATAAAGACTTTGCTAAAGGGCAAAACAGCCGCCTTCACAGGCAACAGCGGAGTCGGAAAGTCAACCCTCCTCAACACGCTGTATCCTGAGCTCGGGCTCGAGACAGGCGAAATAAGCGGCAAGCTCGGCAGAGGACGACACACCACCCGAACCGTCGAGCTCTTTAAGGTTGGCGGCGGATATATTGCAGACACCCCGGGCTTCTCAACTGTGGATTTGGAGCGTTATCATATTATAGATAAGGATAACATCCGTTTCTGTTTTCCTGAATTTAAGGATTACCTGACCAGTTGTCAGTTCACATCCTGCTCGCACACCTGCGAAAAGGGCTGCAAAATCCTCGAGGAAGTTGAGAAAGGCAATATCTCAAAAAGCCGTCACCAAAGCTACGTCGCTATGTATAACGAGGTAAAGGACATCAAAGAATGGCAGAAAAAGTAAGATGTATAATAATCTGCGGCGCGCCTGACTGCGACGCTGAACTGATTCGTGAAACAGTACGCCCCGGCGACTTTGTAATCTGCGCCGACAAAGGCTTTGAATACGCGAAAAAAGCCGGAGTCGGGGTCGATTTATTCGTCGGCGACTTTGACTCCTTCAGCGGAGAAGTTCCGGATGGCGTCGAGGTTATCAAGCTCAAAGTTCACAAGGATGACTCCGATTCTATGCACTGTGCTTCGGTTGCGGTTGAAAGGGGCTTTAAGGAGGCTGTGCTTTTGTGCGCTGTCGGCGGCAGGACAGACCATTCCTTCTCGAATTTCTGCGTATTGGGTTACCTTGAATCAAACGGTGTAACCGCCTCAATCGTCACCAAAACCGAGTCGGTTATGTTGCTGACCGAGGGCGAATACAGCGTCAAAAACAGGCAGGGCAGCACCTTCTCGCTATTCCCGTTTGGATGTGACAAAGCAGTAGTCAGCTACGTTGGCAGCGTTGAGTATCCTGCCCGAAATCTTACGCTGAAAGCTTTTGATTCGCTGGGTTTATCGAATATTTTTAACTGCAACGACGTAAGCATTATAATAAGCGAGGGAAGCTGTCTGTTATTTATTGAAACCGATTTATAAGCGTAATGTAATAAAAACGACTGTTTTCGACGTTTGTTTAACAAAACTGTAATAATAATTAGATGTCTGTTTGTTGCAATTGTGTATTTTTGTATGATATAATAATCTATATTATTGTGTACATCTATGTTGGGGGGTAAATTAATGTCTTTATGTATGGGCTGTATGCGTGAGATTGGCGACAATGTAGTCTGCCCGTCTTGCGGATTTGATAATTCAAAAGGCCAGCATTCTCCTTATTTACCATATGGAACCATTCTCCACGGCAGGTATATCGTAGGCTCTGTTATCGACACAAACGGAGAGAGCACACGCTACATCTCCTTCGATAAGCAGACCGGTGATGTTGTAATCGTCTGCGAGTTCTTGCCGATGGGATTATTCGAGAGGGAAAACGACGAGCTCAATCTTCGCGTTCGCTTCGAGAACGAGGACGTTTTCCGCAAGCTTGTGTCCGATTATATCTCTTATTTCAGGACTATTGCCGAGTTAAAGGATTTTTCGGCGCTGATTAAGATTCATAATATTTTCCAGGAAAACAACACCGCTTACGTAATTGAGGAAAACCAAGACCTCATTCCGTTTGAGGAGTATGTCGAGCGCAGTAACGGCCATCTTGAGTGGGATATAGCGCGTCCGCTGTTTATGCCGGTAATCTCCGCTTTGGAGGCTATGCACAGGCGCGGACTCGGTCACTACGCTATCTCGCCTAAGAATATGTTCGTTACCGCTTACGGCAAGATTAAAATTGCCGGCTTCGCTACAGCTAACGAGCGCAAGCGAGGCACTCCGCTCAAAAGCCAGCTTTACTCGGGCTGTGCCGCTCCGGAGCAGTATGAGGAGAACTTCCCGATAGATTCAATCACCGAGATTTACGGTATATCCGCAACTCTGTTTTATGCTTTGACCGGTAATCTTCCGGCATCCGCAAAGGAAAGACTCAAGGACTCCCGGCTCCTTATGAGCACCAGCACAGTCAAGAGACTTCCGCCTCACGTTGTCACCGCAATTGCCAACGGCTTGCAGGTTAAGCGCGAGAACCGTATCACTGATTTCGATGATTTGCGTTCACAGCTTTCGGTGTCACACACCGCTCAGGCTATTCAGGAGGAAATCTCCCGAACCGCTAATATGAACGTCAACAATTCCTCGCTCAACAAAAAGGGCGGACTTTCTCACGGAGCGGTCGGAGTTATCGCTTCGGTTATCACCATTCTGATTCTCGGCGCGCTCGGAGTATTCTTTGTGCTTCAAAATCCGCTCTCGGGTTGCTTTGTTGAGGACCCGAACCAGGCTACCAGCGCATCAACCGAGAAGTGGACGGGAGAGACTATCCCGAACTACGTCGGTATGACCTACAACGACGCTGTTGATGAGGCTCAGTCAAAGGGCAGCATTACTCTCTACCGCGACACTGTTGAGTCCTACAGCGACCAGTATGCCGAGGGCGTTATAATGGACCAGAGCCCAAAGGCAGGCAGTCAGCTCACAGCTCAGGGCGAAATTTCAATCACTGTTAAGGTCAGCAAGGGCAAGCAGATGCGCGAGCTTCCGGCTGTTAAGAAGAAAACCGTCAACACTGTCGCAAAGCTTCTCGCTAACGACGGATTCGTAGTAAACGCGGAGTATCAGTACAATGATGAAATTGACGAGGGCAGCGTTATCAGCTACAAGGACTACAAAAAGGGAGACACCCTTGAGTATGGTTCAACGATAACCATTATCGTCAGCAAAGGCAGCGAGGCTACCGAAAAAACAACCTACTAAAAAAAGCTGCCGCAACCGCGGCAGCTTTTATTTCGAGCAGATAGTTTGATTTAGAAATCAACGTCGAGTCCCGATGGAAGTATTCATCTATTGGTTTCTGTGTTTTTTTATCTCGAGCAGATAGATTGATTGTGCAATTACCTTCGTCTCCCGATGGAAGTATTCATCTATTGGTTACTGTGTTTTTATCTCAAGTTTTTTTATCTCGAGTAGATAGTTTGATTTAGAAATCAACGTCGAGTCCCGATGGAAGGATTCATCTATTGGTTACTGTGTTTTTACCTCAAGCAGACGTTATTATATACCTATTAAACAAGTGTTATTATCAAATACTGCCAAATAAATATATAAATAGGCGGTAAATAGGCGGTAAACAGGCGGTAAATAGGCGGTAAATTTTTTTGAGAAAACCCAGTGTTTATGCGGCTTTCAGCCTATTTTTTGTAAGATGACAGATGATTTCGGTAAAGACTTTATAAAAATAAAAAAA
>CADBTV010000013.1 GCA_902797655.1 uncultured Ruminococcus sp.
GAGCTGTGAGGGTTCGTGGTTCTACTACTACGGCAACGGCGAGTACGGCGCATACAAAACCAAGGCAGAAGCCGAGGAGAACAAGGGCGTGTATTCAAAGGGAGAATTTCCAAAGACTCCCGAAAAGCCCGCAGAACCGACAGTTGAGCCTACTGCAAAACCGACTCAACCGCAGACCGCAAAGGCAGAAACAGCCAAAAAGGAGAACACCCTCAAGGTGACAGCAAAGGCAAAGTCAGTCAATGCAAAGAAGCTCAAAAAGAGCAAGGTAACTGTAAGCGCAATTACAGTCAAGAACGCAAAGGGCAAGGTGTCTTACAAAAAGCTCTCCGGCTCAAAGAAGCTGAGCGTCACAAAGAAGGGCAAAATCACAGTCAAGAAGGGTACCAAAAAAGGCACCTACAAGCTTAAAGTAAAAATCACCGCCAAGGGCAATTCGCAGTATCTCGCGAGGTCCGTTACCAAAACGGTGAGGGTTAAGGTGAAGTAACTGAAAATAGGTATTATAGTTTTAGACTGGTTAGAACTACGTCATCAGGAATGGCTTTGAATTATTCTGTATCATATTCGCTAAGTAAGGAGAATTGATTTATGAAAAGAATAATTACCTTTTTAATGATATGTTTATTATTTGTATCAAGTAGTGTTTCTATTTCAGCATATGAAGGAAATAATGAAACCTCAAAGTTTTATTCCCAAGAGTTTTGCGACGCATTAACTAATTATTTAAAAAACTTAGGCGAAGGTACATATAGTCTATATTGTTGGGGTCCTTCCGGGAATTTTACAGTTGATTCCTTAAAAGCGAATGATAGCATTATAACACTATATGAAGAAACAGAAGATTTAATTATTTTTAATATTAAAGGAATGTTAGCCGCTCCGGGAATAGACATAATAAACGGATACAAATTTACTACAACTTCTCTTTTTGCTCAAGCGTATAAAAATGAAACGGACTGTGGGCATTGTGTATATAAAGACGGGAAAATTTATGGTATAATAAAAGCTGTGCAAAACGGAATAATCACTGTTGAGCATTTGGCAGAGGTTATTCCTAATGTACAAAAAACCGGAACAAGCAATGAACCTGTTACCGTTCAACCCGCAACCGCGGCTCCCGAGACAAAGGCGCCCGTTCCTACATTCAAAAAACTTACGCCGGCTAAAAGACTAAACCCGATGAAGGTTACCGCCAAGGCAAAGACCGTCAAGGCTAAGAAGCTCAAAAAGAGCAAGGTAACTGTAAGCGCAATTACAGTCAAGAACGCAAAGGGCAAGGTGACTTACAAAAAGCTCTCCGGCTCCAAGAAGCTGACAGTTACAAAGAAAGGTAAAATCACAGTCAAGAAGGGTACCAAAAAAGGCACCTACAAGCTTAAAGTAAAAATCACCGCCAAGGGCAACTCGAAGTATCTTGAAAAGAGTGTTACCAAAACGGTGAAGGTTAAGGTAAAGTAAAATAATAACGAATAATTTGAATCGGGTTGACAACTTGTCAGCCCGATTTTTCTGCCTATAATTCCTTATTTAAAACATAACCGCCCGTTCTTGTGATACAATTATAAGGTAATTTTATACTGGGGGGATTTTTATGCCTAAGGTAATCAGAATTTTTGTAGAAAAACGCGAGGGAATGAACGTTGTCGCTCAGGAAACAAAGTGGGACCTGCGCCACAACCTCGGCATCCGCGCGATTGAGGAGCTCCGCTTCGTAAACCGTTACGACATCGAGGGGCTCACCGAGGAGGAGTTCGACAAAGCGAAGAACATCATCTTCTCCGAGCCTAACCAGGACATTATCTACGAGGAAACCCTGCCCGTTGACGAGGGCTGGAGGGTGTTCGCGATGGAGTACCTGCCGGGTCAGTATGACCAGCGCGCCGACTCCGCCGAGCAGTGCGTTCAGCTTTTGACTCAGGGCGAAAGATGCAAAATCCTCACCGCGCGCGTTGTCTGCGTAAAGGGCAACATCAGCGACGAGGAATTTGAAAAAATCCAGAACTATATGATTAACCCGGTCGAGAGCCGGCTCGCTTCTCTCGAGAAGCCCGACTCGCTCGATATTCCGGTCGAGCAGCCCGACAAGGTCAAGGTAATCGAGGGCTTTACAAGCTGGAACGACGAGGAAATGCAGAAGTTCTTCGACTCGATGGGCTTTGCTATGACGCTCTCCGACCTTAAATTCACGCGCGACTATTTCCGCGACACCGAACGCCGCGACCCGACAATCACGGAGCTGCGCGTTATTGACACATACTGGTCCGACCATTGCCGCCACACAACCTTCCTGACTAAGCTCTCCTCTGTTGAGATTGAGAAGTCTGCTCTTTCGGGAGTTATCGAGGACGCGCTCAAGGCGTACTACGAGACCCGCGACGAGGTATACGGCAAGGACACCGACCGCAACGTAAGCCTTATGGATATGGCTCTTATCGGAATGAAAGCGCTCAAAAAGCGCGGACTCATTCCCGACCTTGACGAGAGCGAGGAAATCAACGCCTGCTCTATCGAGGTTCCCGTAACAATCGACGGCAAAACCGAAAAATGGCTCGTTCAGTTCAAGAACGAGACCCATAATCACCCCACCGAGATTGAGCCATTCGGCGGCGCGGCTACCTGCCTCGGCGGAGCTATCCGCGACCCGCTTTCGGGACGCGCCTATGTTTATCAGGCTATGCGCGTCACCGGCTCGGGCGACCCCACGACACCGTTTGACAAGACGATGCACGGCAAGCTGCCATCGCGCAAGATCACCACGGGAGCGGCGAACGGCTACAGCTCCTACGGAAACCAGATCGGACTTGCGACGGGTCAGGTCGTTGAGCTTTACGACAAGGGCTATGTAGCCAAGCGAATGGAGATTGGCGCGGTCATAGGCGCTTCTCCCAAAGAAAACGTTATAAGAGAGACCCCCGCTCCCGACGACGTTATCGTTCTGCTCGGCGGACGGACGGGACGCGACGGCTGCGGCGGCGCTACGGGCTCGTCAAAGGCTCACACCGAAAGCTCCATTGAAACCTGCGGAGCCGAGGTGCAGAAGGGCAATCCTCCCACCGAGCGCAAGATACAGCGTTTGTTCCGCAACTCAAACGTCGCAAAGCTAATCAAGCGCTGCAACGACTTCGGCGCGGGCGGCGTGTGCGTCGCGATAGGCGAGCTTGCCGACGGCCTTACCGTTGACCTCGACAAGGTCACAAAGAAATATGACGGACTTGACGGCACGGAGCTTGCAATCTCCGAATCTCAGGAGAGAATGGCTGTCGTGTTAGACAAAGCCGATGTTGATAAATTCATCGAATACGCGGCGACAGAAAACCTTGAAGCGACCGCCGTTGCGGTCGTCACCGAAAACCCGCGCCTCACCATGAACTGGCGCGGAGATAAAATTGTCGATCTCAGCCGCGCGTTTCTCAACACAAACGGCGTTACCCAGACGGCAAAGGCGTATATCGCGGCTCCGAAGGCGGAGGACTGCTACCGCGAGGCTTGCCCCGCTGAGCTCGAGGATCTGCCGTTTGAGGAAGCCCTGGTAAATAATCTCGGCAGGCTGAACGTGTGCTCGCAGATCGGTCTGTCCGAGCGCTTTGACGCCTCGATCGGCGCGGCAACTGTAATAATGCCGTTCGGCGGAAAGACGCAGCTCACTCCGCAGGAGGCTATGGCGGCGAAGATACCGCTTGAAAAGGGAGAGACCGACGACGCCACCGTTATGAGCTACGGCTATATTCCGGGCGTGTCGCGCTGGAGCCCGTTCCACGGCTCGGCTTACGCGGTCGTTGAATCAGCCTCAAAGCTCCTTGCGCTCGGAGCCGACCCGCTCACCGCAAGGCTGACCTTCCAGGAGTATTTTGAAAGACTCAAAGACGTTCCCTCTCGCTGGGGCAAGCCCGCCGCCGCGCTTTTGGGCGCTATGCAGGCACAGCTCAAACTCGGTCTGCCCTCTATCGGCGGCAAGGACAGTATGTCCGGCTCCTTTGAGGATATAGACGTGCCGCCAACCCTTGTAAGCTTTGCCGTCGCGATGAGCAAGGCAAGCAAAACTATCTCCGCCGAATTCAAAAAGGCAGGTTCAAGGGTCATTTACGTTCCCGTTCCCGAAAACAAGGAGACCCTTATGCCCGAATGGGACAAGCTTGTAAATGTATATAAATCTATTTACGCCCTTGCGGACGCGGGCAAGGTGCTTTCCGCTTCTGTTGTAAAAGAAGGCGGCGCCGCCGCGAGCGTATGCAAGGCTTGCTTTGGCAACCTGCTCGGCTTTAAATTTGCCAAAGAGCTTACAAACCGCGAGCTTTTCGCTCCCCTCTCAGGCTCCCTTATTATAGAGCTTGCCGATGGAGCACAGCCCGGGGGCGACATACTTTACTATGATTTGGGCGTTGTCACCGACGACGGCAGCGTAACGATGGGCGAAAAATCCGTTCCTCTCCGCGTTCTCATCAACAGTTGGACGGCTCCGCTCGAAAAGGTGTTCCCGATGCAGGCGGAATGCCCCGAAATCGCCGTTGACGCTCCGCTTTACACAGAGAGAAGCGTTTCCTCTCCCGTAATTAAAACAGCTAAGCCGAAGGTGTTCATTCCCGTGTTCCCGGGCACAAACTGCGAGGTAGACACCGCGCGCGCGTTTGAAAAGGCGGGCGCCGAGGTTGAAATGCTCATCGTAAAGAACCTCACGCAGCAGGGTATCGAGGAAACGATAGAGCGCATGGAGAGCATTATAAAAACCTCTCAGATGATCATGCTGCCCGGCGGCTTCTCGGGCGGCGACGAGCCCGACGGCTCGTGCAAATTCATCGCCACGACCTTCCGCAACCCCCGTGTTGCCGAGGCTGTGAACAACCTACTCAAAAACCGCGACGGTCTTATGCTCGGAATCTGCAATGGCTTCCAGGCGCTTATAAAGTTAGGACTTGCACCCTACGGCGAGATCCGCGATCTGAAGCCCACAGACCCGACCCTCACCTTCAATACGGTCGGCAGACACATCTCGCACATGGCTTATACCCGCGTCACCTCGGTAAAATCCCCGTGGTTCGCGGGAGTCAACGCGGGCGACGTATTCGCGATCCCCGTTTCTCACGGCGAAGGACGCTTTATGGCGGACATTGAGACCGTAAAGGCGCTTGCGGCAAACGGTCAGATAGCGACGCAGTACGTCGATTTGGACGGCAAGCCCTCCGACAGCATCGCATACAACATAAACGGCTCGGTGTGCGCTATCGAGGGTATCACCTCACCCGACGGCAGAGTGCTCGGCAAAATGGGTCACAGCGAGCGAAAGGGAGAAAACCTCTACAAAAACGTACCGTTTGAAAAAGATCAGAAAATCTTTGAAAGCGGCGTAAATTATTTTAAATAGGCTCTCCGCCTTGTCGCGGCAAAGACCGCCCTGTCAAAGCTTGACAGGGCGGTATATTCTTTTTCTCTACATAGTACGGTGCTGCTCGTTCATCCATTGGAGCAGCTTTTCTTCATCTGTCGCAAACGCGGTAAATCCCGGCGCGGTTTCAGCAGTAAAGCCAAGCTCACCGGCAACCGTTATAAAGCTGTCTTTTATAACGGTGACACATTCCGATACATCATTTCTGTCAATTTTCCCGATCATCGTTTTCAACTGTTTTATCAATTCGCTTTTCATCCGTCAGCACTTTATTCCCCGCAAAATAAGAATACAATTTCACATCTCATAAACTGTCACCTTCTGAAATCGAAAAAAGTTCACTCCGTTAACTTATAAAGCTCCGGCTCATAACCATTTTTTCTTTTTGAAAAACAGCAGACTGCCCGCCACAATAAGAGCGCTTACAATGATAACGATCGGATAACCCCATACCGCGTCCAGCTCCGGCATAAATTTAAAGTTCATACCATACCAGCCCGCGATAAGAGTAAGCGGCATAAAAATCGTTGTAACGACCGTAAGCACCGTCATAATTCGGTTTTGCTTGATATCAAGGTGAGATTTGTAGATGTCACGGATTTGGGCGGCATGATCGCTTATAGCCACCGTGCTGTCGCGCAGACGTTCTATCCGGTTTGAAAACAAACGGAAATATCTGAGATTGTCATGCTTGAAAAAGTTGTTTTCGTTTTCCTCCAACTCCTGACAAAAGTCAAGCAGCTGCTCGTAGTGAACTCTCAGATCTCTGATTTCTCCGCGAAGCTCGTTGACCCGCCCGATGCCGACCTGCTCTTTTTCGTTTACTATATCGTTTTCTATCGCATCAAGCTCCTGATCGTAACTCTCCAGCAGATCACGGTCGCTCCTGACGATCTGCTGCAAAAAATCATACAAAAACCGCTCAAGGCTCGGCATTCTCCATTTTCTCGTCCTGATTATTTCCGAGATGATCGTCTCAGCCGTTCCGCTGTCGTCAATAAAAACAATACCTTTTTCGTCGAGTGCAAAGGCGAATTTTTCGCTTTTGCGGGATAGATTTTGTCTGCTCGGTATCAAAAAGCTTCCCGTCAGGGAATCGTAGTTCACCTCTGCCTTGGTGCTGTGTATCTCAGAGGTTTCAAGGTCAATATCAATGCCCATATCAAAGCTGTCCTTTTCCCTCTCCCATTGTGCGGAAGTTAGCACGGAAGCGTATTGCGCGTCAGCTTTTTTTATTTGCTCCTTTGGTACTTCGATCAGGTTTTCTTTTATTAAGTAAAACATACGCCGCTCCTTTTTTCGGGTGATGTCCGTATTATACAGCAATTTACTTTCTATTTCAATGGTTCTTATTCAATGGTTCTTAATATTTTGACAAACGGGTATGCCGCCGGGCAGGGAATGTAACATTTTCGGAGCTATACAACAATTTGTGAAAAAAATCAAATAAATTATTATCGCACCTGAATTTGTCAGTAATTTGTAAGAGCTTACCCTGTATAATGTAGTTACAGAAAAGGGAAACGGTTCCCAATAAAATACAAGGAGAAAGAACCATGAAAAATACAAAAATCAAAACCAAAATCATCGCAAGCGCTCTCGCAGTTATATCCGTTTTCACATCGGCAATTGCTTTTTCAGGCATAAGCGCCGGAGCGCTTGAAAAAAACAATTCAGCCTCAGACGTGCCGACGACAACAATGCTCGGTAAATCTCCCGAATGGGTGACTAAGCTTGACGATGCAAAGGATGCCGATCAGCTTTTTGTCGTAGCCGCTTACGAAAAGACGAACGCGTGGGTCTCCATGCACGAAAAGGACAAGGACGGCAACTGGCAGATGATTATGACCACTCCCGGCTTAATCGGTAAAAACGGCTTGGGCAAGACGAAAGAGGGCGACGGTAAAACCCCCGTGGGAACCTTCGGCTTTAACGCGGCATTCGGCATCGCCGACGACCCCGGCTGCGCTATTCCCTATTTTAAGGCTGACGAAAACACATACTGGTCGGGCGACGTGCGTGAGGGAATGCAGTACAACAAACCGGTTGATATCAGGGACTACCCCAACCTGGACAAGGAAAACTCCGAGCACATCATTGATTACACCCGTCAATATCAGTACTGCCTTAACATCAGCTACAACGCCGAGTGCAAGCCCGACGCGGGCTCCGCGATCTTCCTTCACTGCCTCGGACCCAACAAGCCCTACACAGGCGGCTGCGTGGCGATCCCCGAAAACCAGATGAAGGCAGTTATGCAGAATGTCAAGCCAAACTGCGTCGTAGTTATTGATTCGCTCGACAATCTCGGAGGAGAATTCTGATCCGGCAAATCTTCCTCACAAAATCAAATAGTTGAAACCACAAAAAGCGTGCAGGCGGTGACGATATCACCGGCAGCACGCCTTTACTTTTTCGTCAATAATATTATTTATTCCATCCGAGCACGCGGCTTTTCATTCCCTTTATGTCGAGCACTCCGCAGGCAAAGCCCTTCCGTATCAGCTCAGGCGGAACATATTCGTCATACTTTTCAAAAACGGGGACTTCCTTTTCGTAAACCAACTCAAGCGGATCGAACTCAGCCTCGGCTTCCTCGGCGACAATGCGGTAAAACTCAGCCTCGCCGACCTGCATGGTGAACTGCAAATAATACGGGCGCGAGGGGCTGAGCCCTTTCAGCCCGAGCCGCCTGCCGCAGCGCAGCTTTAAAAAGCGCTCCAGCGCCAAAAACGCGTAGCTTCCCAGCCACGGGAACAGCGCCCACATCTTTCCGCCGAGGTGAATAAGCGGTCTGTTGAGCATATCGGCTTTAAGGAAGGTATCTCTCGCTTCCGCCAAGCGGCAGACTGCATGGCGCATAAGATACGGATAGGACTTGTCCTCGGCAAGAACTCCGTACATTCTCTCTAAGATCCGCGTGTTGATATC
>CADBTV010000014.1 GCA_902797655.1 uncultured Ruminococcus sp.
CGCACCTCGCAGGAGCTTTATGAGGCGGCTGATAATGTGAACAGAGGAAATAACTACTATCGCGGCTTTGAGAACCGCTCGTTTTATCTCTAATATTTGGATAGGTTGTTATAGTTACACGTAGGGGCGAGTACAATAATTCGCCTCTACACGTTTATAAGCTTTTCTGCTAATTCAGCGAACGGGGTAGGGGGTTAGTTGGTTTATTGAGAAAGTTTTTTAACACCGTAGGGAACGGAACCCATAACTTGTGTTGACCCACCCTGCGTGAATGATTGTTTTTCTGAATTATACACAGGGAAAAAATCCACCGTGATTTTTAAATATTCTTTCAATTGTGTTTCGGTCTGTTTTCGAGATATTAATCAGCTTTCCGGATTCCCATTCCTTGATCGTGTTACATCCATCGCAGGCGGGACAGAAGGTCCTTCCGCCGATTATGAATGCCGTTTTATCTGAGAACCCGCAGGAGCTCATATCATCGGAGAATGTACTTTTGTCTTTTACTATATTGTAGAGTTGTTCCGATTCTTCGTCAGACAGCTCGGTGTTAATCCTTTTATCCGCGTAGTTAAATACAAGTGTTGCTTTAGATAGATTACCCGGAACCTTACCGCATGACATAAAAGAGAGAACTATAGCGACTAAAAGAAAAAATGTCGCAGTATAAAATAAAATGATTCTTTTATTGTTCATTAATATTTCTGTTGAGCTTTTCATTGTTTTCTCCTTATTTAATGATTTCAGCCGGAATCGCTATCCATTCTCTTACGAAGAAGGTGGGGTAGAGTATTAGCCCTACTCGTCCGTTCTCGGTGCAGGCGGCGTACACTCCGTCTGCTGCTCCAAAGCCCTCCTTGCGAGCGATTAGCTGAGCTCGGAACTGGTGGTAGCTGTCGGTGACGATTACCGGTGTCGGGCTCAGACTGTTTTCTTCTATAATTCTCTTAGAGAACTTTAAATTCTCCCTTGTGTCGGTTGACTTGTCCTCTAAAAACAGTCTGCTCTTGTCCTTGATGTTGATGTTGTCATACATAGACCGCGCCTCGCTCACAGGCTCGTCCGCGCCTTTTCCGCCGGATAATACGGCGTTTGTGTTCTCGTTTTCGCTGAGGAATTTTTCCGCCGCGTCGATTCTCTGCTGCAAAACCACGCTCGGACCCCAGGGCTTGACCTGCGCGCCGAGTACAATAAGAGTCCTGCCGGCGTTATCCTTGGGCGGAGCGTTAAGCGCCGAGCGAACCATCAGTCCGCTTATAACAACCGCGTAAACGCCGAAAATCGCCGCGCACGCCATTATTATTCTGAATACAATACGAGATACCTTTTTACTGTAAAAACGCTCCTTGAGCCTAAAATAAGCCTTTGCGAACGCGAAGCGAAACAGTAGGCACATACATATTAAAACGCCGAGCAAATTGCCGGGGTTTATTATTCTGAACATTACCGCAGGCAGGATGAACCAGATTAAGAATACCGCGGCGATAACGCTGATTATTATTCGTAAAGCTAATTTCATATCCTCACTTCCTTTGATATGATTATAGCAGAATACAGAGTGGAAAACAACGAATTAAGCAAAGAAAAAGAAGAACGCAGAGTGGATTTACTCTCCGTTCTTCATCCTTAATTCATCATTTATCATTCTTCATTTATCATTCTTCATTCATCATCTATCATCTATCACTCTTCACTCTTCACTCTTCACTCTTCACTCTTCACTCTTCACTCTTCACTCTCTCGTCCTAGTTCCGTCGTAGAGTGTGTCCTCGTCAACTGATACCGCCTTGCCTTGCTTCAGGCTTTCCTGAACGTCGAGAAAACGCTGGTTTTTGCTTCCTCTGAACAGCAGCATAAGACTGCGCTGTTCAAGAATAAACGGACCGTCCACGAGGTAGTCGAGGTTTTTGAGCAACCGCATCCATTCCGGGTGCTTTTTCTCTCCGGCGACAAGCTCCTCAAAGGTGTAGCCTGAGTAGCTCATAACGTTGAGCCCGTGCTTGTGGCACTTCTCTGCGAGCTCCGCGAGGGCTTCCGCCTGGCAAAACGGCTCTCCGCCCGAGAACGTCATACCTTGCAAAATCGGGTTGTTGACGGCGATGTTAAGGATTTTGTCAACGTCGCCCGGGTGCCTCGGCTCAAACGGCCATGTCTCGGGATTGTGGCAGCCCTTGCAGTGGTGCGGACATCCCTGAGTAAATATTGTCATTCGTATTCCGGGGCCGTCAACGATACTCTCGCTGGCGACCCCGGATAAATTAAGCTTAGTTCCCATTATACTGCTTCGTCACAAAGCTCGCTCATATCAATTTCTTCACCGATAGCGTGCTTTACTCTTTCTTCAACTTCCTTGCGCTTAGCGTCGTTGAAGCGGTCGAGCGTACCAACAAGGTAGCCTGTGATACGTCTGATTCTCTCGAAGCCCTCGCCGCCGGAGCCTTCCTTACGTCCGCAAACAGGGCAGTAGTCGCCGATGATTCCTGTGTGTCCGCAAACCGGGTCGCGGTCAACCGGATGGTTGATTGAACCGTAGCCGACTCCGCTCTCCTTCATCTGACGGATTACAGCCTCGAACGCGTCAAGGTTCTGGGTCGGGTCGCCGTCGAGCTCGATGTACGAGATATGTCCGCCGTTGGTGAGGTTGTGGTACGGAGCTTCTATCTTAATCTTCTCGAATGCCGAGATGTTGTAGTAAACCGGTACGTGGAATGAGTTTGTGTAGTATTCGCGGTCTGTAACGCCCTCAATCTTGCCGAAGCGCTCGCGGTCGATTCTGACGAATCTGCCGGAGAGACCCTCAGCCGGTGTGCCGATAAGCGCAAAGTTGAGCTGGTACTTCTTTGTTGCTTCGTTCATCTTCTTGCGCATATAGCCGATGATTTCGAGTCCGAGCTTCTGGGAGCTCTCGCTCTCGCCGTGGTGAGCTCCGACAAGCGCCTTCAGGCACTCCGCAAGTCCGATAAAGCCGACAGTCAGCGAGCCGTGCTTGAGCACATCGCGAACTGAATCGTTAGGTCCGAGCTTTTCGGAGTCGAGCCATACGCCCTGACCCATAAGGAAAGGATAGTTGCGCACTACCTTTGAGCACTGAATCTCAAAACGCTCAAGAAGCTGTTCAATGCAAAGGTCGCACATTCTGTCGAGCTGCTCAAAGAAGAAGTCAATGTTCTTGTTTGCGAGAATTCCGAGACGGGGGAGGTTGATTGAAGTAAAGCTGAGGTTTCCTCTGCCGTAGGTCTGCTCTCTGTCCGGGTCATAAACGTTGCCCATAACTCTTGTACGGCAACCCATATAAGCAACCTCGGTCTCGGGATGACCCTCTTTGTAGTACTGGAGGTTATACGGAGCGTCGAGGAACGAGTAGTTCGGGAAGAGACGCTTTGCCGAAACCTTCATTGTCTGCTTGTAAATATCGTAGTTCGGGTCGCCGGGGTTGTAGTTGACACCCTCCTTGACCTTGAAAATCTGAATAGGGAAGATAGGAGTCTCGCCGTTACCGAGTCCGTTGTCGGTAGCCTTGAGGATGTTCTTCATAACCATTCTGCCCTCGGGAGAGGTGTCTGTGCCGTAGTTAAGGGATGAGAACGGAATCTGCGCGCCTGCGCGGCTGTGCATGGTGTTGAGGTTGTGGATAAGAGCCTCCATAGCCTGGAATGTAGCTCTGTCGGTTTCGCTCTCTGCGTGCTTGAACGCAAAGCGCTGAATCTTGCCCGCGATTTTGTCGCCGTACTTCTCTGTCAGAAGCTCGAGCTCAGCCTTTTTGTACTCAGCGTCGTGAGCTTCAAGGCGCGGCTTCTCGCCGGAGATTTCCTCCGCCTTGTCACAGATTTCCTCGGAAACGCTTTCGGCGTTCTCGTCCTCTGTGAGCAGCTCTACAGCTCTCTCTACGTTCTGGCGGTAACGCTTTCTGTATGTCTTAGCGACGCCCGGAGCCATTGAATAATCAAAGTTAGGCACACTCTGGCCGCCGTGCTGGTCGTTCTGGTTGGACTGAATCGCGATACAAGCGAGTGCGGAATAAGACTGGATGTCGTTTGGCTCTCTTAAATAACCGTGACCGGTTGAAAAACCGCCCTTAAAGAGCTTGAGCAAGTCAATCTGGCAGCAGGTTGTTGTGAGAGTAAGGAAGTCGAGGTCGTGGATGTGGATGTCGCCGTCGAGGTGAGCCTTGCTGTGCTTGGGATTGAGGATGTACATATGGTAGAACTGCTTCGCGCCCTCAGAGCCGTATTTGAGCATTGTGCCCATAGCGGTGTCGCCGTCAATGTTGGCGTTCTCACGCTTAACGTCGTTGTCCTTGGCAGCCTTAAAGGTAAGGTCCTCGTAAATCTTCATCAGCTTTGTGTTCATATCGCGCACGCGTGTACGGTCGGCGCGGTAGAGGATGTACTCCTTGGCGGTTCTTGCGTGGCCGTTCTCAATGAGCACCTTCTCGACTGTGTCCTGTACGTGTTCTACGCTCGGCTCCTGTTCGCCGTTCTGCTCAAGAATGTCGCACACCTGACGCGCGAGCTGCTCTGCTGTTTCGTAGTCTGTTCCTCCGATTGCCTGAGCCGCCTTGTAAATCGCCTGGGTGATTTTGTCCATATCAAAGCTGGCTGTTCTTCCGTCTCGTTTTAAAATCTTGGTAATCATGCTTTCCCTCCAAATTACATCTTTGTAAACGTTAATTCTTTTCTAAAACAAAAAACACAATATCTTGTGGTATTGCTTAACTTGCTCGCACATTATAGCGGATTTCTTGTATTTAGTCAATAGTAAAACTGCCGAAATCTAAAGATTATTTTTGTGCAATACGAGCAGAAATTATGGTTTATTTTTTTTTTGGAATTATAAGCCGTTTTTCAACAATTTGTAAGCATTTTTTAACTAAATACTATATATAGTGTTTCTTAAAAAAATGTAACCAACCAATTACAAAATTTTTATTTCGAGTAGATAGGTTAGATAGGGGAGAAACGTTCTTTGTCCCGATGGTGAAGTATATCTATTTTTTAGTTGCGCATTGGGGCGGGTCTCCGCGCCCATACGTTGAATCTTCAACTAACCTCAAAAAAAGCAAAAGAAAAAGCGCGCACTCGCGTGCGCGCTTTCCGAAGTTATATAAGATTAATTATTTTACCTTAACCTTAATTACGAACGGCATGCTCTTGTTAACTGTGAGAGTTACCTTGTATGTACCCTTCTTCTTAGCCTTGATCTTAACTGTCTTAGCTCCGGATACCTTGAGGCCCTTCTTCTTGTTAACCTTGAACTTGTTCTTGATAGCCTTAGCCTTACCTGTTACCTTAACCTTAAGAGTCTTGCCCTTCTTAACAGTGTAAGTCTTCTTAGCGCTGAACTTCTTCTTACCGATCTTAATCTTCGGTGAAGTTGTTACCTTAACCTTGCACTTAAGTGTCTTACCGGCAACCTTAACTGTGACTGTAGCAGTACCCTTCTTAAGAGCAGTTACCTTACCCTTAGAGGATACCTTAGCAACAGAAGTCTTTGAAGACTTGAATGTAGCCTTAGCTGTTGTGCCTGTTACCTTGATAGTAGCAGTCTTACCAGCCTTGAGGCTTACGGAAGTCTTGTTAAGAGCAACCTTTGCAGCAGGAGCAGCAGTTGTAGGCTGTGTAGCGCTTGTTGCAGGCTCAGTTGCCTGTGTAGTAGGCTCTGTTGTTGGCTCTACATAAGGCTTGATCTCAGGAGCCTGTGTAGGATCAGCGTATACTGTACCAACAGCAGCTTCCTGACCTGTAACACTCGGAACTGTAGGCTCAACTACAGGTGTGAATGAAACACGAACGAGTGAACCGTCTTTCTCAACAGTTACCGTGCTGTCGTTGCCCATATCGCCCGGATGCCATGTTACCTTGCCGTTCTCATCGACATAGATAACCTTGAAGTTGTATGTGCCGGCAGCTACGTTTGTGAAGTCCTTGTAGAAGTTGCCGTCCTCACCCTTGAACATAAGTGTTGCAGGGTCAGCCTTGTTGGCCCAATCTGTGCCGCAAAGACCAGCGGAACCGGTTACATAGTAACCAGCAACAACCTTAACTGCAGGTCTCTCAGTTGTAACGTTTGTGCCGCTTACGGTGATCTCCTTTGTCTCAGCGTTGAATGTGATCTTGAGATCACTGTCAGCTGTAACGTTTACGTAGAAGTTCTCACCGTCGAGGCCGTAAGCCTCATCCCATGTACCGTTTGTTACCTTGAACTCGTACTCACCGGCAGCAACGTTATCCCAGGAAATGCTGTAGATACCGTCTTCGCCCTTTGTGAGTGCGTTGGCAGTGTTGGCAGGATTCCAGTCTCCGCCGAGAGCAGGAATGTTACCGGCAACTGTCCAAACGTTCGCAACAGGAGCATCTGTTGTAGGCTCTGTTGCCTCAGTAGCAGGCTGTGTCTCATCCGGTGTAGTCTCAGTAGCCGGCTGTGTAGCTTCTGTAGCTTCTGAAGCTTCTGTAGCAGGCTGTGACTCGTCAGGTGTTGTCTCATCGCCTGTAGCCTGATCCGGTGTAGCTTCGTCCTGAGTAGCAACAACAACAGGCTGGCTGTCGTCAGCAAATGCTACCATTGAGAAAGCAGATAATACCAGAAGAGCTGCGAGAAGAATAGCAACACGCTTCTTGAAAATTCTCATTGGAATTTCCTCCTTTTTAAAATTTCGGTTTTATAACCTCTAATATTATATAATGTTTTTGTCTATAAATCAATAGGGAATGTGTATAATTTTTTAGATAATAGTTGTCACTTTATGTCAATTTAACGAATTTGTTTTCTATTTTTCTCATTTAGAATAATACAAATAATTGTTTGCTTTATAGGAGCTTCTGATATTGCAATTATCAGTAAATCTGCCATTAAAGCAAGAAAAGGAGCCGCCGAAGCGACTCCCTAAAGCTTATTAATCTTCTTTAAACTCTGCGACCGATTCAAACTGCTTTACAATCTCGTCGGACGGTTTCTTTGTGATAAGAGAAACAACGAGCATTACTACAAACGCAACGGGGAATCCGATTGCGAGTGAGTACAGTCCGGTCGAGGCTCCGATTGTCTGTCCTGAGATAATCGGGATGTAGTCCCACACGATTACCGAGAGCGCTCCGCTTATCATTCCTGCGAGTGCTCCTGCCGAGTTACTGCGCTTCCAGAACAGAGCGAGCAGTACAACAGGGCCGAACGCCGCGCCGAAGCCTGCCCATGCGTCTGAAACAAGGGTCATAATGCTGGACTTCGGGTCAAGCGCGATGAAGAAGGCGATTACCGCGATTACAACAACCGCGATTCTGCCGACGATAAGCGAGCTTTTCTCGCTTGCGTTCTTCCTGATAACGCCCTTGTACATATCCTCGGAAACAGCCGAAGCAGTAACAAGCAGCTGGCTGTCTGCCGTACTCATAATCGCGGCAAGGATTCCGCAGAGGAAGATACCGCCGATGAAGATGAGCACGCCGTTATTCGCGAAGAGCTGCTGAATCATACGGATGAATACCGTCTCGCTTGTAGTCTCGTCAAGCTGAGCGGCAAGGTAAGCGCGTCCGACAATACCGATAAGGAACGAAGCGACAAACGCGAGCGATACCCAAACGATAGCAACCTTGCGTGACTTTTTGATTTCCTTTTCACTCTTGATGGCCATAAAGCGGACGAGGATGTGCGGCATACCGAAGTAGCCGAGTCCCCACGCAAGACCCGAGATGATTGTCTGAGCCGAGATAGCCGAGTCGCCGTATGTAAACGGGTTGATGAACGAGCCCGCGTCCGATACTCCCTTAGAAGCGAGAGCCTGTGAGAACGATGTGTCGAATGTGAGCACGGCGTATGCGATAATCGGAACCGAGAGGATTGCTATAATCATCATAAGTCCCTGGATGAGGTCTGTTGTACAAACAGCTCTGAATCCGCCGAGGAAGGTGTAAACCAGAATAACCGCCGCGGCGATGATAAGTCCGATTACATAAACCTGCGAGTAGTTTGCGTCTGTGCCGAAGAGTGTGGCAAAAAGCTTGGCTCCGCTGGAAAACGCGGAAGCTGTGTACACAGCAAAGAATACTGCAATGATAATCGCCGAAACTATCTTGAGAGCGCCCTTGTCGCGGAATCTGTTCTCAAAGAAGCTGGGGATTGTAAGACTGTTGCCGGCTGCGATTGTGTATCTTCTCAGTCTGCCGGATACGATGAACCAGTTGAGAATTGTGCCGATTAAAAGTCCGATTGCAACCCAAATATCGCCCGAGCCAAAAAGGTAGAACGTACCGGGAAGTCCCATCAAAAGCCATCCGCTCATATCGGAAGCCTCTGCCGAGAGAGCCGCTGTCCACGCGCCGAGGTTACGGCCGCCGAGGAAGTAATCCTCGTTATTCTTTGTGCTTCGCGAATAGAAAGCTCCGATCGCAATCATTACGACCATATAAAACGCGAACGCGCAGAGAATAATAATGTTAGAAGTTGTCATAATTTCCCTCCGAATTCAAAATAATAATGTTGAATTTTTAAATATACTTTTGTATTTTATCACATTAAATCGAAATTTGCAAGTGTTTGAGGTCAATGCAGTCCGAATTGGGTACCTCTAAAAACTAAAGGTACTTGATTATGCAGTCGAATTTTTCGTCATATTGCTCAAAATCGACGCAGTAATACTGAC
>CADBTV010000015.1 GCA_902797655.1 uncultured Ruminococcus sp.
GAGCATTTACTACACCAAGTAATGGCAAAGGCAAACAAAACGGATAAACACAGGCTTTTCAGAATAATAAAAAATACCGTCCTCGCGGTATTGATTGCGCTGTTAACGCTGGTTGTTATCATTTCAATGTATTCAAGGCTCACCGGCAGAGCTCCCTCACTGTTTGGGTATTCTCTGTACAGAGTAAGCTCCGGCAGTATGACGCCCGAGCTCGAGGTCGGCGACGTTATCCTCGTTCAAGGCTGCGACGGCAACACTGTCAAGCAGGGCGAAATCGTCACATACGTCGCGACGTCCGGTTCGATGGCAGGCAAAATGGTCACTCACCGGGTTCTTGAAGCGCCGTATAACTCGAACGGCGACACCTACGTCGTTACAAAAGGCGACGCCAACCCAATGAGCGACGACCCAATCAAAGCAAGTCAGATTGAGGGCAAGCTGCTCGCAAAAATAGGAATACTCAGGTATTTGTTCGACTTCTTCGTAACGCCGTGGGGACTTTTGGCGTTGATTGCGCTTGTCATAATCGCCTTCTTTAACGAGATTGTGATTTTTGTCAAGGCGATTCTCGGAATTGGCTACAAGCCCGAGCCCACCGAAAGCGTTGACGATATTATCGCGCGTTATCAGCAGGAGAATAATTCCGAGAAAGATTCCGGGGATAAAACCGACAATTCGGATTGATAATTTCCTTATATCGGAGGAATATATATGAAAAAAGTAATTGCTTTGGCGATGGCTGCGGTTATCTGCGTGGGCGTTCTGCTCAGCGGCTGCACACCAATGTATGACAAATCGCCCGACCAATACTCAAAAATCCGTTGGATAACCTACGACTACAGCTTCAAGATTCTTCCGTCCGACGGCTGCAAGGGTACTTACAAATTCAACGACAAAACCTACAACATCAAAGCAGAGTTCGAGTCGTCGAGGGTGAAGATTGTCGATACCGACAACAAGAACACCGAGCTTTTCAACGGCGACTGGACCTACGAGAAAAACAGCGACGGCGCTGAGCAGCTCTATATCTATAACATTAGCTTCAACACAAAAGCCTACAAAGAGCTCGACACAGACTACGCCGAGCACGTTACCCTCAAGCAGGAAAAGCTCTGAACACAATAGTATAATCAATTAGGGAGTCGACGTTCGTCGGCTCCTTTTGGTTATTATGCTAAAACAATTTTCAAATTGGCGCATACTGCCCCAAAATGGCAATAATTTATTGTCAGATAGTGCAAAAATCACCCTCAAAAATTATACAACATTCCGAAATTCTGAAATAGTGCACAAATTCTAAAAAGCTTTATTGTTCAAAAATGTTTTTTGTGTTAAAATCATAATATATAACTATGGGGTATTGCGCGTTTTTTCGCCTGAGTTGTGGTCAGACAACAACCCCTGCACTCCGGAAATTGAATTTGCGCGGAACAAAAAGGTCAGATTTTGCTCCGCAGAGCGTTTTATAACCTCAGGTATCATTTTCAGTTTTCATTTTTCAAATCGGAGGTTAAAATTTATGAAAACAAAAGTAAGAAGACTTTCACGTCGCTCATTTTCAGCATTATTGGCGCTTTTGATGATGATTTCTACACTGGGTGTTGGCTCACTTATTACGGTAAATGCGTATGACACTGTAGGAATCCACACAAATGCGACAATATCCGGAAACTGGGAGACAACAAACCTCTCTACGTCTGACGGTAACCATTATACCGGAAATATATACTTTAAAGGTAAGGCTTCCGGCAACTACGAGATGGGTATGAAAGTCGCCGGAAATTGGAAAGTTTTCGGCGGATACTGGATTAATAGCGGAACAACATACAATGATGCGTGGGGTTCTGGCGGAAGTGATAATGACCAAATTGTTCCTACAACAACTACCACTACTACATATATCAAAGGCGCAGTTGATTTCTATAAAGAATATAGCGGCAAACCACGGTTAGTGATTACTCAAACAGCTTTGTCTGCTCTGTCAACTACCGTTACAGTTGGTTCTTCTACATTGACGTCGGGTGAAACTACTACTATCGGAAAGACTAACTCCGGTGGTTCGGGCTCATATTCAAATACATATAAAGTAAAGCAGGGCTCATCTTCGGGTACTGACGTTACAAGCAGTGTGCTTTCAGGTACTACTTTTACCGCTCCTGAGGTATCTTCAGCTACTACTTATTATGTAACAACTACTGTAACAGATAGCAATACGTCAGCAACGAAAACTTCAGCAGCAAAAACAATTACAGTAAACCCCAAAACATATAATATTACATTTAGTCAACCAACAAATGGTTCGATTAAGGTGAACAATTCTACCAGTTCACCGGTATCTGTTGTTAAAGGCAATAGTGTTTCTCTAGTTGTAACTCCAAACTCAGGCTACAGAATCAAGACTTTAACCGATAACGGGTCAGCGGTAAGCGCAGCGGTTGGAAAAACAACTGCATATACATATACAATTAGCAATGTAACGGCTGCGCATACGATTGCGGCAACAATGGAAGCCGCAAATACCCCTCTCGCGGCTCCGAGTATTAAGCTCAATAACAGTGCGTCCAACCTTACTACTACTGCGTCAAAGGGCAACAAGGTAACCTTGTCGTGGGCTTCGGTTGCAAATGCCGGTTCTTATGAAATTTACAAGAACGGGTCACTGGTAACCACCATTACAAGCACAAGCTATTCTATTGAAAGAGGTTACTCCTACTCCGGCGCGTATACCGTTGTTGCGGTTCCGACTAATACTACATCATACAGCAGCTCGCCTGCTTCCAATTCCTTAACCTTAACGGTAAATAAGGTTAAGCTTGTGGCTCCTACAGTTTCGCCAAGCGCAACTCAAATCGTTAAGGGCGGTACAGTTACATTCTCTATTACAAACACTAACTCATCCTATACGGCAGGCACGGATTATAAATATCAGCATACAGGAGCCGGAAACAGCACCTACGCTGATGTAACCGGATTATCATGGACATCCGGCGCTTTGAATTCAACCGGCAACCAAACCTTCAAATTCAAGGCGACTGCTGTTCTTACAGATTATTTTTCCAACAGTGACGAAACCAGCGTAACAGTTGAGGTTTGCGCGGCTTCTGCATATCATTTGACAGGTGATATGGTAACTGGTCAGGGCGGAGCCAATGGCTGGCCGACAGCGATTACAACTTATCCTGTTAACACCTTTGTTTCAAAAAACATTTTCTATAGAAGCGTTACGGTCAGCGGCGGCGGAGCAAACGATAAGCACTATTTCCGCCTGACAGACCAGAGTAACCAGTACACAGTTACCGAAGGCTCAGATACCGATATGTCGACTCACGACTCGTCGTCAAGCGCGGTTACAGCAAGCAAGAAAACAACCAACGGCGCTATGTACGTTACAGGTAACGGTACGTTTAAGATTTACGTTGACCAGACTACAAGCGGCTCGCCAAAGGTTTGGGTAGTCAGCAATGAATGGTCTATCGGCACCAATGCGTATTACCAGACGTTTAACCTCGCTACCGATTCACACAACAACCCGGTAGCAGGAACCTCCGGCGGTACGGTTTCAGGTAATGTTGAGGTTATTAAAGGACAATCCACAACCCTGACCGCAACGCCTGCTTCGGGATACACATTTGACGGTTGGTATACAAGCACTGACTTTACTACTGCCACCCGGGTGAGCACAAGTGCCTCGTATACCTTCACGCCTAGCGCGAGCGGAGATTACTACGCGCTCTTTAAGGAGAACACTCCGGCGCACTACACGCTGAGCGTTGCGAGTGTTGATAACGCTACGGTTACGGCAACATACAACGGCACTACCCTGCAAGAGGGCAGCGGAACAAAATCCGTTCCGGTCGGAGCGACGGTAACGGTTTCTATTACTTTGGATACCGGTTGTCAGCTGGATTCGACAACACCGTCCGGGCTTACATCCGGCACAAGCACCTTTACAATGCCGGCTTCAAACACAGCCGTAAGCGCGACAGTTTCTAAGATTCAATACGCGCTTAACGCGGTGGTATCGCCCAACTACGGCACCTTGAAGTTCTACTCGGACTCCAATTGCACAATAGAGATAACGACTGCTACTTATCAGCAGACCTTCTACGCGAAGTATACACCGCCCAGTGATTATTACGTGCTTGATAGCTTTTCAAAAAGCGGCACAGGTTTATCAAATACCGCTACAAACGGAAACATTGGTACCTTTAAAATGGGCTACGCTCCCGCAACAATTACTGCAAATGTCAAGGCGGCTACGCCGACCTTCGGCACCTGCTCCGGTATGACGGTGTATGCTAACGAGAGCTTTACCTATGAGGGAGCTACATTAGCAACATTGCCAAACTCGACGCTCACCTACACATTCCAAGGAACAACTAACTCAACAGGCGTATTTACTGCTCCTACTACAGCAGGAACATACAACCTCACTATTACTGCTTCAAATCAACCGGCAGGAATCTCAACAGCCGCCACCGCGACAACGACTGTAAGTATTGTTGTTAAATATTACGAGTCAAGGGTAACCTACTACGTTGATATGCACGATAACCCCACGAGCGGCAAAACTCTCAAGCTTGCGGTTGTAGCGAGCAACAGCACCTCTGCCGCAATCAAAACGAATTCTGACGGAAACGATTGCGAGGCTACTCTAACTCAGCAGCAGAGCAGTTCTGTTTACGCCGCGGAAGTAACAACTCCTGTTACTAAAGACGGTACAGATAATTACCTTGCCGTATACATTAAGATAACTTATGGAAGCAGTTCTTACGTTACAACAATCAGCGCGGCTCAGGTTAAGAATAATATCGTCGGCAGTGGTTCTCACGAGGTTTGGCTTGAGGCGGTTAACGAGGCTTCGCAGAAGCTTACCGTTACAAACGCTACAAATTCAAGTGTAGTTCCGGCAAGCGGATACAGAAGAATCTACCTTGCTAAGCCATATTCGTGGGACAGCACCACGGAAGCTAACTGGGAAAACATTGGTATCTACCACTGGGGAGATTATACTGACATCGGCTGGAATAACGGCGTAGTTATGAAGTATCTCGGCTATGACAGCACCGATTCCTCCGGCTACAAGTATTATTACGCCGACATCAAGAAAGAAGCAAACAACATTATCTTCCAGGGCTGGGGCTCCAACACGTCCGCAGGAAGCTACTCCAAGGCTCAGACCGGTAATATCGAGAATATTTCAAGCTCTGCAAACTACTTTGTACTTTCCAAGGACGGAAATAGCTATACAGGTAAAAAAGGAGACGATGTAGTAATTCCGAACTACACAAGACATATTAGTAATGTTAAAATGGATGTTAACGGAACAGCAAGTTTAGCACCAACGTATACCGGTGCGGATGTTGTTTATGAGTCATCTGATTCAAGCAAAGTGTCTATCAACGAGAGCGGTGTTATTACAGGTTTGGCATCGACAATATCAAACGGTGTTGATTCTCCTGTTACAATTACGGTTAAGGTTCGAGGAACAATCGGAGCAAAGATTACCTCGGAGGACGATGATAACAAGGAATATCTTTCGTATACTGTAAATGTAAGCGTTCATGACCCGACAAAATTCAACGGATTCAACATAATGTCCTTCTACAGCAAGGAATACACTGTAAAAGCTGTTCCTAACGAAGGCAGCACAAAACCGGCTTACTTTGATATGTCTCAGATCGAGACGGACGTCACCGGAATCCAGGGTGTTGTTGAGGCGACCAATTCCGCGATTATTACTCCGGATCCTTCGTCTGCGGTTACAGTCAACGGTAAGACAAAGTACTCAGCCTTCAAGGTTAAGTACGCGTATTCACATCCGACCGACTCGATTACGGATTATAAAAATATAAGCATAACAGCTTCTGTTGTAACAAAGTCAATCAAACGACAGGGTACAAAAAGATACGGACTTGACCACTGGACTCTCACAGGTACCGGAGCAACTTTTGATCCAAATTACTTCACCACTAAAACTATCACAGACGGAGTTGAAACAGTAAAGACCGAGGGAATCGAATTTTCGGATACCTATCATACATACTCGGCAATCTTTACGGAGTATGATTATGTAGACGTTACGTTTATCTACGATTACTATGAGTACAAGCCCGAGGTTGACGAGAACGGAATGGTCAAATATCCGTACGACGCGAACTATGTCGGCACAGAGGATCGCTTCGACGATTCGTTTAATGAGAAAACGCACATTTACAAAACTTACACGGCAAGCAGCTATGAAGTCAGAGAACAGACTGCGGATGATATAACGCCTTCAAGCTTAGTAGCTTCTGCCGGTGAGGCAATCGGAGCAATTCCTCAGAATAATTACTACACCTACACAATAGACGATTCAACTATCCCGAGCGGAGAGATTGAAAAGACATCCGAGTATACCGCTACGGTTCACGTCCATATGATCCACGATGTCAGACGTTACACCGTTACGCTAAAGGAAGGCACTGAGGAGGTAACGACTATCGGAGAGAACTATACTTACCAGCAGTACGTCGAGCCGAGCGTTTCGGATTCGTCAACGCCGAGCGATTCGGCTTCGTCAACAAAGTGGTACGCGCTTGATAAAAACGGCAAAAAGGGTCCGCTCCTCGCAACCGGAAAAAGCTACAAGTTCAGGGTAAAGGGAAACACTAACCTTGTTACTGAGGCAGGAAGTATTACAGACGCGAAATTCAACCGCTCCGAGGTTGGTTTCTCGCACTACGAGGTTACTCACCAGAACAACTCTCAGAGCCAGAAGGTTGAGTACCTGCTGCAGAACTTCTACATCGCAGACTTCTTCGATAAAGCTAAGGTTACCAACAACCAAGGACTTCCGTATGATGACGCCGAGTTTGTCGGCGGTGGAGTAGTTTACTATTCTATGACAGACGGTGAGAATAATACGAAAACTCCGTTTGCCAATGCTGTAAACAGCGGATACGTTAACAGCAACGGCACAGTAGCCGCGGATAACATCAAGGCTATGATTACATCCAAAATTGAAGAAAACTACGATTCGGAGCTTGCCGATGAAATCGGTACCGAGGACGCGATGAAGATTGCGTATGGTCAGGAAATTCCTGTTACCAAGAACGTTGAGAACGGTGTTAATACCGGTATTATATACAGATATTTGCCGCTCAAAAACTATACGCTGAACAACAACGCTCCGGTAAAAGACAGTGACGGAAACTATAAGTTTACTCTCAATAAAAACACCTTCCGTTACTCCAACACGCTCCAGTCCTACCAGTACATCTACGCAAGCGGTAACGAGAACAAGGCGACAAACAGAGGTAAGGATATGAGACTCTACTCCTACTACGTTTACTCATACCTCGACTACGACGAGGACAATGTTCCCGTAACAAAGTACAAGGTTATCTTGTCAGACCGGTATTCGGACGCTTCCACCTACTGGGACGGAAAAAGTTGACAAACCAAAACCCAAGGCTGTCTCCCGGCGGAGGCAGCCTTTTGAATTTTAATGACAAAAAAGAAAAATATTGACCTTTTGTGAAAAATATGGTAAAATGTTAGTTACCTAAAAAATCGGGGAGTTATCCCCAAAAGTACGAATCAGGAGGTTTTTTATGTCCAATCTGACATTAGCGGTTCCTGTTGCGGCTGGCGTGCTCGCGCTTATCTTCGCGATTTACTTTGCGCTGTTCATTCGCAAGCAGGATTCCGGTACAGAGAAAATGAAGAAAATCTCGTCCGCTATCTCAAAGGGCGCGAGGGCGTTTCTGTTCTCTGAGTATAAGATTCTGATTGTCTTTGCCGCGTTGCTGTTTGTGGTAATCGGCTTTGTAATTGACTGGGGAACGGCAGGCTGCTTTATCCTCGGCGCGCTGTTCTCGACGCTTGCCGGATACTTCGGTATGACGGTCGCGACTATGGCGAATGTCCGCACAGCCAACGCCGCGCGCGAGAGCGGAATGAACAAGGCTCTCAAAATCGCGTTCCGCGGCGGAGCGGTAATGGGACTTTCGGTAGTCGGACTCGGAGTAGTCGGACTCGGAATCATCTTTTTGATTATCAACAATATCTTTAACCTTGCGGACAACAGCGAGGTGCTCAATATCTTCACCGGATTCAGCCTCGGCGCAAGCTCAATAGCGCTCTTCGCGCGTGTGGGCGGCGGAATTTACACCAAGGCTGCCGACGTAGGCGCTGACCTCGTCGGCAAGGTTGAGGCAGGTATTCCCGAGGATGACCCTCGCAACCCTGCTACAATCGCGGATAACGTCGGCGACAACGTTGGCGACGTTGCCGGTATGGGCGCGGATTTGTTCGAGAGCTACGTTGGCTCGATTGTTTCCGCAATCACGCTCGCGTTTGCGTCGTTCAGCGGCGAGAAGATGACTACCGCGTTCAACGCCGCGTTATTTCCGCTTTTGCTCTGCGCGGTCGGTATTCTCGGCGCGGTTATCGCTGTGTTCTTTGTGCGCGGCAAGGACGGCTCCGACCCTCAGAAGGCTCTAAACCTCGGCGAATACGTCGCGACAGCCCTCGTAATTATCGGCGGCGGACTGTTAAGCTGGTTTATGTTCAAGAGTATGAACCCGTTCTGGTGCGTGCTCGCAGGACTCGTTGTCGGTACGGCTATCGGTAAGCTCACCGAGATGTACACCTCCGACAAGTACCGCTCCGTTAAGAGCATTGCCGAAAGCTCAAAAACCGGCTCGGCGACTAATATCATCACAGGTCTCAGCGTTGGTATGAAGTCCACCGCTATCCCTGTAATTTTCATTGTAATCGGTATTCTCGTTGCATATTTTGTTATGGCTCAGGAGGGCGCAGGACTCTATGGAATCGCGCTCGCGGCTGTGGGTATGCTCTCGACAACCGGTATGACAATCGCCGTTGACGCATACGGCCCGATTGCGGACAACGCAGGCGGCGTTGCTGAGATGAGCGAGCTCGACCCCAAGGTTCGCGAAATCACCGACAAGCTCGACAGCGTAGGCAACACCACCGCGGCTATCGGCAAGGGCTTTGCCATCGGCTCGGCGGCGCTTACAGCGCTTGCGCTGTTTGCTTCCTTTGCTCAGGTTTCCGGAATTGCGGATGGCGGAATGTCTATCCTCGACCCCAAGGTCGTTGTAGGACTTTTCATCGGCGGTATGCTTCCGTTCCTTTTCTCGGCGTTTACAATGAGCAGCGTTGGCAGAGCGGCTAACAAAATGATTGACGAAGTCAGACGCCAGTTCCGCGAGAAGCCCGGAATCCTCAAGGGCGAGGAGGAGCCGGATTACTCAAAGTGCGTATCCATCTCGACCAGGGCGGCTCTAAAGGAGATGATCCTCCCCGGCGTTATGGCGGTAATCGCTCCTCTGGTTGTCGGCTTTGTGCTCGGCGTTGAGGCGCTCGGCGGCTTGCTCGCAGGCTCGCTGATTACCGGCGTTATGCTCGCGATTTTTATGGCGAACTCCGGCGGCGCGTGGGATAACGCGAAAAAGTACATCGAGACTACCGCGGACGGCAAGGGCTCCGACGCTCACAAGGCGGCGGTTGTCGGCGATACAGTCGGCGACCCGTTCAAGGACACCTCCGGCCCGTCAATCAACATTCTCATCAAGCTTATGACGATTGTTTCCCTTGTTTTCGCGACGGCGTTCCTCGCGGTAAACAACGGCGCGGGTCTTTTCTAAATTACATAATTGCAGCGGCAGTCGAAGGGCTGCCGCTTTTGTGAATTTTACAGATTGTATGCGTTAGGGCTTGAAATACCTGATAAAAACGTGGTACAATAAATATAATATTAATCGAGACTTTTGCGCAGAAAGGATGATTAAGCTAATGGGAAAAATCGGAAAAATTATGTCCGTGTTTTTGGCGGTTGTTATGATGTTTTCTGCCGGTGTGTATTCTGTAGGAGCTGAGAGCGAACACGCGGCTCAAAACACATCGACAGGCGACACCTACGACAGCCTCAAAGCAGCGGTTGAAGAAGCCTCGGAAGGCGACACCATCAAGGTGCTCAGCGATACCGAGGTGAATGATTATATTGAAATCCGCAGGAATGTTACTGTAGAAGCAACAGGCAAGACTGTTGTCGGCGCTCAGTTCTGGTATTTTACCAATACTGCCGAGCTTACGCTTATCGGCGGAACCTACAACGGAAACGGTACAGCCTTAAACCTTGTATGGACTCCTTCTCTCGTTAAGCCGAGCAGTTATTCCGGAAAGCTCAGCAAGTATCAGAACGCGAACAGCGGAACAATCGTTACGCTCAACGGCTTAACGGTTAAAAAATACGTTGGTGATTCCGATTGCATCGGCGCGGTGTATCTCTTTGGCAAGGCGACGGGCGTTCTGTCTGACTGCACCTTTGTCAACAATACAACCTCCGGCACGGACGGCGACGGACTAAAAGGCTCCGACGTTTACACCGGCTCGTCAACAACGGTTACAGTTACCGGATGCTCGCTTGGCGGCTCAATATTTGTATCCGGCGGCAGCGCTCAGCTTACTGCCGAGAACTCTGCAATTGACAGCCTTGAAGTACACAATAACAGCGAGAGCACGGACATCAGCGTTATCAACAGCACTATTCACAAGGTTAGGCTCGCCGGCGGAAACAAGGATAAGCAGATTACCTTTGATTCAAGCTCCGATGTGGCAACTCCGCTCGGATTTGAGTTCCGCGATAACGGCGACGGCACAAAAACCGTTGTGTTTGACAGCAATCCGCTCAACCGTCTCCGTATGCTCGCGTCGGCTGTTTATGATGACAACAGCTTCGGGCTCAACGTTGATTACCTCAGCGGCTCGCTCCTCGGCGCTCAAAAGAAAAACGCTGTTGAAGGAGCGGCAAAAACTTCGATTGACGGCGCGCAGGAAACAGGCAACGACATCCGTTTCATAGCGGTTCTTGATAAAGAACTGATTGACCGCGCAAGCGACTATGGATTTGTTCTCGCAAAAGTCAGCAACACGTCAAAAACTACCGAAAATTCTAATCTTGACGCTCTTGACATCAGCGGAGGAAACGGACAAAAAGCTATCTCCGCGCTTGGCTCGTATAATAATGTGTGCGGTAACAGCGCTTACGGCGACCCGTTTGACGCTTCAACGGATTACAAGTATATCACCTGCGCGGTCAACGGCGTTGATTCGGGCAAGGTTGCGGCACGCTTCTACGTTACAATTGACGGAAAAACCTATTACGCAAAATACGCCAAGGATAACTACGAAGGCGGTTACACAGGTATGGTTGCGGGTATGAGCGACTTAGTGAACGAGTAATTAAAATACCAATTATGCGGCAGTCGAAAGGCTGCCGCAAATTTTTTTGAAAAACTTTCAAAAAGGTGTTGACAAACGGGGAAAGGTATGCTATATTATACACACAACAGGTTAATCAACTAAGTAATTAACCAAATAAACAAAAGTGAGGTATTTAAAATGACAGGAACAAAGAGATTCACAAAATCAATCATCGCTGCAATCATCGCTATCGTAATCGCGGCTTCATCAATCAGTATGATTTCGGCAACAAGCGCGAGCGCTGCAAGCTACTCGGGTTCTGCTCAGGCAAATGCTTCGCTCAAATCAGCGGCTGCCGTTGTAGAAAAAACTACCGCTCTCAACACTCTCGCGAAGGCTTACTACTTCAAGGCTCTCGGAAAGTCAAAGCAGGGCTACAACTGGACATACAAAACAAACAACGACATCGTAAAGGTTAAGTGCAAGTACGACTTCACCGCTCACAAGTACACCTTCAAGCTCGTCGGCACAGCAAAGGGCACGGCAAAGCTCACCCTCAAGTACAGAAAAGACGACAAGACAGTCGTAAAGGTTCCGATGACAATTAAAGTTGACGCTCAGAAGAACATTATGAGAGTTGCTTAATTATACACTATTTCATCCAAATTCCATTTTGAGCCGGGTTTTGCGCCCGGCTCACTCCTTTTATTTGACAAATGCGCGGTTGTGTATTAAAATAACCTTAAATATAAATGTAAACTAAAGGAGTTTAATATGAAAATTATTGTTACCGGAGGCGCCGGCTTCATCGGCGGCAACTTCGTATATTATGAATTGAAAAACCACCCCGAGGACGAGATTATCTGCCTGGATAAGCTCACCTACGCCGGCAACCTTGAAACTCTCGAGGACGCGATGAAGAACCCGAAGTTCAAATTTGTCAAGGCTGACATCGCCGACAGAGAAGCCGTCTACAAGCTCTTTGAGGAGGAGAAGCCGGATATCGTAGTCAACTTTGCGGCCGAAAGCCACGTTGACCGCTCGATTGAGAATCCCGAGATTTTCCTGCAAACAAATATTATGGGTACTCAGGTGCTTATGGACGCGTGCCGCAAGTACGGAATTACACGCTATCACCAGGTCAGCACCGACGAGGTTTACGGAGACCTGCCGCTTGACAGACCCGACCTCTTCTTTACCGAGGAAACTCCGATTCACACCTCCAGCCCCTACAGCTCGTCCAAGGCAGGAGCCGACTTGCTCGTGCTCGCGTATTACAGGACCTACAAGCTGCCTGTCTCAATTACACGCTGCTCAAACAACTACGGCCCGTACCACTTCCCCGAAAAGCTCATTCCGCTTATCATCAGCCGCGCGCTTGCCGACGAGCCGCTTCCGGTTTACGGCAAGGGAGAGAACGTCCGCGACTGGCTTTATGTTGAGGACCATTGCGCAGCGATTGACCTTGTTATGCGCAAGGGCAGAGTAGGCGAGGTTTACAACATCGGCGGTCACAACGAAAAGAGCAATCTCGAGGTTGTAAAGACAATATTAAAGCAGCTCCAAAAGCCCGAGAGCTTGATTACCTACGTTACCGACCGTCCGGGTCACGATATGCGCTACGCGATTGACCCGACCAAGATTCACAACGAGCTCGGTTGGCTTCCGCAGACTAAGTTTGAGGACGGAATCAAGCAGACAATCGACTGGTACCTGACCCACAAGGAATGGTGGCAGAATATCCTCTCCGGCGATTATCAGAACTATTTTGATAAAATGTACGGCGAAAGACTGGATTGATACAGAAA
>CADBTV010000016.1 GCA_902797655.1 uncultured Ruminococcus sp.
GCTTTGTCATCAGCTTGACAGTAAATCCTGTCAGAATTGCCGAGATAATTGTGCCCTCGCGAACGCCGCGTACTTCGCCGAAGAACAGAAGCGACAGCACAACCGCAAGCGCGACTACCGAAATATCAAACGCAACCTTAACGTTTCCGAATTTGAATCCGCTTACGTCGGAGATTGCTTTGACCAAGCCTTCGCCCGAGTTGTACATTACGTCCGCGATTACTGCGAGCGTGATCCCAAACGACAGAACCGCGATTCCGATAAGCACCATAAGCATCTGCATAAGGTAATTGCTCACGGGAATAGGGGAGATCAGCCACACTCCGAAGTCTGTAAAATATCCGAACAGGAACGAGAACGGAATCTGGAGCAGTTGGATAGGTTTAAAATTCTTCCTGAGAATTATAACCTGCAACAATACAAATAAACAGTTTGAAATGGTTGACCACATTCCAAAGCTTATTGAGTCAAACTGCATACTCATTACATACGGCGCTGACGATACCGTTGACATTCCGAGGTCGCCCTGCTTTGTGAACGCGATTCCAAGCGCTGAAAAGAACAGCCCTGCGGTAAAGATAAGGTACCTTTTAAATATTTCTTTTTTGCTCATACTATCACCAAGTTATAATTATACACAAAAAAATTTTCATTTCAATATATAAACATATCAGAAAATGAGTTGAAATTATAAAATGATAGTGGTATAATTTTAAACGTATGTGTAATTAAATGTAATTTTATGGAGAAAAAGGAACTGATAAGTATGAGTACAAGGGAAAATCTGCGCAATATCGCGATTATTGCTCATGTTGACCACGGAAAGACTACTCTGGTTGACGAGCTGTTGAAGCAGAGCGGAATCTTTCGCGAGAACGAGGAGGTCAACGAGCGTGTAATGGACTCCAACGACCTCGAGCGCGAGCGCGGAATTACAATTCTATCCAAGAATACTGCCGTTATGTACAACGGCACTAAGATTAATATTGTCGATACGCCGGGTCACGCCGACTTCGGAGGCGAGGTTGAGCGTATACTGATGATGGTTGACGGCGTTGTACTGCTCGTTGACGCGTTTGAGGGCTGTATGCCGCAGACGAGATTCGTTCTAAAAAAGGCTCTCGGCCTCGGCAAAAAGCCGCTCGTAGTTCTCAACAAAATCGACCGTCCCGGAGCAAGACCCGAGGAGGTTGTCGACGAGGTGCTTGACCTTTTCATCGAGCTTGGAGCTGATGAGGACCAGCTCGAGTTCCCGGTTGTTTATGCTTCCGCGCGCGACGGCTACGCTTCTACTGAGCCCGACGTAAGAGAAGGCGATATGAAGCCGCTGTTTGACGCTATTATTAACGAAATTCCGGCTCCCGAGGGAAATCCCGACGCCGGACTCCAGCTTTTGCTTTCCAATATTGATTACGATAATTTTATCGGCAGAATCGGCGTGGGACGCGTTGAGCGCGGAACCGTCAGAAACGGCCAGCAGGCTGTGCTTTGCCACAGCGACGGCACAACTACCAACGTTAAGGTCTCGAAGCTCTACCAGTTTGAGGGCTTAAAGCGCGTTGAGAGCGAGTCCGCGACCTACGGCGACATCGTCTGCGTCAGCGGAATAGGCGACATCAATATCGGAGAAACTATCTGTGACGTTGAAAACGTCGATCCGCTTCCGTTTGTAAAGATTGACGAGCCTACAGTTACAATGAACTTTATCGTTAACAACTCTCCGTTTGCCGGTCAGGACGGTAAGTACGTAACCTCGCGCAATATCCGCGACCGACTTTTCAAGGAAATTGAAACAAACATCGCTCTCAGAGTTGAGGAAACCGACAGCGCCGATACCTTCAAGGTTTCCGGCAGGGGAGAGCTTCACCTCTCAATTCTTATCGAGACAATGCGCCGTGAAAATTACGAGTTTCAGGTTTCGCGTCCGCAGGTAATTACCAAGAAGATTGACGGCGTGCTCTGCGAGCCGATTGAGTATCTGATGATTGAGGTTCCCGACAATTACGTCGGAGCCGTTATGGAGAAGCTCGGAAGCCGTAAGGCGGAGCTTATCAATATGGGCACCAGAGACAGCGGAACAACTCACATTGAGTTCAAAATTCCTTCCCGTGGTCTTATGGGCTACCGCCCCGAGTTCCTCACGGACACAAACGGCAACGGTATTATGAACCACGTTTTTGACAGCTATGAGCCGTTCAAGGGCGAGATTATTACCCGTCATCAGGGCTCGCTCGTAGCCTTTGAAACAGGCGAAAGCGTTGCCTACGGACTTTTCCAGGTTCAGGACAGAGGCAGACTCTTTATCGGACCCGGAGTTCCTGTGTACGAGGGAATGATTGTCGGCGCGTCTCCGAAAAACGAGGACATCGTCGTCAATGTTTGCAAGAAGAAGCACATCACAAATACACGAGCTTCCGGCTCGGACGACGCCTTGAAGCTCACTCCGCCGACAACCTTGTCGCTGGAACAGTGCCTGGAGTTTATCGCTGACGACGAGCTTGTTGAGGTAACTCCGAACAACATACGAATGAGAAAAACTATTCTTTCCAAGGAACAACGAATGAAACAGCAGTTCAGAAAGAAATAATCAGCAAGGTAAAAGATGGATATAGTTATTTTAGATTTAGAATGGAACGGCTCCTACAGCAAGAAGGTGCACCATTACGTAAATGAAATAATTGAATTCGGCGCCGTTAAGGTTGATGAGAATTTAAAGTACAAGGATTCGTTCTCTCTGCTTGTAAAGCCTGAAATCGGCAAGAAGCTCTCGAGCCATATTGCCTCGCTCACTCACATTACCAACGAGGAGCTTTTTGAAGAAGGCATAGGCTTTATGCAGGCGGCGTATGAGTTTATAAAATTCTCTGAGGATTGCGTAATACTGACCTGGGGAACTTCCGATATTCTGACTTTGATGGATAACTTCAATTACTTTACGTCTGACAGCGAGATTCCTTTCCTCAAAAAGTATTGCAATTTGCAGGAATACTGTGAGTATCAGCTCGACGCGCACAACCCTGCCGCCCAGCTCGGGCTCATAAACTGCGCCGAAATGCTCGGTATTCACAGCGACGAGATGGAGCTTCACCGCGCCTGCGCCGACGCTCACCTCAGCCTTGAATGCTTGAAAAAGACTTATGACAAGGAAAAGTTCGCCGAGTATATCTGCGACGCTGACGATGAGTTCTACCGCAAGATAACGTTCAAAAATAAGCAGATTACCGACATAAACAATCCCCTTATCGACAAAAGCCAGCTTTACTTTATCTGCGACGATTGCCATATTCGAGCCGAACAGCTCACTCATTTCAGGGTTAAGAACAAGAACTTTGTCGCGAAGTTCCGCTGCCCGAAATGCCGTAAGGTGTTTAACGGACGAATCTCAATGAGGCTCAAATTCGACGGAGTTACTATGAAGAAGAAAACCTTCATCAACGAACCGCCGAAGCTTGATGATTGACAAAAAGACCGCTTAGCGCGGTCTTTTCTTTTGCCTTAAAAACAAAGTACTGACAATTGGACTATGCTCAAAAATCGAACAAATATTCTATTTTGTATTGAATTAGAACAAAAGTTCTGCTATAATTAGTACAGGAGTTAAAGCCCCGGTAACTCCAATAACGAATGGAAAGGATTTTGAAATGAACTACAAAGCATGGTCGGATGAATACTTTCGCGACGCGGAAAAGTTGAAAAAAACATTAGTTAAGTACGAAAAAATGCTCAAAAACAGCTCCGGCAAAAACCTCGAAAAGCTCAACAGCACGGTTTTTGCTTACAGGAATATTTACTATGACCTTTTGAATACAGGCAAAATGCTCCTCGACAGAGCGAACGGAGTTTTCAGCGATGTTGCATAAGCTTGTTTCGCTTAATGAGAAAAATGAACAACTGCTATCCTACAGCGAGTTCAACCGTATGGAGGATAATTCCGACAGTCGTAAGGCGATGAAGCGGCTGCTCCGTCAGGCGATTAACAACGAGCTCACAGACAAACAACGCTTTTGCGTCTGCGAACATTACTTCAAAAACAGGAGTATGAAAAGTATCGCGGAGGAACTGGGTGTGAATCCCTCGACTGTCACAAGACATATCCAGAACGCTCAGCGCAGACTCAAGAGGGTAGCGCGTTATTACAGTTATACTGTTTTCTAATAAAAGGCTTTAATAATTGAGACTGTTGTGGTATAATGTATACGGTGATGAAACAATGATTAGAAAGTATA
>CADBTV010000017.1 GCA_902797655.1 uncultured Ruminococcus sp.
CGAGAACTGCGCCGACTGCTCCGAGAATCAGAGCGAGCCAGTACATTCCTGTCGAAGCGCCTAAAGATGCTGCAGCCGCCACACCTGCCATTGCAATACATTCAAGAACAATTGCGATTCCGGCAAAGATAATCATCAGAATACCGATAACCTTTAATAGTTTAGAACCCATCATTATACCTCCTTTGAAATTTGAAACCGCACGCTGTGCCTGCTGATTTCTGTTTTCATTATATCAAAATAATTTTTTCTTAACAACAAAAATTCGCATACAATATTGTAATTTGTTGTGAAAAGTTTTTACAGTTTTGTGTTTTATTCCCTTTCCTTTTTCTGTTTTGCCGCGCAACACACAGCTTATCCTTCGGAAACTGCCGTATATTTTGGGAGAATGTGCTCGATTTTGATAATTTTCGCTCAAAATTCTGGCTGACCACAATCATCAGGCTCCGAAATATCTCAAAAAGTTTACAAATATTTTTAAACTTTTTATTATTTTTTGGCTTTTTCTTATTGACTTTGAGCAAAATAGTGCTATAATACAGTCAGAGGTGATTAACTTTGCTCAACCATGACAGGTATCAGTTAATTCAGGATATAATAAATGAACGCCATACCGTCACTGTTGCGGAGCTTGCCAAGGCTCTGAACACCTCGGAATCAACCGTCAGGCGCGACCTTACGGCGCTTGATGAGCTCGGCAAAATCAGGAAGTTTTTCGGCGGAGCGGCGTCGGTCAACCGCCACGAGGGATTCTTTGAGGACGACGTAAGAACGCGAGAGAGCGTTATGAGCGAGGAGAAAACCCGCATCGCGCGCTACTCGGCAACCTTGATAAACGACAACGACTTCGTTTATATCGACGCCGGAACGACTACCTCGCGGCTGATTGATTTTATTGACAACAAAAACGCGACCTACATCACCAACGGAATCTCGCACGGCAGGAAGCTCATCCATAAGGGGCTCAACGCCTACATAATCGGCGGCAAAATCAAAGCCGTAACAGAGGCGATTATCAGCGCCGAGGGAGTCTCGAATTTGCGCAACTTCAACTTTTCCAAGGCGTTTATGGGAACCAACGGAATCGACCTTGCCGCAGGCTACACCACCCCCGACATCGAGGAAGCGATGATTAAGGAAACAGCTATCAAGCAGAGCTACACCTCCTTCATCCTTGCCGACAACACAAAATTCCGCAGGGTTTTCTCGGTAACGTTCGCGCAGCTCGTCAAATGCTGCATTATCACCGATTCAGTTCCCGATAATAAATTCAAAAACGAAACCATCGTTAAGGAGGTTATCGAATGATTTATACCGTAACTTTAAATCCGTCGATTGATTATATCGTGAGGCTTTCAAAGCTTACGAACGGCATAACCAACCGCACCGACAGCGAGGAGTTCTACTTCGGCGGCAAGGGAATCAACGTTTCCCTCGTGCTTGCCGAGCTCGACCTCGACAGCACAGCGCTCGGGTTTGTGGCAGGCTTTACCGGCGACGCGATTGAAGCCGGAATCCGCAACGACAGAATCACAACCGACTTCATCAAGCTGCGCGAGGGAATCTCGCGAATCAACGTCAAGATTAAAGCCGGCGAAGAAACAGAAATTAACGCTCAGGGACCGCACATCAACCCCGACGAGCTCGACAGGCTGATGCTCAAGCTCGACCATATCCAGTCGGGAGACACGCTGATTCTCGCAGGAAGCATCCCGAACACTCTCCCCGATGACACATACGAAATGATGCTCGAAAGAATCAGGGACAGGGACATCCGAATCGTGGTTGACGCCACGAAAAAGCTCCTTGTAAATTCACTGAAATACAAGCCTTTCCTCATCAAGCCAAACCGTCAGGAGCTCTCCGAAATCTTTGACGTTGAGGTTAAATCCGAGGAGGACACCGTAAAATACGCCAAGGAGCTCCAGAAGATGGGCGCGAGAAACGTTCTCATCTCGCTCGGCGGCGAGGGCGCGATGCTTGTTGACGAAACAGGCGAGGTGCACAAGGCAGGCGTTCTCAAGGAAAAGGTTATCAACACAGTAGGCTCCGGCGATTCAATGGTAGCAGGATTCGTCGCAGGCTTTGAAAAAGAAAAAAGCTACCCTTACGCACTGAAGTTAGGCAGCGTCTGCGGAAACGCGACAGCGTTCCTGCCGGGGCTCGCCACAAAAGCAAAGATAGAAGAACTATTGCAAAAATTCTAACTAGGAGGTTAATTATGCGTATCACTGATTTGCTGAAAAAAGAAGGCATTTCTCTTGGTGTATCGGTCAAGGACAAGAGAGACGCCATCGACACGCTCGTTGCGCTTCATGACAAGTGCGGCAACCTGAAGGACGCCGCTGCTTACAAGGAAGGCATCCTCAAACGCGAGGAAATGGGCACAACCGCAATCGGCATGGAGGTTGCTATTCCTCATGCCAAGAGCGAAGCCGTCAAGGCTCCGGCTCTCACTGCAATCACAGTTCCCGGCGGCGTTAACTACGACGCTCCCGACGGCGCTGACTGCAAGCTCATCTTTATGATAGCTGCAACACTCGACGGCGACGTTCACCTCGAGGTTCTCGCAAGAATGATGCAGATGCTTATGGACCCTGATTTCACAGGAAAGCTCAAGGCTGCGTCATCCGCCGACGAATTCCTCAGAATTATCGACGCTAAGGAAACAGAAAAATTCCCCGACGAGCCAAAGGAAACGGCTCCGGCTCAGTCCGGCTACCGCGTGCTCGCGGTAACAGCCTGCCCGACAGGTATTGCTCATACATATATGGCTGCCGAGGCTCTCGCAAAAGCAGGCGAGGAAATGGGAATCACAATCAAGGTAGAGACCAACGGCTCCGGCGGCGCGAAGAACGTCCTCACAGCCAAGGAAATCGCTGAGTGCGACGGTATCATCATCGCGGCTGACAAGAGCGTTGACACAGCCCGCTTCAACGGCAAGCCTGTATTCTCAACCAAGGTTGCCGACGGTATCCACAAGCCTCAGGAGCTCATCAACAAGATTGTTAACGGCGAGGCTCCGGTATTCCACTCCGACAAGGCTGCCGATTCCTCCGAGGACATCGGCAACGAAAGCTTTGGACGTAAGCTCTACAAGCACCTGATGAACGGCGTATCTCATATGCTTCCGTTCGTAGTCGCAGGCGGTATCTTCATCGCTATCGCGTTCCTTATCGACTCATTCGCAGGCGTTCCGCAGGACAGCAACTTCGGCGTCGGCACTCCGGTTTCCGCTTGGTTCAAAAGCATCGGCGGCGTTGCCTTTGGATTTATGCTTCCGATTCTCGCAGGATTTATCGCGATGTCAATCGCTGACCGTCCCGGCTTGCTCGTTGGTTTTGTAGGCGGCGCGCTTGCTTCTTCGGGCGCAACCTTCGCGGCTCCCGGCGGCGACGAGAAGTCCGTATCCGGCTTCCTCGGAGCTCTGCTCGCAGGCTTCATCGCAGGCTGGCTCATCAAGATGATTATGAAGGGCTGCGACCATCTGCCTCGTGCTTTGGAAGGTATCAAACCCGTACTGATTTATCCTCTTGCCGGATTGGGCATTGTCGGCGTAATGATGTGCGCTGTCAACCCGGTTATGGGTCTTATCAATCAGGGTATGCAGAACGGTATCTCCGCAATGGCTAAGAACCCGGCTCTCATCGTTCCGGTTTGCGCGCTGCTCGCAGGAATGATGGCAATTGATATGGGCGGCCCGTTCAACAAGGCTGCTTATGTAACAGCAACAGGCCTCCTCGCAAGCGGCGCAATCGGCTCAAACGAAGCTCCGTTTATGATTATGGCTGCTGTTATGATCGGCGGTATGGTTCCTCCTATCGCAATCGCTCTTTCGACAACAATCTTCCGCAACAGATGGTCTGCTGACGAGAGAAAGAACGGTCCTGTAAACTTTATTATGGGTCTTTCATTCGTAACTGAGGGCGCTATTCCTTACGCTGCCGGTCATCCGCTTCAGGTTATCCCGAGCTGCGTAGTAGGCTCCGCGTGCGCAGGCGCTCTGTCCGCTCTCTTTGGATGCACACTTATGGCTCCTCACGGCGGTATCTTTGTACTTCCTACAATCGGCAATCCGCTTATGTACTTCCTCGCTCTTGCGATCGGCTCAATAGTAGGAATGTTGATGCTCGCGCTTCTTATGAAGAAAAAGGCAAAATAACTGATTTATATAAAGGAGAAATCGACAATGGTATCTAAAAAACTGACAATTGTAAACGCTCAGGGCTTCCATATGCGCCCTGCGTCAACCTTCGCGACCGCAATGGGCAAATATGCAAGCGACGTTACAATCAAGCACAACGGTGCCGACGTTAACGCCAAGAGCCTGATGAACATTATCGCGGCTTGCATCAAGTGCGGCAACGAAATCGAAGTTGTTGCCAACGGCGCTGACGAGAACGACGCTCTCGCAGAGGCTGTTCAGATGATTGAAAGCGGATTCGGCGAATAATATTTGTTGAAAACGGGAGACAGAAGCTTCTGCCGGAAGCCTTTGTCTCCCGAGCGTATTTGTGTACAGGGCAAAAAGCCCTCTCCTACACGAGCAACAGCTTATCACTTACAACTAACTAAAGAGGTGAATTAAATGTTGAAAGGCATAGCCGCTTCCGAAGGAATCGGAATCGGAAAAGTAATGATTGTTGAGGAGCACTCACTCGAATATCAGCCCAAGCAGGTTGCTGACACAGACGCCGAGCTGCAGCGTTTCAGAGACGCGGTAGAAGCCTTCTGCAAGGAAACAGAGGAGCAGGCGGAGGCTGTCAGGAAATCGGCAGGTGAAAAAGAGGCTGAGATACTTATGGGTCACATCTATATGATCAAGGACCCGGGAATGATAGGCACAATGGAGGCTCAGATTACAGGCGGACAGTGCGCCGAGGCTGCGCTGGAGCAGATTTGCGATATGTTTATCGAAGCCTTCTCGTCAACAGGCGACGAGGTTACACAGCAGCGCGCCGCTGACGTAAAGGACATCAAGACCGCTATTCTGAGCATTCTTCTCGGTGTTAAGACCGTTAAAATAAGCGAAGCTCCGGCAGGCACCGTAATCGTCGCGAGAGAGGTAACTCCCTCGATGACCGCAGGCATAAACAAGGAAAACATCGTCGGTATCGTAACCGAGACCGGCTCGCAGACCTCGCACTCCGCAATCCTCGCGAGAGCTCTCGAAATTCCGGCGGTTCTCAGCGTTGAGAATGCGACCACCCAGCTCTCCTCGGGCGAGCTGATTATCGTAGACGGCAGCGAGGGCGACGTTATCACCGCTCCGGGCGAAGCCGAGGTTCAGACCTATTCCGCAAAGCGCGACGCTTACCTGCGCGAGAAGCGCGAGCTCGAAAACTACCGCGGCAAAAAGACAACCAACGCCAACGGCGACGAGTACGAGCTTTTCTGCAACATCGGAACCCCGAAGGACGCAGTCAAGGCTATGACTGCCGACGGCGAGGGCGTCGGACTCTTCCGCACCGAGTTCCTGTTTATGGACAGGAACGCTCTGCCCACAGAGGACGAGCAGTTCGAGGCGTACAAGCAGGCGGCTCTTGTGCTTAAGGGCAAGGGCTTGATCATCCGCACGCTCGACATCGGCGGCGACAAGGAAATCCCGTACCTCGGACTTGAAAAGGAAGAAAACCCGTTTATGGGCTACCGCGCAATCCGCTATTGTCTCGGACACCGCGACCTGTTCAAGTCACAGCTAAAGGCTATCCTGCGCGCCAGCGCGTATGGCGACGTCAGGATTATGTTCCCGCTTATCACAGCGGTCGAGGAGCTCAGAGAGGGCAAGGCTCTCGTTGAGGAGGCTAAGTCCGACCTGCGCGCTTCCGGCATTGAGTTTGACGAAAACATCAAAATCGGCGTAATGACTGAGACCGCCGCTTCCGGCGTAATCGCTCACCTGCTCGCCAAGGAAGCCGACTTCTTCTCAATCGGCACCAACGACCTCACCGGCTACACAATGGCGGCTGACCGAGGAAACAGCGATGTCGCTTACCTATACTCGCCGTTCCAGCCGAGCGTTTTGATGATGATTCAGCGTATCATCAAATGCGCGCGCGAGGAAGGAATCCCGGTAGGAATGTGCGGCGAAGCCGCGGCTAACCCGATGATGATCCCTCTGCTCATATCCTTCGGGCTTACGGAGTTCAGCGTATCCGCTCCATCCGTGCTCAAGGTAAGGAAGAACATCTCAAAATGGACCAAGGCGGAAGCCGACAAGGTAGCCGAGGCTGTAATGTCAATGACAACCGAAGCCGAGGTTACAGCTTATTTAAAAACAGTAGTTTAATTTTGAGTAATATCTTATAGAACAAAATCAGCCTTACGTTCCCGACAGAAGATTTCTTCTACCGGGTTCGTAAGGCTATTTTTTTGCAACATTTCTTCTCGAAAGAAATTTGTTATCTGACTTTTATTTTCACCGTTTTGGTAACGCTCCTTGCGCTGTATTTGGAGTTGCCCTTGGCGGTGATTTTTACTTTAAGCTTGTAGGTGCCTTTTTTGGTACCCTTTTTGACTGTGATTTTGCCTTTCTTGGTAACGCTCAGCTTCTTTGAGCCGGAGAGCTTTTTGTAGCTGAGTTTACCCTTGGCGTTTTTGACCGTGATTGCGGTTACAGTCACCTTGCTCTTTTTGAGCTTCTTTGCCTTGACGGTCTTTGTCTTGGCGGTAACCTTCATCGGGTTAGCCTTCTTCGGGCTAACAATTAGCACATCAGTTACAGGCTTTGTTGCCAGAGCAACAGTTGCAATATCTGTTGTCTCTTTCCTAGAAGCCGCAGTTGTCGGCTGAGTTTCTGTCGGCTCCTCGACCTTTTCCGTATCCGGAATAATTTCCGCTAGCTCTTCAACAGTATAAACATTTTTCTCAATTGCTTCACGGAGGGTATACACTTTTTCTTCCTTATAAACGCAGATTCCCGTTTTGTTGCCCGTGCTTCCGAAACACAAGCTGTTTTTAAATTTATATCCGCCAATAAGCTCGTATGACTCCGCGCAAGTATTATCCACAAAACCAAACACAACCGAGCCATCTTTTTCTAAGAAAAGAGTAGTTTTTGACTCGATATTATCAGCATTAAGTTTGAAGTCCGTCTCAACTCCGAGACTGATCTCATTGCCGAAAACATACGTCCGGAGAGTCTTGTCGCTTTCAAGATACTCGTTGAGCTTATCAACAAATACTTGTGTTTCAATCACAGACGCTTGTTCTGTCTCTCCTGCGCTTACCTGTACAGCAGAATAAGCTCCGAATAACATAAACAATGACAGAATTATTGATAGTGCTTTTTTCATAGTAAAACCTCCTTAAAAAGTCTTCTATATATATAACCTTTTAAAGGGCTGTTTTGTGACATGTTTTTAAGAATTATCTCAAAAAACCGGGCTGACAAGCGTCAACCCGGTCGTAAGTCTATTAATTTGCCTGAGCCTTGCCGGAGTAGTTATGCGCCTTATCGAGCAGCATATCCTTGACCTTCATCAGCCTTGTGCGGCTGGAGCGGTCGTTCTCCTCGAGCTTCATTGAGATATACTTAATCGTGTCCTGATACCTCGGAATCATAACGTGCTCCAGCGAATTAACCCTGCGGCGCGTTTTTTCGATTTCCGCGGACATAAGCTCGCAGCTTTTCTCGTACTGGGCGAGCTTAATCAAATCCGGCAGAACGTTGTTGAGCGAGACAATCGCGTAGTCAAGCTCAAAGGAAGTGAACGCGAAGCCGTAGGGGAAGATGTCTCCGGAGTCGCTCGTCCTCGCGGAGGAGGTAAACTCGGGAATCTCCACGCTCATAACGTTCTTCGACTTAGTCTCGATGTTAATCTGCTGCTTCGGCGACATCAGCGACGCGTCGAGAGCTTCCTTGCTCATAACGGCGCTGGCGTTGACGAAGTGGTTGTTGGAGCTTTCGAGCTCGCTTTCAACCTTTTCGCGCAAATCCTTGGTCTCGCGCACCAAATCGAGGAACTGGCGCATAAGCTCGTCGCGCTTGTCCTTTAACATTTTGTGTCCGCGCACCGCAGTCGTAAGCTGTTTTTTGAGCTTAGTGAGCTGCATTCGCGTCGGATTTACATTCATTACTGCCATAGCTTACGCCTTTCCGTAGAACTCGTCAAGCATATCGTCCTTGATTCTCTTGAGCTCGGAGCGCGGCAGGATTTCCAAAAGCTTCCAGCCGATGTCGAGGGTTTCCTCGATTGAGCGGTTGGTGTCAAAGCCCTGGCTGACGTACTGACGCTCGAACGCTTCGGCGAACTCGGCGTACTTTTTGTCCATATCGGTGAGCGCGGCTTCGCCGAGAATTACCATCAGCTCGCGCGCGTCCTTGCCTCTTGCGTATGCCGCAAAGAGCTGGTTCATTGTAGCCGCGTGGTCCTTTCGGGTTCTGTCGGGTCCGATACCCTTGTCCTTGAGTCGCGAAAGCGACGGCAGAACGTCAATCGGCGGCATTACGCCCTTTCTGTAGAGCTCACGCGAGAGGATGATCTGACCCTCGGTGATGTAGCCGGTGAGGTCGGGAATCGGGTGGGTTTTGTCGTCCTCGGGCATTGTGAGAATCGGAATCAGCGTAATCGAGCCGTCCTTGCCCCTGAGTCTGCCTGCGCGCTCGTAGAGAGTCGCGAGGTCGGTGTACATATATCCGGGGTAGCCGCGTCGTCCGGGAACCTCTTTTCGAGCTGCCGAAACCTCACGCAGAGCGTCCGCGTAATTTGTGATGTCTGTCATAATAACCAGCACGTGCATTCCGAGGTCAAACGCGAGGTATTCCGCCGCGGTGAGAGCCATTCGCGGAGTCGCGATACGCTCAATCGCCGGGTCGTTGGCGAGGTTTACGAACATAACCGTTCTGTCGATCGCGCCGGTTTCCTTGAAGGATTGGATGAAGTAGTCGCTCTCCTCAAAGGTGATACCCATAGCCGCGAACACAACGGCGAACTGCTCGTTCTTTCCGCGTACGGCAGCCTGACGCGCAATCTGCGCCGCGAGCTGGGCGTGCGGAAGTCCGGAAGCCGAGAAGATAGGCAGCTTCTGTCCGCGAACGAGGGTGTTAAGTCCGTCAATCGCGGATACGCCTGTCTGGATGAACTCCTGCGGATAGTTTCTCGCGGCAGGGTTCATCGGCGTGCCGTTGATGTCGAGACGCTTTTCGGGAATGAGCGCGGGGCCGTCGTCAATCGGGTTGCCGAGTCCGTCGAATACTCTGGAGAGCATATCCGGAGAAACCGGAAGCTCCATTGACCTGCCCAAAAATCTGACCTTTGAACCGGCGAGGTTGATACCTGCCGCCGAGTCAAAGAGCTGAACGAGAGCGTTTTTTCCGTCAACCTCGAGAACCTTGCAGCGGCGCGTCTCGCCGCTTGGGAGCTCAATCTCGCCGAGCTCGTCATACTTTACGTCGTTGACGTCGCTGACCATCATAAGCGGTCCGGCGACTTCCTGAATAGTACGGTACTCCTTTGGCATCAGTCATCACTCCTTTTCAGCACATCGGCGATTTCCGAATCGAGCTGAGCCTGAATCGACTCGAACTCATCGTCAATCTTGGTTTCGGGTTCGTATTTGTAACGTCCGATTCTCTCTCGGACCGGAATATTTACGAGCAGCTCAATGTCGGCTCCGCCGTCAAGCGCGGCGACTGCTTTGTCGTAGTAGCTGAGGATCGCTCTCATCATAAGCACCTGCTTTTTCAGCGAGGTGTAGGTATCTGTCGGGTCAAACGCGTTCTGGTGGAGGTAGTCCTCGCGGATTGAGCGAGCGGTTTCGAGCTTTAATCTGTCGCTTGCGGAGAGCGCGTCCATACCAACGAGGTTTACGATTTCCTCGAGCTCGGCTTCGTCCTGAAGCAGAGCCATAAGCCTGCCTCTAAGCTCCATAAAGTCGTCCGCGGCGTTCTCCCTGAACCATCCCTCGAGCTGGTCGGTGTAAAGCGAGTAACTGGTCAGCCAGTTGATAGCCGGGAAGTGGCGCTTATACGCGAGGTTCGCGTCAAGTCCCCAGAACACCTTGACGATTCTGAGCGTAGCCTGGGAAACAGGCTCCGAAATATCGCCACCCGGGGGTGAAACCGCTCCGATTACCGAGAGCGCTCCCTCGGTGTCCCCGGTGCCGTTGACGAGCACGCGGCCTGCGCGCTCGTAGAACTGAGCAAGTCTCGAACCGAGGTAAGCAGGGTAGCCTTCCTCACCGGGCATTTCCTCGAGTCGTCCGGACATCTCGCGCAGAGCCTCCGCCCAGCGTGAGGTTGAGTCAGCCATAAGCGCGACTGTGTATCCCATATCGCGGAAATATTCCGCGATTGTAATTCCTGTGTAGATAGAAGCCTCTCGCGCCGCAACCGGCATATCGGAGGTGTTTGCGATGAGGACGGTTCTCTCCATAAGGGAGTTGCCGGTTCTCGGGTCTTTAAGCTCCGGGAACTCGTTGAGAACGTCGGTCATCTCGTTTCCGCGCTCGCCGCAGCCGATGTAGACGATTATGTCGGCGGCAGCCCACTTCGCGAGCTGGTGCTGAACAACGGTTTTGCCGGAGCCGAACGGGCCCGGAACAGCCGCTACGCCGCCCTTCGCGAGCGGAAAGAGAGTGTCGATAGGTCTTTGACCTGTAGTGAGGAGGATGTCCGGGGAGAGCTTTTTCTTGTAGGGTCTGCCGACGCGGACAGGCCAGGTGGTAAACATCTTGACCTCGTTGCCGTCAACCTCGGCGACAACCTCGTCGATTGTAAACTCGCCCTCTTTAATCATATTTACGGTACCCTCGACCTTGTTCGGCACGAGAATTTTGTGCAGCACGGCGGCGGTTTCCTGAACTGTTCCGAGAACGTCGCCGGAGACTACCTTGTCGCCCTCCTTGACGCAGGGGGTGAACTTCCATTTTTTGCCGTGGTCGAGCGACGGAACGTCAACTCCGCGCGTGAGGTTTGTGCCGGCGACCTTCATAATCTCGTTGAGCGGACGCTGGATACCGTCGTAAATCGCGCCGATAAGTCCGGGGCCGAGCTCAACCGAAAGCGGAGCTCCTGTGGATTCGACCTTTTCTCCCGGACCGAGTCCGGAGGTCTCCTCGTAAACCTGGATGGAGGCTCTCTCGCCGTGCATTTCTATAATTTCGCCGATAAGCTTCTGTTCGCTTACACGGACAACGTCAAACATATTCGCGTCGCGCATACCGTCCGCGATAACGAGCGGTCCGGCGACCTTAGATATTATTCCTGTATTCAAGCTTTTCACCTCAGTTGTTGAAAATAATGTCAGAGCCTACCGCCTTTTCTACAAAGGAGGAAAGCCTCTCTCTGCCGCAGCCCTCGTTGCCGGTAACTCCGGGCAGAGGGATAATCGCCGGCGTAAGCCTTTCCTCGTACCTCGAGCGTTCCTTGGCGGTTTGCTTGTAGACGCCCTCGGTAAGGTAGATGATAGCGTAGTTCTCGCTGTCGGCAATATTTCTCAAAAGCCGCGCCGCTTCGTCGCTCTCTGTGCAGGGGTAAATGTCGATGCCGATTGCGGAGAAGCCCTTGATGCTCTCGCCGTCGCCGATTACAGCAACATTCTTAGCCATAAATCTCACGCAGCCTTTCTCTGATTTTTTCTGACGGAGCGCCTGTTCTCAGCCCGCTTACGATGATGTGGATCACCTTTTTCTCAGCCTCGCACGCGAGGTAATAGCCGAGCAGAGGCTGAGCTCCCTCGCTTGCGCGCTTACAGCTTTCCTTTGCCATAAGGATGAGCTTGTTGTCCACAAACTTCTCGAAGTCGGACGGGGATTTCTTGAACTCCTCGACCGCTTTTTTGCAGTCGTATTCACTGAATTTGCTCAGCTCATCGAGCAAATTGCCCTTCAGCACCGCGTTCACAACGGTCTTTTTGCGGAAGTCCGGAACCTCGCAGAGAGCCTCGTCGAGGAACTCCGCCGTAACCCTTGTGTTGGCGCTGCGGATAGCGATTTTTATGTTGTTATAGAACACAAGTGTTCTGAAATATTCTTGTAAAAATTCTGATTTGTACTCGCCGGAGATTTCGAGCATACGCTTCATCGCCGCCGCGTCGATGAGGGCGTCGCTTTCCCTGGCGTCGCCTTTTTGCGAAAGCAGCTCGTACGCCTTGTCGGCGGTTTTTGCGAGCCACTCCGGCAGCGCGGAAAAGCTGCGGCTCTCGACCGCCTTAACGAGCGTTTCCTTCCCGATTGTTCCGGGCTCAAGCAGCAGATGGTCATACTTGCGCGCGGACATCGTGCCCTTTAACACAACCTTGAGGTTGTGAATATCGTTGCCGATGAAGAACGGCGCGAAAATCTCAAAGTCGGGCGCGACTGTGCGGATGTATTCCCAGGTGCTGTCGGTATGGCTCGAAAGGATTTCGTCAACGGACTCTCCGTCGCCGTAGCCCTTGTCGCGAAGCAGGGCGCCAAGCTCGCGCTCGCTTTTGCAGGCGAGAAGCTGCTCGACATCCGCGCTCGTGAGCAGGCTTTTTTCCTTGGCTCTTACCGAACCGACCGAAAACTCATATGATAAACTCATGGCGCCCCCTTACTGCGCGAAGAGCGCTTTGTTGATGTAGTCCTCGAGTTTGTCGCGGTTAGAAGCAACCAGAGCCGTAAAGTCGAGGTTTTCCTCGATGTTGCCGTTTTTGAGTATCATACCTCCGGCGATATTCGCCGCCTGAGAGCTTACTCTGACGTTCATTCCGACGCCTGAGAGCCTGCTCTCAAAATCAGCCGGAAGCCTGTCGAGGTCTCTCTGATTGAGCATAACCTCGCCGCCGGAAGCCTGCAGCTTGGAGGCGAGCTTGTAGAGGGTCTCAAAATACTCCTCGTCGCCGAGGTTCATAAGGTAGCTGAGCACTCCGTCAACGGTGCGGTCGATTTCCTCTCTGCGCTTTTTGAGCAGAGTGTTGCGGATTTCCAGCTCGGAGCGGCTGTCCGCCGCCGCGTTCATCTGCGAGAGCTTAGCCATTGTTTTTTTCTCAATCTCAGCCTTCGCCTTGCCGGCGTCCTGCTGAGCTTTGTTTATAATCTCATCGCACTTTTGCTGTGCCTGAGCGTCAATTTTTTTGCAAACTTCGTCGCAATCTGATTCAATGCGGTTTATAATCTTATCTCCGCTGTTCATTCAGACACCACCCTTCCGTTAATTATACGTTAAATCTTGAGAGCGGGAACAGTGATAACAACCAGAAGTGATACGATAAACGCTAAAAGCGCGTAAATCTCAACGAGAGTTACGGAAACCATCGCCTTGGAGAAGTTTCTGTCGTCCTTGGCGCTCATTGCGATACCGGACACAGCCGCCTTACCCTGGGCAATTCCGGAGAACAAACCGCCGAGTCCGATTGCGAGAGAAGCGCCGAAGTAAGCGAGTCCCTGAGCCAAGGTCGGGATGTCGCCGCCGAGAACGCCGCAGTTTACGAGAACGAGGAAGCCTACGATAAAGCCGTAGAGTCCCTGAGTACCCGGAAGAAGTGTAAGCACGAGCATTTTACCGAACATTGAGGAATCCTCGGAGAGAACTCCCATCGAAGCCTGAGCGGCTCCGCCTACGCCCTTAGCCGAACCGATACCGGCGAGAGCTGTTGCGATTGATGCGCCTAACAGCGCGAAGAATATACCATTCATAATTATTTGTCCTCCTGAATTTTAATATATTTACTCTGAAGCGAGAACGGCTCAAATTCCTTGCCTCCGCCCTCGTAGAATTTACTGAACATCTCAACGTACTGGAGTCGCATTGTATGTACATACGAGCCGAGGGCGTTGAGTCCGATGTTGATAGCGTGACCCACGAGCATTATCACAACGAGGAAGATGATTCCCACCACGCTCTTGCCGAACATTGTCGCAAGCATATTGAACACCTGCGCCATAACTCCGGTTGTGAGTCCGAGCGCGAGAAGTCGCGAGTAGCTGAGCAGGTCGCTGATGTAGCTCGTGACGTCGTAGAGCGACGCAAGTCCGCCGATCACCTTGCCGAAGCCTTTCTTGCCTCTGCCCTGAGTGAGCACAAGTCCCACCGCGCAGGCGATTGCGATTCCGGCGCCGATGTAGAGCACAATCCGGCTTGTTGCCATTCCGACCGCGAGCACCGCGAAGCCGACCAGCATAAGCATCCACAATCCGGTGTCAAAGAACGCCTCGGCGTACTTTTTATCTCTGAAGCAGATATAGAACTTGCAGCCCATACCGACGAGGATGTGCACAAGTCCGAACGCTATGGAGATCACCATAAGCACAAGCGCGTCCTTTTGCGGGTCGAGCGTCGGCCACTTCATCATTTGCGCCATTGTGAGGTTGGAGCCTGTAAAGAGATTGTAAAGAGAAGCCGGCGCGTCGCCGAAGAAGCTGCCGAAGATGAGCCCCCAGAAGAAGGTCGAAACTCCGCAATACTGGAACAGCTTCAGGTTGTTGCGCATTTTTTCGTCGGGCTTAAAGACCTTGAGCACAATTCCGATTGCAATTACCATCAAAAGTCCGTAGCCCGCGTCCGAGAACATCATTCCGAAGAAGAAGTAGAAGAAGAACGCGAGTATCGGGGTTGGGTCAATATCGGCGTGAGACGGAGCGGCGTACATCGTGAGTATTCCCTGAGCCGGTTTTGAGAAGCGGTTGTTTTTGAGCTTGACGGGAGCGTCGTCGCCGGCGTCCTCAAACTCAACGTAGCAGGTTGCGACTCTGTCGCAAAGCTTTGCGAGCCTGTCCGCGTCCTCCTCGGGGATGTAGCCGGTGATAACAAACACGTGGCGCGTGTGCTCCAGCTCGCCTATTACGTTGTATTTATCCGCGCGGATTCTGAAATAATCCTGCGTGTATTTTATATCCTCACGCCTGTCGGCGTAGGAGACGATATTGTCTATAGCCTGCTGTGTGCTTTCCTCGAGCTCGCCGAGCCTTTTTTGCAGGCGTTTTTCCTTTTCCTTTGGGATATGGCTCGTCGGGCTCATCGGTCTTGCGAATCCGAGAGTCCTCAGACAATCCTCAGCCGCCGGCTTCTGGCTTATCGGAACGAAAAGCACAACGCAGGTCATATTGTTCTCGCTGTGCTGAATCTCGAACTCAAACTCGAGCTTTGGGTTTTCAGCCGCCAATGCTTCGGCGAGGGATGTCTCGTCGTACGCCGCCGGCAAGGTGCCGATAAACACCGCGGCGGACCTTGTGTCCGGGGTGTTGAGAGGAATGTCGAGATTTTGCCAAAGGCTGAGCTGCGCGAGCGCAGTGTTGACCCTGACCTTTTCGGCGGCATTATCGGAGATAGTCTTGTTCAAATCGACAATCCGCTTTGAAGCCTCGATAACCTCACCGGCATTTGAAGCGATCACTCCGATGTCGTCGGGATCCACTTCCTTGCGTCCGGCAAACGCCGAGAGGAGTCCTTTCTTCTCTCTTGCGTAGTTGTCGAGGATTTTGAGCGCCTGCTCCGTCAGTGTGACGTTGCGCTCAAAAATCTGCGTCTGGGAGGTCATATCCACCTTGGAAAAGCCTTGCTTTTTGCGGTCGGGCTTTTTAATCTGGATAAGCGCGCTGTCCTGGAGGTGCTCCAGCAGGCGTTTTCTGTCCTCTCGCAGGGCGACAATCCGAACCTTTTTCATTTTTAGTTTTGCCAATTCAGTATCACCACACTTTTAGCTTATTACAGGAGGTTAGAGAAGAACTTCTCTGACTGCGTCCCGTATAACTTTTTCCCTGTTTTGTTCAGCGGTTTTGCCGAGCTGCTCGCACTGAGCCTGAGCTTTTTGAGCTGCGGCGTTGAGCTCGCTTTCGCCCTCTGCTTTTGCGTTATCCGTAAGGGCTTTGGCGTTTTCCTCAGCCTGCTTACGCGCGTCGGCAATCAGCTTTTCCGCTTGTTTTTCGGCAGCCGCGATTTTGTCGCGCGCGTCCGCCTTAGCCTGCTCCTCCCGCCTGTCGGATTTCTCCTCCGCGGCGAGAACAGCGTCGAGTATATTTTTTGCCATATTGTCACTCCTTTTTAAGAGCCGGCGCAAAACGCGCCTTATCTATTTAATATACCATAAAACCTTGTAAGTTTCAATAATAATTATTGTTTTTGATGTAAAAACATTAGACGTTTTCAAGGCATAAAAAGCTGTTGAGCTTTGACGCGGCTTTATAGCCTTTTTTGTACATTTCACGCAAAACCTTGTGGTCCTTGGTGAGGGTTTTCATCGCGCCTATATCGTCCGGAGCGAGGATGAGCGCCTTGCCCTCCTTTTCGAGCAGGAGGATGTTTTTGAGCTGATGGTTGTATAGCTCGGCTCTGCGGCGCACAGCTACTGCCGCTCTGGGATATTTGCGGCTCAAGAGCTTTGCGATTTTCTCGTCCTTTTTCGGGTCGCGGAACATATCCTTTGGACGGGTGAGGATCACGACGAGCCTGTCGCAGCCCTTTTCAAACGCGCGCTTGTACGGAATCGGGTCGCTGATTCCGCCGTCGTAGTACGGATTTGAGCCGAGCCTGTACGGACGGCACACGACCGGCACGCAGCACGAAGCTTTAATGCAGTCGAAATTATCCCTCTGAATGCTTTCCTTCGGGATATACTCCGCCTTTCCGGTCAGAGCGTTTGTAACCACCACGTCGAGCGCTGTTGCGTTTCGGGAAAAGGCGTCGTAATCAATCGGGTCCTCGCCGTCTGAGTTGCTGAGCGTACTGTAGATATAGTCGAGGTTGATGTAGCTGCCGGTTTTGATAAACTGCGAAAAGCTCATATATTCCTTGCGAAACGCGTAGTTATCGTAAAATCTCAGATTCCTGCCCCGTTGTCCGGATAGGAAGGAGCAGGCGTTGGCGCTGCCTGCCGAGACCCCGGCAATGTAGTCGAACTCAATGTTATTATCCATACAATAATCAAAAACTCCGGCGCCGAAGATTCCGCGAGTACCTCCGCCTACGTCAATAATTCCAATCATATTTCACAACCCTTTCTTAATCCTTTTTATTCTATCGCTTTACCAAGATAAAGTCAATATGCAATAAGCGTTGGTTGCCTATTGCGCCAAAGCCCCATAGAATGTAAAAAGCTAAAAAAATCAGTTATAATATTGTCAAATACCGTAAAATATGGTATATTTATGTCATATTATTGAGGGGGTTCCCTAAAATGAAACATTTCTTTCCGGCAGATATTCTGCTGCCAAAAAAGGACATTGACAAGTGGGCGGTAGTAGCCTGTGACCAGTACACCTCCGAACCGGAATACTGGGAGGACGTCAAGGAGATTGTCGGCGACGCTCCGTCGGCGCTGAATATTATTCTCCCCGAGGTTTACCTCGAAAAGGACAACACCGCCAGGGTCAACAGCATTAACAAAACAATGGAGGAATACCTCGCGAACGGTGTTTTTGAGGAATACAAAAACTCGATGATTTTTGTCGAGAGAGAGTCCAACAAAACCATCCGCCGCGGCATTGTAGGTTTGATTGACCTTGAAGAATACGACTACTCAGCCGACAGCGACTCCTTAATCAGAGCTACCGAGGCGACTGTGCTGGAGCGCATTCCGCCGCGAGTCGCAATCCGCGAGAACGCGTCGCTCGATATGCCGCATATTCTGCTGCTTATTGACGACCCGAAGCGTTCGGTAATCGAGCCGCTTAAAAACCGCAAGTACGACTACAAGCTTGCCTACGACTTTAACCTGATGAAGGACGGGGGAAGAATCAAGGGCTGGATTCTCAACGACGCTATGGTAAGCGAGGTTCAGCACGCTCTCAACCGTCTTATCAAGGGCAAGGACGACAAAATGCTCTTTGCCGTAGGCGACGGCAACCACTCGCTCGCGACTGCCAAGGAATGCTACAACAAAAGCAAGAATCCTCTCCAGCGTTACGCGCTGGTCGAGGTTGTTAATATTCACGACGAGAGTATTCAGTTTGAGCCGATTTACCGCGTGCTCTTTAACGTTGACGAAAAGGACTTTATCGAGAGCTTCATCGAACACACAGAGGAGAACGGCCACGGCGCGAACCAGAGGTTTATCTACATCACCTCAACCTCCTCGGGTAGTATTCACGTAAAGCAGACAGCCAAACTCCCAATCGGTACGCTTCAGTCCTACATCGACATCTACCTCGAGAGTCACCCTGAGGTCAAGGTTGACTACATCCACGGCTCCAACGTCGTAAAGTCGCTCTGCCGCAAGAAGAACACGCTCGGCTTTATCTACGACGGAATGGAGAAAAGCGAGCTTTTCCCGGCAATTGAGGCCGACGGCTCGCTCCCGAGAAAGACCTTCTCGATGGGTCACGCCGAGGACAAGCGCTTCTACATCGAGTCACGCAAAATCAAATAGCTTTACAGGTTAGATTAAAAGCCCTGCGTTCCGACGAACCGCTCTGTCGTACACGCAAGGCTTTTGTTATGTTATTAACCACTTATAGTTTTCTCTCCTATAATGCTGTTTAGCGATTCTTCAACTTCATCCAAAGTATAGTACCTTGCTCCGGATTCCCTTTCTTTTTCTACAGCAAGCAAATCGCTGATAAGCTTTAGCTCGGCGTGAAGCTTCTCGTACTCCTTGATGTCTACTATCGCGTATCTTCCTCTGCCGTTTTTTGTGAGGAAAACCGGCTCGCCGACGGTAATATCCTTGAGCACCTCGTTGTAGTTTCGCAAATCGGACACAGGCTTGATGTTTGGCATAGTTTTACCTCCTTTACTTAATATTTTATACATTAAGTTTAGCATAATTCTTCGTAAAATTCAACAGTAAAATTTACAAAACCCCGAAACCGCAGAAGGTTCCGGGGTATCTTTATTCTTCAAACTGGCTGTTGTACAGGTCGCAGTAGAAGCCTTGCTTTTTGAGCAGCTCGTCGTGGGTTCCCTGCTCGATGATGTCGCCGTCCTTCATAACGAGAATGAGGTCGGCGTCCTTAATCGTTGAGAGGCGGTGCGCGATGATGAAGCTTGTCCTGCCCTTCATCAAGTTGTTCATCGCGCGCTGAATCCTTGACTCGGTGCGCGTATCAACCGACGAAGTCGCCTCGTCGAGAATCAGAATCGGGTTGTCCGCAAGAATCGCGCGTGCGATGGTGAGCAACTGCTTCTGACCCTGGCTGACGTTGCTTGCGTCCTCATTGAGCACCATTTTGTAGCCGTCGGGCAGGGTGCGGATGAATCTGTCGGCGTGAGCCGCCTTTGCCGCCGCGATAACCTCCTCGTCGGTGGCGTCGAGCCTGCCGTAGCGGATGTTCTCCATAATTGTGCCGTTGAACAGCCACGTATCCTGAAGCACCATTCCGAGCGCGTCGCGGAGCTCGCGGCGGTTGAAATCTCTGAGGTCGTGGCCGTCGAGCTTAATCGAGCCGGAGTTAACGTCGTAAAAGCGCATAAGCAGCTTGACCATTGTGGTCTTGCCTGCGCCGGTCGGCCCGACAATCGCAATCCTCTGACCCTGCTTAACCTTGGCGGAAAAGTCGTGGATGATGATTTTATCCTCGTTGTAGCCGAACCGAACGTGCTCGAACTCAACGTCGCCCCTGACCTTCTTAACGTCAACGGGGTTAAGCGCAAGCTGTTGTTCCTCCTCCTCGTTTAAGAACTCAAACACTCGCTCGGCAGCCGCTGCCATAGACTGAACCTGGTTGATAACCTGCGACATCTGCTGAATCGGCTGGGTAAAGTTTTTTACGTACTGAACGAACGCCTGGATGTCGCCGATTGTAATTACGCCCTGAATCGCGAGCAGTCCGCCCGAAAGCGCGACAGCCGCGTAGCCGAGGTTGCCGACGAACATCATCAGCGGCATCATTATGCCCGAGAGGAACTGCGACTTCCACGCGGAGTTGTAGAGCTTCCTGTTTGTTTTTTCAAACTCGTCGATCGTTTCGTCCTCTTTGTTATACGACTTGATGATGAGGTGTCCGCCGTAGCTTTCCTCAACGATACCGTTGATGTTGCCGAGCTCCTCCTGCTGACTGCGGAAGTGCTTCTGCGAGAACTTGACGATTACGCTGATAATTACCGCGGAAATCGGAAGTATGACAAGAGCGATCAGCGTCATAAGCGGCGAAATCAGGAGCATCATAATGAGCGTGCCGACTATCGAGCACAGCGAGGTGATTACCTGAGTGATACTCTGGTTGAGCCCCATTCCGAGGGTATCGACGTCGTTTGTGATGCGAGAGAGCACCTCGCCGTAGGTGCGGCTCTCAAAGTATTTCAGCGGCATACGGTTGATTTTTTCGGAGATTTCGCGGCGCATACGGTAGCAAATCTTCTGCGTAACTCCGGTCATCAGCCAGCCCTGCACAAACATAAAGATTGCGGAGACTCCGTACAGCGCCAGCACCGCAAGCAGGATGAAGCCTATTTTTCCCATATCAATTGTGCCGACGCCCTGAATCTGCTTGAACAATCCGTCGGCGAGCACGGTGGTAGCGTTACCGAGGATTTTAGGGCCGATTACGGAGAAAATCGTTGAGCCCGCGGCGCAAATCATAACAATCAGAACGGCAATCTTGTACTTGCCGATGTACTTAATCAGTTTCTTCATCGAGCCCTTGAAGTCCTTGGGCTTTTCAACGGGAGCCATCGGACCTCCGGGACGTCTGCGCGGTCTTTGTTCAGCCATTTAACTCACCGTCCTCTCCGAGGTTCAGCTCGCTTTCAGAGAGCTGTGACCTTGCGATTTCGAGGTACGCGGCGCAGTTTTTGAGCAATTCCCGGTGCGTTCCGATTCCGGCAATCCTGCCCTCGTCGAGCACAATAATCTGCTCCGCGTCCATAATGGTTGAGATTCTCTGAGCCACGATAACAACAGTGCTGTCGCCGACCTCGTCTTTGAGCGCGGCGCGCAGCATTTTGTCGGTTTTCATATCGAGAGCCGAGAAGCTGTCGTCGAATATATAAATCTTCGGGTTCTTCGCGATTGCGCGCGCGATTGAGAGGCGCTGCTTCTGACCTCCGGAAACGTTGGTGCCGCCCTGAGCGATTTCGCTGTCGTAGCCGTTGGGCTTTTCGTCGATAAACTCAGTCGCCTGCGCGATGGAAGCGGCGTTGACCATCTCGGCGTCGGTGGCGTTTTTGTTGCCGAATTTGAGGTTCGACTCAATCGTTCCGCTGAACAAAATGCCCTTTTGCGGAACGTAGCCTATTTTATCTCTGAGGGATTTCATCTTGATTTTGCGGATGTCCCTGCCGTCGATTACAATTTCGCCGGCGGTCACGTCGTAGAGCCTGGGAATCAGGTTGACGAGGGTTGACTTTCCGCTGCCGGTGCTGCCGATAACGGCGGTTGTAGAGCCCGGACGCGCGGTGAAGCTTATGCCGCTGAGCACATCCTCCTCGGCTCCCGGATAACGGAAGCTTACGTCCTTAAACTCGACCACTCCGTCGTTAATATCAAACTCGACGCTGTCGGGCGAGTCGGTAACGGAGGACTCGGTGTTTACAACCTCGTCGATTCTGCCTGCGGCAACAGCGGCTCTCGGCAGCATAATCGACATTATAGTAAGCATCAGGAAGCTGATGATAATCTGCATTGCGTAGGTGATGAACGCGGTCATCTCGCCAACCTGCATATTGCCGTCCTTGATGTGGCCGGACGCAACCCAGACAATCAGCACCGATACCATATTCATCAGCACCGTCATAATCGGCATCATAAAGGTCATTACGCGGTTTGTAAAGAGGGTGGTTTTTGTGAGGGCGGTGTTGGCTTCGTCAAAGCGCTCCTCCTCCCTCTGCTCGCGGCCGAACGCGCGGATTACCGGAATACCGGTCAGAATCTCTCTCGAAACGAGGTTGACGCGGTCAACGAGCTTTTGCATAAGCTTGAACTTCGGCATAGCGATTCCCGTCAGAGTGAGAACAACGACGACTATCGCCGCAACCGCGAGAGCGATTACCCACCACATCGAGGCTCCGGTGTTGATAACCTTGATGACGCCGCCGATTCCGATAATCGGAGCGTAGAGCACCATCCTCAGAAGGATTACCGAAACCATCTGAATCTGCTGGATGTCGTTGGTGGTTCGGGTGATGAGCGAGGCGGTGGAGAACTTGTCTATCTCGGTATTTGAGAAGCCGATAACCTTGCGGAACACCCTGCCGCGCAAGGTCATACCAACGCCGGAGCCGACCCTTGCGGCAAAGAATCCGGCGAATATTGCCGCGGCGGTGAGCAGCATCGCGACGAGCAGCATTTTGAGTCCTGACATCCAGAGGTACGCCGTCTGCTTTCCGTCAACGTCCACTCCGGCGAGCCTGTCCATTTCAACAGCGTAGGCAATGCCCGAGCTGCGCATTGTGTCGCTGCCCATAGCCTTGAGCTGTTTTTCGGTCATTTCACGCATTTTGGAGATAATCTGCTCCCGGTTTGCGTTGAGAACCAGCGGACGCGCGTCAACGCAATCAACCTCAACAACGTCGCCGTCGGCGTTCTCCTCTTTTATCTTTGTGTGCTTCAGGCTGTCAAGCGCGCCGGAGGGGAGCTTTGAGCCGACCATCGACTCTATGCTCTCTGTCGGGAACTTTGACGCCTGGTAGTTGAGCATTACCGGCACAATCAGCTCGGAGTCGAGCTTTTCGAGGATTTTTTCGTCCGTAATAACAAGCTTGTACGAGCTGCCGTCAGCCTCATACGCCGGTTCAAATTTCTGTTTCTCGGAGTCCGTCATAAACGCCGCGGCGCAGTCATACTCGTACTTTGTGATTTTCTCGGGAAGAATGTGCGAAACGCCGCAGTTCTGGATACCCGTGTCGATAATGTCCGAGGTGTACTGCGGAAGCGCAAGGTCGCACATAGCCTGCACCGTCAGCAGCAGAACAATCAAGAGCACGGATTTCCAGTACGGCACGAAATTTTTGAATATCTTGCCCATAGCTTTCTCCTTTCCCGTTCTTTGCAAAATTTTCCTGTATTTTCTTATTTTACCTTTTTGTCGGTAACGGGTCAAGAGAAAAATAGTCATTATCCGAAAAATGTTTACCTGTTTTCGGGCTTGAAGCATTCTCTTTTGAGCAGGTATTTTTCACGCGTAGCGATTCCGCCGCGGATATGCCGCTCGCTTTTGTTGGTTTCGAGGATTTCTCTGACTTCTTTGTACAGCGTGGGGTTGATGCTTTTGAGCCGCTGGCTGACGTCCTTGTGCACGGTACTTTTGCTGATTCCGAACTTTCGCGCCGCTGTGCGGACAGTCGCCTTGCTTTCGATGATGTACTCGCCGAGCATAGCCGCGCGTTCTTCCACTATACCTTTCACATATAATCCTCCCATATTATTAGTAATAGATTATATGTTGCTGACCGCTAAAAAATCACCGGTCAAAATTTATGTATTGCACAAACAAAACTAACATTTGACATCTCCATTTGTACATTATATAATAGAGTTAAGAATGTGTAATTATGTAATTTTATGGAGTTTTGTATGAAAAGGTTAGTTTCGCTTTTATTAATAATGCTGATTGCGGCTCAGTCGCTCATAAGCGCGTCGGCGGAGGAGGACGTTATCGACAGCATCAATTTGCTCGAAAAATACACGACGGCGCAGATTGTGGATATGTACCCCGAGCTCGCTCAATTCCTCGCCGGAGAGTTCAGGAAGCACAACGCCGACATTTCCGTGGAAAAATTTGCGGTCAAGGTCGATGTCATCAACTCAATCTATCTCAGCGTGCTCTGCGAGAACCCGGATATTTTCTACGTTAATCCTAAAAACTTTGAGTCTACGTCGAGCTTTGACGACGGCACGCTGGTGTCAATTCGTCCGTTCTATCTGTACGATTCAGACGAAACCGCCGAAAAGACCCGGGAATTTGACAAGGCTGTCGAATACTTTCTTGACGGAGTTGACGAGAGCTGGAGCGACTTTTACAAATGCCGTTTTCTGCACGACAAGCTCGCGACGAGCATATCCTACACCGAGAAAATCGAGTCCGCCGGCCTCGACATCTATACATCCTACGGCGCGCTTGTTCAGAACAGCGCTGTGTGCGAGGGCTACACGCTCGCGTACAATTTCCTGCTCTCAAAGCTCGGGATTGAGGCTCATTATATTCAGAGCATAAAGGCAAGGCACTCGTGGTCGCTGGTCAAACTCTCGGGCAAATACTTTCACGTTGACGTAACGCTTGACGATCCGCTGTACGACAACCTCGGCAGGGTCAACCACACCTTCTTTATGACGAGCGATTCGCTGCTCCGCCAAAACGACGTCAAGACTATCTACACCAATATGCACACCGACTGGGTGTGTCCGTACAGCGCTTCGAGCACCGAATACGACAAAGCCTGGTGGCGCGACATCAGCACGATTATTTTCCGGGTTAACGGTTACGATTACTTTGTGCGCCAGACCTACGGCAGCAGCGTTTACGCCGCGCTGATGAAACGTGACGACAACGGCACCGAAAAGCTCATTGAGCGAATTACCACACGCTGGAACGTGTACGGCGAGGACGAGGACACCTTCTGGGAGAAGGCGTTCTGCTATCTTGCGTACGACGGAACGTATTTTTACTACAATTCAACGGATGAGGTTTTCCGCACAAAGCCCGACTCAACATACTTTGAGATTATCTACACAAGACCCTCGACGATTGACTACAACATCTACGGACTTGCGTTTGAGCCGAACGGCTCGATGTGCGTTTCAATCAAAGAATCGCCCAATGTGCCCGACACCGTGTATCAGCTTGAGTCAATCCTGCCCGAGTCGTACAACTACGCGGACCCGGAAACAATCCGCGCCGAGTATTATACTCCGGTTGAGGGCGGAATCAAGCTCCTTCACTTTGATGTTTACAACGAGAATATCATCATCCCCGAGCAGTTCGACGGCAACACCGTTGTCGGGCTTGCGGACGAGCTGCTTATGAATAATCAGGCTATCAAGAGCGTTATCATCTCCGATTCGCTGAAAACAATCGGGGCAGCCGCGTTCTACGGATGCTCCAATCTGGAGCGGATTGTAATTCCCAAGAATGTGACCGAAATCGGGATGAACGCCTTTGCCGGATGCACAAAGCTGACAATTGAGGGCTACCGCGGCAGCGCCGCAGAGGAATACGCGAGGGAATACGGCATACACTTTGTCGAGGTCGGAGGCGCGCCAAAGCCGACTTCTCCGACCAAAGCAACCACTCCGACAACTCCGACAACTCCAAAGTCCTCGTCAGGCACAAATACAACAACCACAAAAACGACCCTGAAGCACTACAAGGTGACGGTGAACGTGTACGAGGACGAGGTCTCAACCCTGCCCAAGGCGGTAAGAACAGGCTCCGTGAAGTATACAGTCAAAAACAAGAAGATAGCCTCGGTTTCCGCAATGGGCAAGGTGACAGGCAAGAAAAAGGGCAAAACCACAATCACCGCCAAGGCAAAAAAATACACCGCGACAATTACCGTAAGGGTAAAGGCGGCGAAGCTTAACGCAAAGAAAAAGACCCTCAAGCGCGGCAAGAGCTTCACTCTGAAGATCACGGGAACCTCGAAGCTAGTGAGCTTCAAGTCCTCGAACAAAAAAGTTGCGGCAGTGTCGTATAACGGCAAGGTCAAGGCAAAGCGCAAGGGCAGCGCAACCATTACCGTAAAATACGGCAGCAAAAAGCTTAAATGCAAAATAAAAGTAGTCTGAGTTAATTGACAATTGAAAATTGAAAATTGAAAATGAATGTCGGGCAGATAGGTTGATGAAAAAATCAACTTCTCTGCCCGACCGAATTAATATGCTGCTTGCGCAGCAAGCATA
>CADBTV010000018.1 GCA_902797655.1 uncultured Ruminococcus sp.
AAGCGCGCGCAATCAGCGCGTCCGCTTTCGTATAGCCATCGCTCGTGCGCGCGCAGCGTGCAACTGAGCGGGCAATACAAATAATTGTTTACTTTATAGGAGCTTCTGATATTACAATTATCAGTAAATCTGCCATATTTATTATATATTGCACATTTCAAAGCAGTTTCCTATAAAGAAATAAAACCGCCGTTCTCCGCAAAGGAAAACGACGGTGATTATTTGAATATTATGATGATTTCTTGCCGAGAGTCGCTTTGAGGATAAAGAGCACCGCAAGCAACAATACAACGGAAATACCGAGAACTACAAATACGTTCTGAATAAAGCCCGAAATCAGGTAACCAACAGCCGCAACTCCGGCAACCGTCATAGCATACGGGAGCTGAGTCGAAACATGGTTAACGTGGTCGCATTGAGCGCCTGTTGAAGCCATAATTGTTGTATCCGAAATCGGTGAGCAATGGTCGCCGCAAACCGCTCCGGCAAGACAAGCCGAGATACAAACGATAACCATTGTCGGAATTGTGCCTGTAGCGGCAACATTTGCGAGATCCTTCTCGAATACGCCGGTAACAATCGGAATGAGGATACCGAAGGTTCCCCAGGAAGTACCGGTCGCGAATGAAAGTCCGACCGCAACAACAAAGAGAATGAACGGCAGGAGGATTTGCAGAGCCTTTGCGCTCTCAACAAGACCTGCAACAAAAATGCTGGCGTTGAGCGAACTTGTCATACTCTTGAGAGTCCATGCGAACACGAGAATAAGGATAGCAGGAACCATCTGCTTGAAGCCTGCCGGGATAGCTTCCATACACTCTGTGAACTTTAAAACTCTGCGGCAAAGGAAGTAAACTATGTTTACAAGCAGCGCGCCGATAGAACCGAGCGAAAGTCCGTAAGCTGCGTCACAATTTGCGAAAGCGTCAATGAGGTTAGCTCCTTCAAAGAGTCCGCCGGTGTAGAGCATACCGAGCACGCAGAAAACGATAAGTATAATTACAGGAATGATAAGGTCGATAACCTTGCCCTTTGTGTGGGTAGGCTCGTCGTCATCCTTATAAACCGTATTGCGGGTTGTAAAGAGATCGCCCTTTTCCGCATTCTTCTCGTGGAGTCTCATCGGGCCGTAATCGAACTTTGAAACAGAGATAAACACTACCATAACGAGCGTGAGCAGAGCGTAAAGGTTGAACGGAATTGTGCTGATGAAAAGCTGGATACCGTTGGCTCCCTTTACTGTGCCGCTGACAGCAGCAGCCCAAGATGAAATCGGAGCGATAATACACACCGGAGCAGCTGTTGCATCGATTAAATAAGCGAGCTTTGAACGAGAAATTTTGTGCTTGTCCGTAACAGGACGCATAACCGAACCAACGGTCAGGCAGTTAAAATAGTCATCAACAAAGATAAGCACGCCGAGCACAAAAGTAGAGAGGCTCGCGCCTGTCTTGGTTTTTATGTGCTTTGAAGCCCACTCTCCGTAGGCGCGGCTTCCGCCGGCTTTGTTCATCATAGCGACTATTACGCCCAGCACAACCAGGAACACAAGGATACCAACATTGTAGGAATCCGCAATGTTCGCGATAATACCATCTTTGACTACGGTATCGAACATCTTCGAGAATGTAGCGCCGAACGCGTAAAGCGGACCGCCCGCGTCAAGAAAATGATGAATATCCACAACAGAAAGCGCGTAGATTGCGCCGCCGGTCAGGATACCGATAAACAGCGAGGAGTAAACCTCTTTTGTGATAAGAGCCAGTCCAATTGCGACAATCGGCGGAAGCAGCGACCACATTGTGCCGAAGTTCTCGCCAACAGCGTTGGTGATTGGCGCCTGAATAAAGCAGCAAACCGTATACGCCGCAATAATCAGGATGAAGATAATATTCTTCAGATTCTTTTTCATTATTATTCTCCCTCTATTTTTTTATTGTTACGCACAGGCAGGTTTACCTGCGCGATAATAACCGCAGCAAACACCAGACAACAGCCGGATAATTCCTTGAACGAGAGCTGTTCGCCGAGTATTAACCAGCCGGAAAGCACCGCGAACACGGACTCCAGGCTCATTATTAACGTTGCGATAGTCGGAGCGGTGAACCTCTGACCGATTATCTGCATTGTGTACGCTACTCCGCAGGACATTACGCCGGCGTAGAGTATCGTATTGCCTGCCGTAAGGATCCGGTCAATCCTCGGAGTTTCAAAAAGAAACATTCCGACAGCCATTATCAACCCGGCGGTGAAGAACTGCAAGCATGCCATTACCATTCCATCCGCTCCCCTCTCGAGAAAACGGTCGATTACAATGATATGACACGCAAAGAACACCGCACAAATCAAGGTCAGCGCGTCGCCGAAATTGATTGAAAAATCTCCGTTGATACAGAGAAGATAAAAGCCGACTATCGCCAGAAACACGCAGAGCCAGATTTTTTTGCCCTGCTTTCTGCCGAGGATAAGCTCCAAAAGCGGAACGATGATAACGTACAAGGCTGTAATAAAGCCTGACTTGCCGGCGGTTGTATAGACGATTCCGAACTGTTGCAGCGAACTTGCTATGCACAGCGCAAATCCGCAGCACACTCCTCCGATTACTGTGATTTTGACATTAACTCTCTGATAATCGGGAGCTTTACGCGCAAAGAGCTTAAATACAAAAATCACCGGCACAAGAACTAATCCGCCGATAAGCGTACGAATAGAATTATAAGTAAAGGGCTCTATGTACTTCATACCCTCGCTTTGCGCCACAAACGAAGTACCCCATATAACGGCGGTTATGAGCAAAATTATACTGCCCTTAATATTTTTCAATTTCATTAAATGATTACCTACTAATAAAATTACCAATTGATTTTATCATATCACCACGCGAAAGACAACTTTTTCCGACTTAAAATGCGAAATTTCTACAATTTAACCAAATAACAGCCTTTTCAGTTGTACAACTCGCCACAAGAAAGGCGCGCTTTGCGCGCCTTTCGCTACTCATCGCTCGTTGCTGCGCAGCAGCAAACTGAGCGGAGAATATAAATTGTTTTTTGCTTTATAGGAGTTTATGCTATTGCAATTATCA
>CADBTV010000019.1 GCA_902797655.1 uncultured Ruminococcus sp.
AATTCACCTTGACAAGAGCACGCAGACTTTTATGCGCTGCAATTATTATCATTCTGCTGTTGGCTTCTATGCTGAGTGTAGGAGCAGTGAGGGAGATGATAGCTAACTTTTTTGTTGAACATTTCAGCGATCATAATAATGTAAGCTCGAACACTATCAGCAAAATTTATCCTAAAAAAATTGAAAAACTTTACGAATTGTCAAACATTCCCGAAGGGTTCACTTTATTTGACGAAAGTGTAGATACTACAAATGCTTCATATTTATATTTAAATAACAAACATTCAATTCTTTTCGAGCAAAACACAAAGAATTCATTTAGTATAAATGTTGATGATCATCTGAAATACAATTCTGTAATCATCAATAATCAGGAATACTTAGTTTATAAATATAATAACCAAAATGGTTGCGTTATTATATGGGATAATGGCGAATATATTTTTACAATATCTACGACCTTAAGTTCAAAAACATCTTTGAATTTATGCAATTCGATAGTTTTAAAGAATTAATAGAAAAAATGTCTCAATTTCTATTGTATAAAAGGTTATAGTATGTGGAAGATAAAAATTCCACATACTTTTTTTATTGGAGGAAAAGAAATGAAAAAAACAATCACTTGTGTTTTGACAATCATTATATTGTCATTACAAATAATATCTGCTTACGCAACAGATATTGAAACAGTCGAAGGGGGAGAAGTAACGCCAAATTATTCATACACATTAAGTTGTAGTTCCAGCTTAAGTATATCTTCGAGGAATGCAACTTGTAAAAGCAGAATTGTTGGCATGACTTCAGTTACCAAGATTTCAATTACACAAAAGCTTCAAAAGAAATCAAATGGTTCTTGGACAAATGTAAAAACTTGGAGTAAAACATATAACTCCACAAGCGCATTGTACACTAACTCAAAAACTTCGTTATCTAAGGGTACATATCGTACTCGTACGGTAGCAAAGGTTTACAGCGGAAGTAATTATGAAACTGTTACCGGTAACAGTTCATCAGTCACAATTTAATTTAAGGAGATATATATAAATGAGAAAAACTATAGCAGTATTATTATCAACAATTATCATTTTATCAAGTTTATCAAGCATAAGTGCTTTTGCAGTTATTATTGAACCCTCAAATTTAACTCCAATCGGAAGTATTGCTACAAACGATGAAGCGGTACTCACTCCTATAGATAACGGTTCTCAGGCTTCATTACAATGGAGTACAAATCTTGATGGTATAAATTATCATAAAAAAATAATTGATTACGCCAATAAAAATGCTCTTACTAAAATTCCTGATAAGTATTATAATCTTGTAGTCGATTTTTGTAACAAATGCGATACTAAATGGCACAGCGAGCTACAGGGTACTCACGCAAGCTACAACTATGTTGCAATGCTTAAATATATGTGGTATTATACTAAAAAGATTTCTAAGCATAACGATAATGATAGCCTAGCATCTGACGCAAAAAAAGCGGATAAATACGCTGATGATAAAGTCGGAAAGATTTCCAGTGCAAACGGAATAAAATGTTATGATAAAACCAGAAATAATATTATTAAAATAATTACGAAATATGGTCCGAAGGTTAGCGGAAGCCAAACTGTAAAGGGAAGATGTAAATACATAATGTATGGCTTTATTATGCACTTAATCGGGGATGTTTACGCGCACAGGACTTTGGTACCAAGCTCAGTTATAAATCAGCTGGATAAAAATCATTTTTACAAAGTAACAGATACTATTCCATCCGGCAAAAAATCATATCAACAATTATTATTAGATATTAATGCAGGTATTGTATCCTTTACTGCAATATCCATAGTATATCAAAAACCTGATAATGGAATTATTCATACTGAATATTACGAAGATAACCCAGATATATTAAAGCATAGATTATCTGAAGCTAAAAAAGCAGCAGAGGATTTCTTAGATTATTATAGTACTGGTTACGATGCCGGTCTATTCACCGCATCATATTATGATAATATATGTCTGGAAAATGTTGATAATTATGCTAACGAAGCATAGAAAGAGGAAAAAATGAAATCAATTAGAATCATCAGTTTTTTACTTACAATTTCCATTTTGGGAGGTTTGTTCTCAATTTCCGCGTCTGCTAAAAAATCCAATATAAAAACATACAAGCAATATAAGTATATTGAGGTAAACGACAAAAAAGAAATCAGAATAGTAGGATTTGAAACAGATCGAAAAAAGCTGGATGAAAGCGGATTAACAATTTCCTTTCCAAAAAAAATAAAAGGGAAGAAGGTAACTGAGCTTAATATTAGTAAAGTATTTAATTCGATTTTCAAAAACCATTACGCAATTGCAAATAGTCAAGTTGTGCCGTTATCAATTAAAATTAATTCGAGAATCAAAAATATAATCTATACCAGAAGAATGACAACTCAGATTTACTGGTACGATGTAGATGCAAACAATAAGTATTACTCTTCTAAAAAAGGTGTATTGTATAACAAAAGCAAAACAAAACTAATAAACTATAATGCTTTGTATCCGAGAAAAACATTTTCGATTCCTAAAACCGTAAAAAATATAGGTTCATTAGCATTTGTTAATTCAGAAAACCTTAAAAAAGTTAACCTTAATATAGGCTTAAAAACAATAGAATACTATGCGTTATCAGGAGTTGATAGGATAAATAAAATACCCAAAACGGTTACCACGATAAAAACAGGAGCGTTTTGTAATTGTTGGTCATTAAAAAAGATCAAGGTTCCTTCATCGGTCAAAATACTTGAAAAATGCAACTTTGGATACACAACATTACCATACCCAAAATACAATAAACAATTTATCATCAAAGGTAAAAAGGGAAGCGCGGCATGGAAGTACGCCAAGAAGCATAAACTAAAATTTAAAGCAGTATAATACAAAAGACAGCAGCAAATCAAGCTGCTGTCTTTATTCTTTCGGCTTGACTTTCCCCAGCGGATTGCTCTCTGCTGCCTGCTTTAGCTGCTGATTGGAGAGGTGGGTATAAATCTCGGTTGTGCCGAGGTTCTCGTGCCCAAGGATATCCTTTAGCACACGGATGTCAACCTCGCCTGTCTGGTACATCAGCGTCGCGGCGGTGTGCCTGAGCTTGTGGCAGGAATACCCCTGCGCGTTGAGCCCGATTTTTTCGAGGTATTTATACACCATAGCCTGCACGGTTTTAGGAGACATACGGTTGTGATTTCGGCTTATAAACAGCGCGTGTCTGTCCTTTAAATCATCGGTAGGGCGAACCTCCTTATAAGCGTTAATCGCGTCGATACAGGCTTTGTTGAGGTAGATAATACGCTCCTTGTTGCCCTTGCCGAGCACTCGCATAGTGTTGTCGGAGCGGATGTCGTTGTAATTAAGTCCGCAGAGCTCCGAAAGCCGCAGTCCGCAGTTTAAGAATAACGTGAGTATACAATAATCTCGGTAGTAATTGTCGCCCTCAACGGCGTTTAAAAGCTCAATAGACTGCTCCAGTGTGAGATACTTGGGCAGGGCTTTTTTCTTTTTAGGCGTTTCGAGGTCTTTAATCGGGTTAGTTTCGATGATGTGCTGACGCTCGAGGTATTTATAAAACTGCCGCAGGGAAGAGGTCTTACGCGCTCTGGAAGCCTGTCCGTTGTTGCGCTCGCGCTGGAGGTAGTACATAAACTCGTAGGTCTCGCGCAGCGTGATTGAATTGACGAGCTTGACGTCAACGTTATCTATGGGAATTTCGTCAAACTCAACATTTGAGATTTTGCGCGACATATTGATGTACCTGAAAAAGGTGCGCAGGTCAATGTAATATTCGTCAACGGTTTTGATTCCGCGACCCTTGATGTTCTGCATATAGAGAAGGAACTCCTTGATGATGTCCGGAGCTTCGTCCATAAAGTTTACTGCCATAGTATCACCTCGTTTTAGACATTATATCACATCGGGAAGGGGCTATTATTCCAATATAGAAAATTATACAAAATGAATATTTTGTATAATTCAGGGGAGCCGATAATTAGAACAGCCCGAGAGAGGGGTCTTAAACTTAGTTTTCTAACAAGAAAGGCGCGCTTTCTGTTTAATAGAAATTTTTCTGACAGGTCTTAGGTCGTTGAGAAATATTCCATTGAAATCAATTGACAATTGACAGTTGAAAATTGACAATGAATGACGGGCAGATAGGTTGATGTAAATTAGACTTATTTGCCCGACCGAATTTATATGCTGCTTGCGCAGCAAGCATATTAAATATAGTCGGGAGACAAACGCTTTTCACAGAAGAATCTGTCTACCCGACCATAACTGTCAATTGTCAATTGATTTCAACTGTCAATTAAAACCAGCTCCCCCCGTTACCCTATCTTGTTGAAACTTTAAAAGTTTTGTATAATTCGATAATGACTTTTCAACACCGTTTCAACATATTTTGTATAATTCAAAAATATACTATTTGTAATATTGTTATGTAATAAAAAATTGCCGCGGCTCTAAACCGCGACAACTCCGCCTATATCATATAACCTTTCATCTGTCAGGCACACAATTTTCTTATCTCTCAAAAAGCTCTGAATCCGCATAAAGTCCGGATGTTTCGAAATATCTCCGGCAAAATACACAGCGCCGCCGAGTTCAAAAGAGCAGCCGCCGATGAAGCCGTAATCGACCTTTTTAAGCTCGATACCTCCGGGAGAAATCAGAAGCCCTCTCTCCCCTCTCTCGCTCATAGCGTCAAAAATCCCTTTGTCTGCCGTTATGAACCTGTCGCCGAGCAGAGCCGTTGAGCACTTTGCGTAACCCTGGTTTACGTTCACTTTTTCAATTCCGCGTTCATCGCAATAATCAAGCACTGTTTTGTCCACAGAGTCAAGCCTTCCGTAGAGCCGGTTATTGAAAAACGCAGCGTTCAACAACACGTTCCCCGGGTATTTGCTCTCAATAGATTTGCAGGTCAAAACTACATTTAAGCCGAGCCCTTCGAGCGTTTTGCAAAGCCTTGCGCAGTCTTTGAGCACAAAGAACACATCACCGATTCTCAGGCACTGCATATCCGCGTGAGTGCGCTCAAACTCCGGCAGAAGCTTTATCGACTCGGTTTCCGTTATCTCAAAGCCAAGGCTTCTGAGCTTGTTTAGCACGTCCTGCTTTTCCGCAGAGATTATCAACCTATTCACTCAATGCCTCGAACGCCTGACGCAGGTTCCTGACTCCGATAATTTCCGCGTCAGTCGTGTTTTCAATCGTCTTGAAATTGTGATACGGAATGACAATCTTTTTAAAGCCTAAACGAACCGCTTCATTGACTCTCTGCTGAGCCTGAGAAACTGAGCGGATTTCTCCTGCGAGTCCAATCTCGCCGAACGCAACGGCGTCCTCCTTAATCGGGGTGTCCTTCAGGCTGCTTATAAGCGCCATACAAATCGCCAAATCCACTGCCGGCTCGTCAATTCTCAGACCTCCGACGATGTTAACATAGGCGTCCATATTATTAAAGTAGTAGCCTGCGCGCTTTTCGAGCACAGCGAGCAGCAATGAAAGCCTGTTGTAGTCAAAGCCGGTTGACATTCTGCGCGCGTTGCCGTAGCCGGACTGAGTCGCAAGCCCCTGAATTTCGGTAAGAATCGGGCGCGTACCCTCGAGCGAACAGGTTACGCACGTTCCCGAGACGCCCTTAGGACGACCTGAGAGCATCATCTGAGACGGATTCTCGACCTCTCTCAGTCCTAAATCCGTCATCTCAAAAACGCCGATTTCGTTCGTGGAGCCGTACCTGTTCTTCACAGCTCGCAGTATTCTGCAAGCCATCTGCTTGTCGCCTTCAAAGCGGAGAACTGTGTCTACAATATGCTCGAGCACCTTCGGACCCGCAATCGAGCCCTCTTTGTTGACGTGACCGACAACAATAACCGGAATGTCATAATCCTTTGCAGTGTGCATAATCAGGTTGGTGGATTCCCTGACCTGAGTAACGCTGCCTGCGGATGAGCTAAGCTCTCTTATCACCATAGTCTGGATTGAGTCAATCATCACGAGCCCGGGCTTTAGCTCCTTAATCTGCTCGCAGACAATTTCAACGTCAGTCTCGGTCATTATTTTGAGCGATTCATTATTCACCCCAAGTCGGTTTGCCCTGAGCTTTAGCTGTCTGCGCGATTCCTCGCCCGAAACATAGAGAATATCGAGGTTTTCGAGGTTCTTGCAAATCTGCATCAGAATCGTGCTCTTGCCAATTCCCGGGTCTCCGCCGAGCAGAACAAGGCTGCCCTTTACGATTCCGCCGCCAAGCACGCGGTTGAGTTCCGAGAAGCCTGTGTCAAAGCGTTCCTCCTCGTCAGTCGAGATTTCAGTCACCGACAAGGGCTTTGAGTACGAGCTGACTCTTTTCTTCACAGCAGAGCTCGCCTTCGAGACTTCCTTTATCTCCTCGTTCATTGTATTCCATTCGCCGCAGGACGGACATTTGCCGTACCATTTCGGGCTTTCGTAGCCGCACTCTGAGCAGACATACGAGCTTTTAATCTTTGCCATAGCTATTCCTTACTGTTAAAATAATCCATAAATCCTGTGTATATCGCAAAGGCGATTTTATCCTGATAGCTGTCGCTTGTGAGTTTTTCGGCTTCACCGGGATTCGACAAAAACCCGCATTCCACAAGCACAGACGGAGCCTTTGCGTTATATAGCAGATAGATATTCCTGTCCGCTTGTTTACATTCACGTTTATTATCCGGCTGAACAAGCGCCCTGATGTTGTTTTTTATATTCTCCGCGAGCTGAGAGCTTCCCTGATTGTTCGGAGAAAAAAACACCTGAGTGCCGTTATACTGTTCCTCGCAAAACTTGTTTTGATGAACACTGATAACAATGTTATCCGCGCTTTGGTTGTACAAATCAAGCCGGTTTTTCATATCAGACACCTTGCGCTCACGCAGAGTTGTACCCTCTGAATTAATCATAACGTCGCTGCTTCGGGTCATAACGACGTTGATTCCCGAAAGTCTGAGGTATTGAGCGAGCTTTTTTGAAATAACGAGGTTAATGTCCTTCTCCGTAACGCCGCTCGCAACCGCTCCGCCGTCCTCGCCGCCGTGACCCGGGTCAATAACAACGCTAACGCTCTTGTTGTTGATCAAATTTCCGGCAGAGGTGAAGCTGTCTATATGCAGAAAAGAATACACAATCAAAACGATATACACAGCAAACATCAAAACCAGCAGTATCATCTTTTTGTTCTTCATAGTCTCACCGATTAATTATATGAGACTCAGCCTTAATTTATAAGTCGATTTCCAGCGCAACCGGACAATGGTCAGAGCCGGGAATGTCGGTATAAATATCCGTGCTAATAATTTTATCCTTTATGCTGTCTGACACAACAAAGTAGTCGATACGCCAGCCTGCGTTGTTCTTACGCGCGTTGAAGCGGTACGACCACCAGGAATAAACTCCTGTTACGTCAGGGTGCTGATAACGCCAGCTATCGGTAAATCCCGAGTCGAGAAGCTCGGAGAACTTTCCTCTTTCTTCATCGGAAAAGCCTGCGTTGCCGCGATTGGTTTTGGGATTCTTCAAATCAATCTCCTGATGAGCAACGTTCAAATCGCCGCAGAGCACAACCGGCTTACTCTCGTTGAGCCTGAGAAGATAAGCGCGCATATCGTCCTCGAACTCCATACGGTAGTCAATGCGCCGAAGCTCGTTTTGAGCGTTCGGAGTATAGCAGCAGACGAGGTAAAAATTCTCAAATTCGCAGGTGATAACCCTGCCCTCGTCGTCGTGCTTTCCGTCAAGCCCAAAGCTTACGTTAACCGGCTCGGTTTTCGAGTAGACAGCGGTTCCCGAGTAGCCCTTTTTTACGGCGCTGAAAAAGTATTTCACATAACCCTCGGGCGAGAAATCCGCCTGGTCAGGCTGCATTTTTGTTTCCTGAATACAGAAAATATCCGCGTCAATCTCAGCGAAGGTATCGGCAAAGCCTTTGTTAAGACAAGCCCTGAAACCGTTTACATTCCAAGAAACCATCTTCATTTTATCACGACCTATTCTAACATAATTGAGTTCATCTCGCGCCTGATACGCTTATAATCAGGGCAGAACACCGACACAATATCATAAAACGCCTTGCTGTGATTATGCACCAGCAAATGCGAAAACTCGTGCACCACTACGTAGTAAATCTGCTCCTCGGTGCAGTAAATGAGATTTGTACTCAGAGCGATTACGCGCTTTACGAAGTTGCAGCTCCCCCACCTCGATTTCATCCGTTTGAGCCTGAGCTGCGGACGGTCGATATTATACGGAATAAACTTTGTATAAACCTCGTCAAAATAGCGTTTAATCAAAGCCGTAAACTCCTCGGGAGTATACCTCGGCTCCAAACGCGCCACGGTTTTGTTCTTGTACTCTTCGATTGCCGAGTTGATAAAATCGGCTTTTGAGAGCACGAACTCGTCGAGGTATCTCAGTGAAACGCGCGACGGAGCAGACACCGCAACGGTGAAGTCGGGCTTTACTCTGAGGTTAATATTCTTCACTTTCTTGCGCGTGAGCTCATATTTTATTGTTGTATTCCCGTTTTTTACTTCTCGAATCATTTACAAATTACTGCTTCTGTCGTATTTTTTGCGCAGGGTTTTGAGAGCCTTTGTCTCAATCCTGCTGATGTAGGAACGGCTGACGTTGAGCTTTGAAGCAACCTCGCGCTGAGTAAATCGCTTGTTGCCGTCGAGTCCGTAGCGCATAATGATTACCTGCTTTTCTCTTTCGTCAAGCTCGGAATTGATGTATGAATAAAGCTTCGAGGCGTTGAGCTTGTCGTTGAGCGAATCGAGGATGTTGTCGTCGGTAGACAAAACGTCGATAAGCGTGAGCGGATTGCCGTCCTTGTCGGTGTCGATAGCTTCGTTCAGAGAGATGTCGTGAGAAGTCTTTTTCAAGTTTCTGAAATACATCAATATTTCATTCTCGATACATCGCGAAGCATAGCTCGAAAGCTTTATGTTTTTGTTCAAATCAAATGTGTTAATCGCTTTAATCAAGCCGATTGTGCCGATAGACACAAGGTCGTCCTGGTCGCTTCGTGAAGAATAATACTTCTTGATGATATGAGCGACTAGCCTGAGATTGTGCTCAACGAGCTTGTTTCTCGCGTCAACATCGCCGTCAGCGGCTTTTTTCAGGCAATCGGCTTCCTCTGCCTTTGAGAGCGGCTTAGGAAAGGTTCCGTTGCCGCAAACATGCAGAAAGAAAAAGCAAATGTACTGACCTAAAAACTGTAATAACTCAAACAAAATAACCACTCTCCCATAATACTAATAATATTCAAAGAGAATGGTAATTTTGCACGTCCGGATTTATTTATTCAGGCTTTTTGCAACCTGCATCATAATCGCGCATTCCATACGCTTTTTGAACAGCTTGCAGCCGTACTCATACACTCCGGTGATTGAGCCGGTTGCGTGGTACGCGTTCGCCGCGCAGCCTCCGCTGCAAAAGAGCTTCGCCCAGCAATCCTTGCACTCGGGTCTTGCGTAAGCGTTGCAGAGCTTGAACTCGTTTTGTTTTTCTTTGTTGGTAACTCCCTTCCAGATGTCGCCCATAAGATAGCTCTCGTCGCCGACAAACTGATGGCAGGGATAAAGATCTCCCCACGGAGTTACGGCTAAATACTCAGTTCCTGAGCCGCAGCCTGAGATACGCTTGTAGATACAGGGGCCTCCGGTTAAGTCTATCATATAATGATAGAAGGTAATCGGCTTGCCCTCTTTTTCGCGCCTGAGCATATCCTTTGCCAGAAGCTCATACTGCTCGTAGAGCACAGGCAAATCCTCCTCAGTAAGCGCGTAAGGGTCGTCGGGAGAACATACCACAGGCTCCATCGAAAGCTCTGTAAAGCCCAAATCAGACATATGAAAAATATCGTTTGTAAAATCAATGTTATTATGAGTGAAGGTGCCGCGGACGTAGTAGCCCTTGTTGCCCCTGCGTTCAACAAAATGCTGAAACTTTGGCACAATAAGGTCGTAGCTGCCCTGACCGTTTACGGTCTTGCGAAGGTTGTCGTGGACTTCCTTACGTCCGTCAAGGCTGAGCACAACGTTGTGACATTCTTTGTTCGCAAAGTCTATAACGTCATCGTCAACGAGCACTCCGTTTGTAGTCAGAGTAAAACGGAAGTTTTTGTTGTGCTGCTTTTCAATCGAACGGGCATAAGCTACAATCTGCTTTACCACCTCAAAATTCATCAGCGGCTCGCCGCCGAAGAAGTCAACCTCGAGGTTACGCCTGCTGCCGCTGTTTTCGATAAGAAAGTCGATAGCTCTCTTGCCGACTTCAAGGCTCATAAGCGCACGTTCGCCGTGATACTTGCCCTGGCTTGCGAAGCAATACTCGCAGTTGAGGTTGCAGGTGTGCGCAATGTGCAGACACAACGCCTTGATCACGGTATTTTTCTTCTTGAAATCAAAGGCAAGGTCAGCGTAGGTGTCCTCTGTAAAAAGCTTGCCTGCGGCTTTGAGCTCCTCAACGTCGCTGATACAGTCGAGCACATCCTGCTCGCTTACGTCGGGATAATCGGCAGTAATTCTGCTAACGATTTGCTCCTTTGAATTGTTTTCATAAAGACCTATTATGTCATACGCAACCTCGTCAACAACGTGCACAGCCGAGCTGAACACATCGAGAACGATGTTGTATCCGTTTTGTTTAAACCTATGTACCATAAAATCACCCTTATAAGGAAAAAACCGTTTAACGCAAAAGCGAAAAACGGCATAAATCCCTTAAAATTTTACTCTTCGTTTAAGCACTTTTCGCACTGCTGGTTAGCAACGCCGCATGAAGTTTTGCAAGCTGACTGGCAGGAAGTCTGGCACTCACCGCAACCGCCGCTTACTGTGCTCTGCTTTAAATCGCGAGTTTCAATAGTCTGGATTCTTTTCATAATAAAAAACCTCCATAAATATTATAATAGAATTTTATCATATTGGTAAGATATTGTCAACTTTAGTATCAAGATTGACAATATATTTTTTCGGGAAGCATATTAAACGTGCTCTGAATGTTAACTGACTTTGCAACGCCGGAGCTTATATAATCGATAATCTCGCGGGAAACTACCTCTCCCGGTACAATCAGCGGAATCCCGGGAGGATAAGCCCAGACGTACTCCGCGGAGATTTTTCCCTCAGATGAACTCAAATCAACTGCAAGGCTGTCCTTAACCTCGCAGGCTTCACACTGCTTTTTCGGTATTGGAAAAGCTTTTGGACTCTCAAACTCCGTTTTATTAATTGAAGCGTCAATCTCTTTCAGCGCGTTTTGCAGAAGCTTATAGCTCCAAAAGTCGTCGCACTCCGTCGTAATCAGAACAACATACGACGCAGTCGCCATCTCGACCTCGATGTTAAAACTCTCTCTGAGAACATTTGCGAGCTCAATTCCGCTCAAATCAGAATAGCCTGAAAAGATTACAAGCTTATGTATGTCGTCGTATTCTAAAAGCTTCAAATGCTTTAAATCAGCAAGACCGTCATTTAAATCTGCCCTTTTTAACACATATTCAAGAGAACGAATCTTATATGACTCATTTTCAAGTAGACTTAAACATTCGTCAACCGAGCTCATAAGCACATACGAAGGACTCGAGGTTTCAAACACCGAGAGCTTGATTCTGAATTTCTCGGCGCTAACTAAATCTCCGTTAATGTGAGCAAGCGCGCATTGAGTCAGCGCAGGGAGAGTTTTGTGCAGACTCATAACAACAATATCCGCAGAGCTTCCGAGCTCATACATATGCGCTCCGTGCGCCGCGTCGAGCAGCACCGGGATGTTATAAGAATGAGCAAGCTCACATATACCCTCAACGTCGGAGCATACTCCCTCGTAGGTCGGAGATGTAATAACCAGAAGCTTCGGCTTGACTTCTTCAAGCCTGCGCTTCAACACAGCCGGATTAAGAGGCTGAAAAACTCCGTATTCGTCTGTCTCAGGCGTAATATAATGAGCCCTTGCGCCGACAAGCTCAACAGCGTTGTAAACAGACTTGTGGCAATTGCGCGCAATCAGAACGTCATCTCCGCGAGAGAGAACCGCGGCAACTCCCGAGAGTATTCCGACTGTCGAGCCGTTCACAAGGACAAATGAATTGTCGCTGTTATATATCCTTTTCGCCTTATCCTCAATCTCTTTTAAAACTCCTCTTGGGCAGTGGAGATTATCGAAGCCGTCAATCTCGGTGATGTCAATATCATAAGGGAGCTTTTTGCCGAGCAGCTTTGTGTTGCGCTTGTGACCCGGCATATGAAACGGGATTCTGCGGTTTGCTTTTAGCTTATCAAAAAGCATTATACGTTACCGAAGTCCTGGAGTCTTAGCTCCTTGTTGTGCTCCAGCGCCCAGTCTATGCTCCAGAAGCTTGTAAACAACAAAAGCTTGTTGCCCTTTAAGTCCTGAATACGCTTTGTGTCGGAAGCGAGGTCGAGGGTCTTGGGGTCAATATCTTCGTTGAGAATCCAGCGGATGTACTCAAACGGAAGGTTCTCCATAATAATCTCAACGTTGTACTCATTCTCGAGCCTGTATTTAAGCACGTCAAACTGGAGCACGCCGACAACGCCGACGATAACCTCCTCCATACCTGCGTCGAGCTCGCGGAATATCTGAATCGCGCCTTCCTGCGCAATCTGCTCGATACCCTTGATAAACTGCTTGCGCTTCATAGTGTCCTTCTGGCGCACAAGACAGAAATGCTCCGGCGCAAAGGTCGGGATACCCTTGTACTTCACCTTGCGCTTTGCGGTGCAGACGGTGTCGCCTATCATAAAGATACCCGGGTCAAACACGCCGATGATGTCTCCTGCGTAGGCTTCGTCGATGACCTCTCTCTCCTGAGCCATAATCTGCTGCGGCTGAGAGAGTCTCATCTTCTTGTTGCCCTGAATATGGAACACGTCCATATCCTTCTCAAACTTGCCGGAGCAAATTCTCATAAACGCGATACGGTCGCGGTGCGCTTTGTTCATATTCGCCTGAATTTTGAACACAAACGCCGAAAAGTCGGAGTCGGTGTCTACTACTCCGTCGGCGGTTTCTCTCGGAGCAGGCGGCGGAGTGAGCTTTAAGAACTGCTCCAAAAACGGCTCAACGCCGAAGTTCGTGAGAGCTGAACCGAAGAACACCGGAGTCAGTGTTCCTGCTCTGACGGCGTCAAGGTCAAATTCATCTCCGGCACCGTCAAGCAGCTCAACCTCGTCGATCAAGTCCTGCTTTTTCTCCTCGAGCAAATCATCGAGCCTTGAATCGTCGATTGGAATAATCTCCTCCTCGACTTCCTTCTGACCGTTATTAGCCTTGAACGCGAGGACTGACTTGCTCTCTCTGTCGTAGACTCCCTTGAATTCCTTGCCCGAGCCGATAGGCCAGTTCATCGGGCAGGTGTTAATCCCGAGCACATTCTCAATATCCTCGAGCAAATCGAACGGACTCTGAGCGTCTCTGTCCATTTTATTGATAAAAGTAATGATAGGAATATGACGCATTACGCAGACCTTGAACAGCTTTTTGGTCTGATTCTCAACGCCCTTCGACGCGTCAATTACCATTACCGCCGAGTCTGCCGCCATCAATGTACGGTAGGTATCCTCGGAGAAGTCCTGGTGTCCGGGAGTGTCGAGAATATTAATGCAATATCCGTCGTACTTAAACTGAAGCACCGACGAGGTTACGGAGATACCTCTCTGCTTCTCAATCTCCATCCAGTCCGACACAGCGTGCTTGGCTGTTCTCTTTCCCTTTACAGAACCGGCAAGATTAATAGCTCCGCCGTACAAAAGGAGCTTTTCGGTAAGAGTTGTCTTACCTGCGTCCGGATGAGAGATAATCGCGAACGTTCTTCGCTTGTCAATCTCTTCTCTTAAAGTACCCATTTTGTTCCTCCATAATTACCTTTGAATTATAAATAACCTATTTATTTTACTATTTTTACCATAATAATGTCAAGAATATCACAATAAAATAAAAAAGTTTTATCGAATTGTAAAATTATGCTTGACAAAATTGTTAAATCATTGTAATATATTTGTAACAAATTGATTTTTCCTATTTTTTCATATACCTTCCAAATTTGGGGCAGAGACAATCGTTTCTGCCTCGCCCCTTTTTAGGAGAAAACTATGATGAGCAACAACCTTGGACTATACATACATATCCCCTTTTGTCGCAGTAAATGCCCTTACTGCGATTTTTTTAGTATGCGCGGCGATGAACAAGGCTTTGACGAATACACAAGGATTCTCAAAAACAACATAAGGCATTGGGGTCAAAGGACTGATAAATTGGTTGACACAATCTACATCGGCGGCGGAACTCCAAGCGTAATCGGAGCCGACAGAATCAGCGATATTCTTTGTTGCGTCAGGGAAAGCTTTTCGGTTCTTGACAAAGCCGAGGTCACTATGGAAGCTAATCCGGCGTCGGGAAAGTTCTTTGATTTTGGCAAGGTCGCTTCTTTCGGGATTAACAGAGTTTCTCTCGGAATGCAGAGTGCCGACTCAGACGAACTCAAAGCCCTCGGCAGGCTTCACAGCACCGAGGATGTCATCAGCTCAATAAAGCTTATCAGAAACGCCGGTATACAAAACATCTCTCTTGACCTTATGATGGGGATTCCAAATCAGACGAAGGACAGTCTCAGGAAATCTATTGATTTTTGCGTTGAGCAGGGCGCTGAACATATCTCATCATATATTTTGAAGATAGAGCCGGGAACAATTTTTGACAAAAGATATGACAATTACAACTTTCCCGATGATGACGAAACCGCGGAGCTGTACCTTTTCGCGGTAGATTACCTAGCTGAAAACGGATATGAGCAATACGAAATCTCAAACTTTTGCAAGACGGGCTTTGAGAGCAAGCACAACCTAAAATACTGGACACTCGAGGATTACCTCGGGCTTGGCCCCGCGGCTCATTCGTTTCTTAACGGAAAGAGGTTTTATTACAAAAGGGATTTAAAAGCTTTTGAGAGCAACATCACCGAGGACGAAGGGTCAGGCGGAGACGCAGAAGAATACATTATGCTCCGATTAAGACTTAGCAAAGGACTCGACCTCAGAGAATGCAAAAAAATTCTCGGAGAAGGAATCTCCGAGAAGCTTGCGGCAAAGTCGCAAAAGTATATTAAAAACAATCTTATGGAGCTAAAAAACAATCGGCTTTTCTTTACTCCAAAGGGTTTTTTGGTGTCGAACTCAATTTTAGCCGATTTAATTTAATAATAGAACCTTATAAACTTCATAGTGTATAAGTCACAGGCTGTCACGTCGTTGGTGTCGAGCTCATTGAGCAGAAGATAATTCTGAGCCACCGCGAGAAGATAGCCTGTTTTTGACGTGAGATTATCGCTTCCGATCAGAAAGTCAATAGTTACCCTCCTACCTATTTGCGTGCGGATAAAGCCGTTGAGATATTGCAGGCTCTCCCTCGTTACAGCGTAAGGAATAAACAAATCCTCCGCAGTGTTGTTCTCAGATTGGTTGTTATCCTGAGCAATCTCGTCAGAAACAACAGACGGAGTCGGATACAGCTCACTCTCAGTCTTTGTAATCGGCTGATACATCTGCTCCGGGTTCCCGACGATAGGACTCGAATCCACGAACGCCGTTTCATTCTGAGCGGTTTGCAGCAACTTGTCACGCTCCGGATTCGGTGTTTTGTCGCTTACAAGCTGCTCCAGAGTCGGAATTGGAATATCAGGGCTCAGAGTGTTTGTAACGCAATTACCGCCCAAGCAACGGTTCAGATTGTAAAGCTCGTTCAAATCAATTCTGTTGTAATCGTTAACGTCATTGTGGTCCTCGTTATAAGTCATAGTATTACCTCCGGTTAAGTATCTTTATAGGCTTCGGTCGGAGCATAAAAACAGTGTTTGCCTACTCTGTTGTAAATTATTCCGACCTTTGACGGAAAGAAGCTCGGGCATTTTGACGAGAAGGGATTAAAGAAAAACAAAGAGTTGCCAACGGATGAGGTTGTATTTCCTGCAAGAGCCCAATCTGCAATTTCGTAATGAATATCGGTTGGATTCATATTATATATATTTTGAGTGTTGTTGACAGTACGAGTGCAGGTAAATTGTCCTTTTTGCAGAATTATAGCGCGAAAATCTCCGCCGTTTGACACTCGCGCAAATTCGCCGTAGGGAGTTTGAACTCTGTTGACAATTACGGAAGCTACCGCTCTCATTCCTTCCTCTCCCTCGCCTCCTGCTTCGCATTGAATAAGCCGAGCCAAAAGCTCGCGGTCAGTATAAGCCAAATTAATCACCGCCTTATTTAATACTATGCCAAAAAACAGGACTTGACAAAATTAAATTTTCACAGTAAAATAATTAGGCAACATACGGAGACGTATCGAAGTGGTCATAACGGGGCTGACTCGAAATCAGTTAGGGAGCAATCCCCCGCGAGTTCGAATCTCGC
>CADBTV010000020.1 GCA_902797655.1 uncultured Ruminococcus sp.
CACGAGGAGCTGCTTTTGAAAAAGGGCTTTTACTATACTCTGTTCAACAGCCAATTTGCAAGCTAAAAACTATTGACAAATGTAAAAATGCTGTGCTAAAATATATCAAGCTGTGACGAGGAGGGTCATTTTCCCCAAGGCTCAGAGAGAAAACGGTTGGTGCAAGTTTTCGCGAGGGGATTGTGATTGTAGCCTTTGAGCTTCGGGAAGAAACCTTTTGAGAGTAGAACCCGACGGGTGCGACCGTTATATCGTATGGAGTGCGGTTTTTCCGAACTCAGGTGGTACCACGGACTTTGTTCGCCCTGAGCTTTTGCTCGGGGCGTTTATCATTTATGAAAAATGATAAATGAAAAATGAAGAATGATAAATGATAAATGATAAATGAAGGATGAAAAATGATAAATGATATGCGTTTCACGCATTTAAAGGAGTAATTACTATGAAAGAGATGGCAAAGGCGTACAATCCGAGAGAATTTGAGGATCGGATTTATGACTTTTGGATGAAAGGAAAGTACTTCCACGCGGAGGTCGATAAGGACAAAAAGCCCTATACTATCGTTATGCCGCCGCCGAACATTACCGGCCAGCTTCATATGGGTCACGCGCTTGACGAAACTTTGCAGGACATCCTGATTCGCTGGAGAAGAATGCAGGGATATTCCGCGCTGTGGCTCCCCGGCACCGACCACGCCTCAATCGCAACCGAGGCTAAGATTGTCGAGGCTATGCGCAAGGAGGGCGTCACCAAGGAGGATCTCGGACGCGAAAAATTCCTCGAGCGCGCGTGGGAATGGAAGCGCGAGTACGGCGGAAGAATCACCGAACAGCTCAAAAAGCTCGGCTCGTCCTGCGACTGGGACCGCGAGAGATTCACTATGGACGAGGGCTGTTCCAAAGCGGTCAACGAGGTTTTTGTCCGCCTTTATAACGACAAGAAAATCTACCGCGGCAACAGAATGGTTAACTGGTGTCCGCATTGCCGCACATCTATCTCGGACGCGGAGGTTGATTACGAGGAGCAGCAGGGTCATTTCTGGCACCTGCTCTATCAGGTCAAGGAGACCGGCGAATACCTCGAGCTCGCGACAACCCGTCCCGAGACTATGCTCGGCGATACCGCCGTTGCTATCAACGCCGAGGACGAAAGGTACAAGCACCTCCACGGCTGCCACGTAATCCTGCCGCTTTTGAACAAGGAAATCCCAATCGTCTGCGACGAACACGCCGATATGGAAAAGGGAACCGGCGTTGTAAAAATCACCCCTGCTCACGACCCCAACGACTTTGAGGTCGGTCAGAGGTGCGGCCTGCCTATCGTTCGCTGCTTTACCTACGACGGACGTATGACCGGTAAGGAGGACGTTGAAAAGTACAACGAGCTGCTCGCCAAGGGCAACCTTGCGGAAAACGAGCCCGAGGTTCTCGACTGCGGCAAGTACGCAGGTATGACTACAGCAGAGGCGAGAGAGGCTATCCTCGAGGATTTAAAGGCTTGCGGCGCGCTCAAAGAGGTTGAGCCGCTCACTCACGACGTCGGCACCTGCTACCGTTGCCACACTACAATCGAGCCTATGGTCAGCAAGCAGTGGTTCGTCAAGATGGAACCGCTCGCAAAGCCGGCAATCAAGTGTGTGCGCGACGGCAAAACCAGGTTTATCCCCGACAGATTCGATAAAATATATTACCACTGGATGGAGAACATCAAGGATTGGTGCATCAGCCGTCAGCTATGGTGGGGTCACAGAATCCCCGCGTGGTACTGCGACGACTGCGGAGAGGTTATCGTCTCCAAGCACACGCCCGACTCCTGCCCGAAGTGCGGCTGCGGAAATCTTACTCAGGACGAGGACACCCTCGACACCTGGTTCAGCTCAGCGCTCTGGCCGTTCTCAACTCTCGGCTGGCCTGACAAAACCCCTGAGCTCGACTACTTCTTCCCGACCAGCACCCTCGTTACAGGCTACGACATAATCTTCTTCTGGGTTGCGAGGATGATTTTCTCCTCGGTTGAGCAGATGAACGCCCAGCCGTTCGACACTGTTTTTATCCACGGTATCGTCCGTGACGAGAACGGTATCAAGATGAGTAAATCCCTCGGAAACGGAATCGACCCGCTCGAAATCATTGACAAATACGGCGCCGACGCGCTGAGATTCTTCCTCGCGACAGGCAACTCGCCCGGAAATGATATGCGTTTCTCGGACAAAAGGGTTGAAGCCTGCGCCAACTTCGCGAACAAGCTCTGGAACGCCAGCCGCTTTGTTCATATGAACATCGACGACTACGACGTCAAAAACGAGCTCCCCGACACCCTCACAACCGAGGACAAGTGGATTGTTTCCACCCTCAACAACGTTGCCGGTGAAATCAACGAGAACCTCGAGAAGTTCGAGCTCGGCGTTGCGGTTCAGAAGCTCTACGACTTCATCTGGGACTGCTTCTGCGACTGGTACATCGAGCTGAGCAAGTCGAGACTCCGCAGCGAGGGCGAAACAGCTCAGAACGCTCGTCAGGTTCTTCTGTGGACTCTCGAGAAAATCCTCAGACTCCTGCACCCGTTTATGCCGTATATCACCGAGGAAATCTGGCAGACTCTCCCCTGCGAGGGCGAGACCGTTATGCTCGCAAAGTATCCGGAGTATGACCCTGCGCTTGACTTCCCCGAGGCGGTCAGCAGTATGGAAAAGGTTATGGAGGCAATCAGGGCTATCCGTAACCGCCGCAGCGAGATGAACGTTCCGCCGTCAAAGAAAGCCAAGGTTTACATCGAGACCAAGCTCCCCGAGGTGTTCGAGCAGGGCAGCCAGTTTGTGTGCGGTCTTGCTTCCGCGAGCGAGGTTGAGGTCGGAGCAAGCTTCGACATCGACGGCGCGGTCAACGTAGTCACCGCCGACGCGAAGATTTACATCCCGATGGATCAGCTCGTTGACAAAAAAGCGGAGCTCGAGCGCCTTAACAAGGAGCTCGAAGGAGTCAGAAAACGCCTTGCCCAGAGCGAGGGCAAGCTCAAAAATCAGGGCTTTGTTTCCAAGGCTCCGGCGGCAGTTGTCGAAAAGGTCAAGGGACAAGCCGCCAAGGAACGCGAAACAATCGCAATGATTGAAGCGGCAATCGAAAAGTTAAAGTAATTTTCAGTACCCCTTTTTATAAGGGGTACTTCTCATAGGAAAGGATTCAAAATGAAAATTTATCTTGCAAGCCCGTTCTTCAACGAAACGGAGCTCCAAAACGTCAAGCGCGCCGAGGATATATTAATGAAAAGGGGATTCGACGTGTTCTCTCCGCGGCTCAACGAAGTAAGAACCGACGAGAATACTCAGAAAGCCTCGTGGTCGCGCGAGACCTTTCTCAACGACAAGCGCTTCATCGACTGGGCGGACGCGGTCGTTATGCTCTACTACGGCGGCTACAGCGACAGCGGCACCGCGTGGGAGTGCGGCTACGCCTATGGAACCAACACCCCCGTAGTCGTTGTTCATCTCGGAGAGGATTCAAACCTTATGGTGCACGAGGGCTCCCAATCCAACATCACCCTCGGCGAGCTCGAAGCCTTTGACTTTGAAAAAATGCCGCGAAAGCCCTACGCCGGCAAGATGTTTTAACCCCGTTAAAAAGAATAAAAATGCAGTTAAAATGCGGTTTCGCGGTTTGTAACAACTATAAATATTTGTAATTTTTAAAAGTTTTTTCGGGCTGAAAATCGCATATATTGTGGGTCACAAACTCGTAACAATTACAAAATTTCATAAAAATTGTACATACAATCTTTGCCAAACCACCAAAGTTTTTGTGAATATATACATATAATTTCGCCCAAATCCCCCAAAAAGTCGTGTTTTTCCTAAACTTTTGACCGGTTTTTGGAATTGAAAAAACCACCCCCAAGATGTAGTTGCTACAGTTTTGTAATCGAATGTTACAGCGCCGTAATTGGTTGATTTCTTGCAAAATGACCAAAAACCTCATTTTAATTTTCTTCAAAAGAAATATAAAAAGGATTAAACCCACATCTCACCAAAATCCGTTGTGGATTGTGCACAAAAATCGAGTTTTAGGTTTGTTGACATTCCCAAAAAATTTCCGTATAATGCCATTGTAGCTTGAAAACAACGCAAGTTCTCCTGCAAAACGCGAGAACGCGTAAGCTGCAAAATCTAACTGAATATAAGGAGAAATTACATGACGATCACAGAAAATCAGCGTTCCGTCATTAAGGCTGTATCAGCGATTGCCGCTATTGCAGTTGTATGGACCTCTGGCTTTTCCGTATCAGCTAAAACAATTTCTAACGATGATTCAATCAATACGGAAACGCAAGTTAGCGAGGAGCTCTTAGTTCTTCCTAACGGAGACGCACTTGTAAGCGATGAGAACGGCGACATCGACATTATGGACGGTGTAACTGTTAACATCAAGGTTGGAGCCGCTGCTTATAAAAAGTATGAGGTTCCGAAAACAACAGTCGGCGAGGCTCTTGAGCACGCAAACATCGCGCTCGGTAAGTATGATTTAGTAAGTAAGAGTCTTGATGAAAAAATTGAGGAAAACGCGAAGATCAAGATTGACCGCGTATCCTTTAAAAAGACTGTTAAAACTCAGAAAGTAAAGTTCAAAACTGTTAAGAAAAAAACTTCTAAGCTCTATGAGGGTCAGAAAAAGACCATCAAAAAGGGTAAGAAGGGCAAGAAAAGAGTTACTTATACTTCTAAGTTAGTCAACGGCAAGGTTACAAAGACATACGTAACCAAGACCAAGATCACCAAGAAGGCTAAGAAAAAGGTTGTCCTCGTGGGCACAAGACGCAAGAACTACACAATGCTCGCTCCGAACAACACCTCTTTCAAAACAAAGTCTAAGGGCGGAATCGGCACCATCACAGATCACAATGGTAAGACTATCGCCTATAAGAAGATTGTTTCAGGCCCGGCAACAGCTTATTCGGCTCACCCCGGCGCTCTTACCGCAACAGGCGCGACTGTTCGCGTAGGCGGCGTAGCGGTTAACCCTGCGGTTATCCCTTACGGCTCCAAGCTCTACATCGAGAGCCCTGACGGTAGTTTTGTTTACGGTTATGCTACCGCGATTGATACGGGTGGATTTATCCACACAAGCTCAACCGTTGTTGACCTTTTCTACTTCAGCAACGCAACCTGCTGCCAGTTCGGTAGAAGACCGGTTAATATTTATGTTTTAGCTTAAAAGACAGACCGCGAAAGCGGTCTGTTTTTTGTTTTATGCAGATAACTTTAGATAATCTTCAGATTGGGGTGTTATTATATTACCAAAGAGATTATTTTAAGGAGAGATTACTATGATAAAAAAGCTAATTGCAATCGTACTTGCAGCTTTGATTATTGCTTCAACGGCTTCTGTCGCGGCGTTCGCGGCTGAGGTTGAGGACGCGGTTGTCGGCGCCGACAGCGCAAGCTCCGCAGGAGCAGATACCTCCAGCTCCGCCACAGGCTCGGGCGATACAGTCAGGTTTGACGCTTCGGCGTGGAAGAACTTTACTATCATCTACTGCCACATCTGGGTGCGCGGCGGCGGAGATTTCTTCCCCTGGCAGTCCAAGAAGGAAGCCTGCAAAAAGATTGGCGACAACCTCTACGAGTACGACCTCTCGATGCTTACAAAATCCACCGAAAACCCCGAGGGACTCAAGGCTGACACCGACTACTGCATCATCTTCAGCGCAAACACCGGCGTGCAGACCTACGACACAACCTTCGGCAAGGCGTGCGTCGGCGACACAATGAAGGTAACAGGCAACAAGATTGAAAACCCAAAGGATTCCGAAAAACAGGCGTACGAGGCTGTCTGGAAAACCAACAGCTCATCCTACGGACCTCACCTCGCAATCACCTCAATCGGCAACATCGTCGGCTCAAAGCTCTGCCCTAACGAGAACGGCGAGGAGGTAATCGGCGACTGGATCTCATCCTTCTACAAGAGCACCTACGTAAAGCCGGTTGACGCGCTCGCAAAGGCTTACCCGAAATTCGGCATTTCCTCTGCGGATCAGATTGAAACAATCTTCGGCTATGTTCAGTCCAAAAACACCGGCGAGGATGAGGACGCTATCCTCAAATGCCTGACCGACGCTTTTGCAAAGGCGTATCCGGCAAAGGCTGACGACGTTAAGGACGTAGAAAAAATCAAAAAAGCCGCCAAGGAAAAGGAAAAGGCGATCAAGTCAAGCGGCGGACACATCACCTCCGGCGGTTCAGGCTCATCAAGCTCCGGCTCCTCGAGCTCGGCTTCATCCGGCTCCGGTTCAAGCTCGGGCTCAGGCTCCTACAACGGCTCCGGCTCCGGCGCAGACGGACAGGAGGACACAATCCTCTTTATCCTCGGCGGAGTAATGCTCACCGCTGCCGGCGCGATGTACCTCACACGCAGAAAAAGAGAGGAATAACTAAACCATTATAAAATTTCACAATACAAAAGACTCACGCGGCTTTGGGGTTGCGTGAGTCTTTTGCCATAAAAGCCTTGTTTTTATCCCCCCGGTGGTTTATAATATTATTGTTTGGAGGAATTTGTGTGAAAAATTTCAGTGTAAAAAAACTGCTCTGCTCAGCTCTCTGCGCCGCAACGGTAATCTCCTGCGCGGTTTCTCCGGCTCAGGCGGTCGGAACAATCGGAGAGAACTCAGGGTTTTCCGAGGGAGCTGTGATAAAAAGCGGAAAGTACCTCGTGTCGCTCGTCAATAATTACAAGAAGAACAAGACGAGGATCTACCGCGCGAAGCTCAACGGCAAGGGCGCAAAGCTCGTGGCTCAGACCGACATCTACAACGACGCCCAGCTCTATACATTCAAAAAGAAAATCTACTTCCGCAAGGGCGAGAACATCATCTCCTACAGCCCCAAGTCCGGCAAAAAGTCCACCGCCGTTAAGCTTGACAGGGAAAATAAATTCAAGCTCCGCGACAAAAAGGGTTTCCTGATTAACATAAAGGGAATCTGCGCCGAGGGCTTCATCGTTGACTACAGAAAAACAGGACTCACGCTCGTGAGCTTCAAGGGCGAAAAAACCGTCATCAGCCCCTACGACAAGACGAACACCGTCTACATCTGCTCAACCGGAAAATACGCTTTCTATTATAAAGTGGAAAAAAAGCAGAGCTCGCGCTATGTTTTGCGCGTGTACCGCTATGACTTCGCGGAGAAAAAGACCGAGGCTCTCGGAAAATTTTCCGGAATCAAAAAGCCCTCCGCAAAACCCGACTCCGCGCATACATATATAAGTAAAAAGAAAATAGTATTTACCGCAGGATGCTCGGCGAACGGCGGTTTTGAGGGCTGTCTGTGCTCGATGAATCCCGACGGCTCCTCCGTCAAAAAGCTCAAGGAGGACACCGCCGGCAACATCACCCCCGGCAAAAACTGCGCCTACATCAGCTACGCCGACGTAAAGGGTAATTACTACCTCTACAAAATCAGCCCAAACGGCAAGCTTTCCGCAAAGGTTAAGTACACAAGCGGAAACTATCCGCTCATAAGCTACACCACGTCCAAAAACTCCGCAATCGCAATCAGCGTGTCGCGCTTCAACTACGGCTACAACGTCTACGCTCTCGGAAAAATCGCCAAGAAAAAGGGCAGGAAAATCTTTGACGCCGACAGTCAGATTAAAAACGCGTACACCGGCAACGTGCTTGTTTCGCCGACAATCTCGGGAAGCTGCGGCGACATCACCCTCCTGACCTACGGCATTTATTGCTACGCTCCCGATAATTCCCTCGAGTACGTGTATAAGTGCGAGACCTTCCTCGTTAACGCGCGCACAGGCAAAAAAATCAAAATAGATAAGTAGGTACATTATGGCACAATGGACAGAGATTAAAATTTCAATCGACGCTCACGACATCGACAAGGCGAGCGACATCGCCAATATGGTAGTGCCCTACGGCATTTACATCGAGGATTACTCCGAGCTGGAGGAGCAGGTTCAGCAGATAGCGCATATCGACCTTATCGACGAGGATTTGCTCAAAAAGGACAGAAACGCCGCGTTTATCCACATCTACCTCGAGCCCGACGTAAACCCGTCCGAGGCTTTGGCTTTTCTTTCGGAAAGGCTCTCAGCCGAGGGAATCGCCCATACTCTCAACACCTCGGAAACTATGGACGAGGACTGGCGCAATAACTGGAAAAAGTTTTTTAACCCGACTCCGGTCGGCGACAAAATACTGATTCGTCCGACCTGGCGCGACGATTTTGACCCCGAGGGCAGAGTTGTGCTCAACATCGACCCCGGGCTCGCGTTCGGAACCGGCAGTCACGAGACCACCCGGCTTTGTCTTGAAACAATTGAAAAGTACGTAAAGCCCGGCGACAAGGTGCTCGACGTCGGCTGCGGCAGCGGAATACTCGCAATCGCGTCGCTGCTGCTCGGAGCAGAAAGCGCGGTCGGAGTTGATATTGACGAGGTTGCCGTCAGAACCGCGGTCGAGAACGCCCGACTCAACAAAGTCGCGGACAAATTCACCGCAATTGTCGGCGACCTTACCGAAAAAGTCGAGGGCAAATACAACTTAGTGGTTGCAAATATCGTCGCGGATGCTATAATAAGTTTATCCAAAGGCGTAAAACAGTTTATGAATCCCGACTCCGTCTACGTTATGAGCGGAATTATCGACACGCGCGGCGACGAGGTTGCCGAGGCTGTCGGCAGGGATTTTGATATAATCGCTCGCTACGAGGACAACGGATGGGTTTGCCTTGTGGCAAAAACAAATTGATTAATTTGGAGGTCATCAATATGAAAAAGAAAAACACCGCCAGGGACAACGTCAATCTTTTCTTCTCCGCGTTTTTGATTATCGCGTTCATAGTCTGCGGATATTTTTTCTCAAGCTTTGCGAACGCTCTCGCTGGAGAAATCGCCAAAAATTCCGTAATCGCGGTAATGCTCGCGGTGTTCGGACTGCTTGTGTTCTACGCTACAAGAGTCGGCGAGGGAAAGACCATCAAGCGATTCAGCATTGTGACGCTGATTGTGCTCGATTTGCCTACGCTGTACATCATCCTGGCTTATATTATCTCGGCTCTGCCGTTCCACACTGAGCTTGCGGCTAATCCGGTTGTTGTTTATATGGCGGCTATCGCGTTCGGCTACGCTGTTCCGTATACCTTCATCAGCGGCTTCGAGACAGTTGCCGAGGAAGCTCCGGCTCAGGGCGCGCTCGAGGGCGGCGTTGAGGCTGATGTGCTCGAAAATCCCGTCACCGGTGAGGAGCAGACCTACGAGCCCGAGGCTGAGGAGATTGTTGTTGAGGGTACGGCTATCATCGACGACGTCGAGGGCTTCGTCGCCGAGAAGGAAATTACCGACGAGGAGTAGGGTTTACAGTTGACAATTGACAGTTGACAGTTGACAATTGACAGTTATGGTCGGGTAGACAGCGGCTTCTGTGAGAAGCGTTTGTCTCCCGACCGTATCTTTATGCTTGCTGCGCAAGCAGCATATAGATTTGGTCGGGCAGATAAGTTGTTCTTTAGATTATTCTTTCTTCTCGTCATTCATTTTCAATTTTCATTTTTCAATTTTCAATTATTTTCTTAACACGAGTACCCCTTTTTAAAGGGGTCAAAATTGATAAACGCTTGCGTTTC
>CADBTV010000021.1 GCA_902797655.1 uncultured Ruminococcus sp.
CCGAATTTATATGCGCTTCGCGCAAGCGAAATAATAATATGGTCGGGAGACAAACGCTTCACACAGAAGCCGCTGTCTACCCGACCACAATTGTCAACTGTCAATTGTCAATTAAAAAACCGCCGTTCCCGATAGATGAAAAGTTTCTGTCGGGATACGACGGTAATTGATAAACAAACCTGTCTACTCGAGGTAAAATCACCAGAAGCTTTTTACTTCCTTGTCCTTGGAAACGGTTGCCGCCTGCTTAACGAGGTTTTCAACGTAGCTGCGGTAGACAAAGCCTGTCGCCTTGCCGTTGATTATCGCGATGTAGGAGCTGCCGCTTTTTGTAAAGACGATAGTGTCGGGCTTGCGTGATTTTGAGTAGGTGTATTTGATTGTGAGCGGATTTGAGGAACCGCTGTTCTTAACCGCGCCTTTCTCATATTTGAGCATAGAGCAGTTGTCGAAGAAGGTCTGGAAGTAACCGGAATCAAGCTCCTTACCGTTGAATTTAATCTTGGTGTCGGTGGTATCGGTTTCCTCTCCGTCGTCGTCGGTGGTCTTTGTGACGGTGGTTTTTACGTCAAAGTTGTAGGTCTTGCCCGAGGCTGTGACCGTCATCTTTGAAAGTCCCGAGAGCTTGACGTTGAGCAGGTAGTCGGAAGTGAGCTTGTCGCGCGAGGTGCTGACCCACGGAATAGAAGCTGAGGCGATTGTGTAGACTATGTTGCCGTCCGTTTCCATAAGGTGACACTTGCCCTTGCTGTCGGGCTTGCTCGCGATAAGGCTAACGATGGTGTCGGAATATTCAGCCTTGATACGCGCCTTCGGAGAGCTCAGTCCGAGCTTTTTAAGCTGGTCTGCGGACGGATTCACCGCAGCCACGCTCTCGGCGTAGAGTCCTCTCACCGCGCCGGAAACCTGTGAAGCCTCGGTGTCGTCGGCAAAGGAGCCGTCGTCGAGCACGTACTGATTCTGCACGTAGTCGATGTCCTTGTTGGGCTTGAGGGTAACGTCGTTAATTGTGAGGGTTTTGAAGTCGCTGCTCGCGGCGTCGTCAGCGGATTTGTTGACAGTCAGGCTGACAAGGTCGTTGATTGTAAAGAGCAGGGTTTTGGTTTTCTCGGTGTCACAGAGGAAAACCTCGTTGCCCGAGCCGAACATAACGTAGGTGCCGAGGCGCTGGGGAGCGTCGTTGCCGACCTTGATAACCGCGGTTGAATCGTCGTTGAAGAAAACCTTCGCCACGGCGCGCGGCTTGTCAAAGCCGTAGTCCGCAAGGTGAGAGGAAGCGTCCGGGTCGGAAATCGAGCTGAACTCGAGAGTCGAGCAGGCGTTGGCAATTTCGTCCGGAACTCCCGACTGCAAATCGAGCTTTTCAAAGCCGACGATCGTGTACTCGGTTTCGCTGGTTTTTTCAACCGTTTCGCCGGTTTCGGGGTCGGTTTCCTTGGTTTTGGTCTTTGGGGTGTAGGATTTTATCGTGATGTTGCCGCCTGAGTTTTGGAGCTCGATTCGGGAAATCTCAGCCGGAACCTTTTCGAGCAGAGAGCCGCCGCCGTTTTGCTTGACCTTGCCGTTTTTGTCGAGCTTGACGTTAGCCTGCCATTCCTTGTTGCTGTTGAGACCGGTCTTGACGCTCGTGCCGTCCGACGCCTTGTCGGTTACTTCGCTGCTTTGCGGAGCAAACAGCAGGAAGCACAGCACTCCGCCGAGCGCCAGCGCCGCCGCAAGCGCAATAATCAGCAGCTTTGCGGAGGAGCTTTTTTTCTTTTTTGCCGGAGAGGATGCTGACGGGGTCTCGAATTTATCGAGGAGGTTATCCTGTTCGTTTTCGATGATAACCTCGGGTTCTTTGTTTTCCATTATTTATTCCTCCTGCGGATGTAGAGAATAAGTCCGATAATCAGCACGCCGAGAGGAATGAGCACGATGAAAATAAGCCCTACCGCAACTGTGGTCGAGGAGTTCGTAACGCCGAGCTCACCGCCGTCAACAGCCGCGGAGTTGATTGTAACGCCCATATCCTCGCGGTTGGAAACAGTGTTGCAGAAGTTTACGAGGTAGTTGGCGTTGTTGTAGGAGGTTGTGCCGAGGAAGGTCTGCGCGAACATATACGGAGAGCCGAACACCGCGATTTTGGAGCCCTTGTCGTCGGCGTTGGTTTTGGAGCCGACTGCCGCGAGGTTAACTCCGTCGGCGGTCATAAACTTTTCGAGGTCCTTGTCGCTTTCGAACTTTGAGGTGTCGGTGTCGAACGGAAGCACTCCGACCGACTTGGTGAGGTTGAGCAGCGACTGCGCCTTGCTCTCGTCCTTTAGGATGATGTTGCGCGAGTTGTAGACGATTGTCGGGATAGAGGCGTTTTTGAGCTCGGAGGTGTAGGAGTCGTTGTTGTACTCGGCGAGGAACATATACACGTTTTGCAGGTAGTAGTTGTTGTTGGTGCAGAAGCACAGTCCGTCGCTTACCTCCATACCGTACTGCTTGAGCAGAGCGTCAAGGTTCGGGGTCTCGGTCTTGACGTCTATCGGCAGGTAAATTAAGGTTTTGCCCTTTTCGCCGTCGTTTTCGAGCCAGCTCTCGAGCTTGTCAACCGCCTTTTCGCTGAGGTCAACCGTCGGAGCAAAGAGCACCGCGATTTGAGAGCTTTCGTTCAGGTTCTTGGTGGTGAGGTTAACCTCCCTGACTTCGTAGGCGTTCTGTTTGAGGAGATTTTTCATCGAGGAGTAAAGCTCCTCCTCCTCGCCGGAGCCTGTGATGAAATCAACGCCCACCTTGTTGGCGATGGTAACGTCGAGGATTCCGGTGACAACCGCCTGCTCGATTGAGGTCGCGGTGTAGGAGTAGTAGCCGTAGTAGGAGTAGGTTTCCTCGTCGTAGGTAAAGCAATCCTTCAGAGTGAGCGCGGTGTACTTTTCACCTGCGTCAACAATGATGAGGTTGCCGGCGTCCTGCGAGTTCCAGTCAACGTTCTTATACTTGCCGGTAAAGGTCGGGTTTGCCGAAAGGTCGATGAATTCGAGCTTTACGTGGTCGCTGGACGCAGCCATTTTGTGGAGCAGCTTGTCTGCCTGTACAAAATACTGCGAGCCCGAGTAAGCGTTCATACCGCTCTTGAAGGTGTTCTCCGTCGCGAGAACGTAGATTGTGATGTCCTTGTCGAGCTGGGTGATGTAGTCCCTGGTGTCCTTCTGGAGCTGGTAGGTCTGCGACGCGGTCATATCGAATTGCAGGTTGGGGAACCTTTCAACAAGGATATGCGCGATGAAGTTTACAAGCACGATAATAGCGATGAATACCGCCAGAATCGCAACCGCGAGCGTGCCCTTCTTAGCTTTTCTGGATTTGAGGAGCCTTTTGAGCCTGCCGTCCTTTTTGGAGGTGGTGATGTTTTCCGTGTTTTTCATTTTTGTACCTCCTTAGCTCCAGCGTTTTTTCTCGAACACGCGGATTGTGAAGAAGATGAACAGCGCGATTACGCTGAGGAAGAACACAATTCCCGAGAGGTCGAGCATTCCGTATGTAAAATTCGAGTAATAAGCGGTGAACGAGATTGAGTTGAGCACGCTTGTCACCCAGTCAATGTTAATCATAGACGAGATCGAGCTCAGCATATAGGTCAGAAGTCCAACCGCCATTCCGACGATTGCGGCGATGAGCTGGCTCTCGGTGAGCGCGCTGATAAACACGTCAATCGCGATTAACGCTCCGCCCAGAAGCATAAGCCCGATGTTGGTGCAGATGATTACCGCCCAGTCAGCCGGAGTGAATATCGTGATTACAAGTCCGTACACAAAGAAAATCATACAGCACAGCGCGTACAGGATGAACGCTCCGAGGAACTTGCCCATAACGATGTCAAAAAGGCTCGAAGGCGAGGTCAAAAGCGCCTGGTCGGTGCGCTGGCGTTTTTCTTCGCTGAAGGTTTTCATCGAGATTATCGGAGTGATGAACACGATGATTACGAAAATGTTGGAGAAGGTTGGGGAGAGCGAGGACGAATTCGACACAAAGCACGTGCCCACGAAGAACCATCCCGAAAAGGCGAAGAACATCGCCATTACCACGTACGCGATTGCCGAGTTGAAGTAGGAGCTCAGCTCGCGTTTGAGTATTGCTTTCATTATCTCGCGCCTCCTGTCTTGTCCTTAGTCTGGTCCTGAGTGACGAGCTTGAGGAAGCTGTCCTCCAGGGTTTCGTTGCCGTTTTGCATATTAAGAATCACGCAGTCAGCCTGTGCGATTGAGCGGAAAACGTCGCGGCGGATGTCTACGCCGTTCTGGTACTCAACGAGGTAGCGCGAGGTTTTGTCGTCAAGGTCGCGCTGCTTCTTGATTTTGAGCACGCCGGGGATAACCTTCAGCGCGTCCAGTACCGCGCCCTGCGAGCCCTCAATGTCGAGGCTCAGCTTCTGGTTGCCGGAGATTGAGGACGACAGCTCGCTCGCCTTTGTGTCGGCGACGATTTTTCCGTTTGAGATTACGATGATTCTGTCGCAGGTTGCGGAAATTTCGGACAGCACGTGCGACGAGAAGATGACTGTGTGCTTTTTGCCGAGGCTCTTGATGAGGTTGCGGATTTCGATAATCTGCTGCGGGTCGAGTCCGACTGTCGGCTCGTCAAGAATCAGCACCGGCGGATTGCCGAGCAAAGCCTGCGCAAAGCCGACTCTCTGGCGGTAGCCCTTGGAGAGGTGCTTGATGATTCTGCCGCTTACGTCGGAGATTTTAACAAGCCGCATAACCTCGTCGATGTGCTCCTTTTTCGGGAGCTTGACGCGCTTTAAGTCAAACATAAACTCGAGGTACTTTTTGACCGTCATATCAACATACAGCGGAGGAATCTCCGGCAGATAGCCGATAGAGCTCTTGACCTTTCTGGGGTTTTCGAGCACCTCGCTGCCGTTGACCGTAACAGTGCCGGACGAGGAGCTGATGTAGCCCGTTATCATATTCATAGTTGTTGATTTTCCGGCGCCGTTCGGGCCGAGAAAACCGAGGATTTCGCCTTCGCCGACGGAAAAGCTGATGTCGTCAACAACGGTCATATTTCCGTAGCGTTTCGTAAGGTTCTTTACCTCAACCACAATTAATCACTCCTTTTACTTTTGCCGAAAACGCAAATTATAACGTTTATCATTATACTACAAATTTGCGGTTTTGTGTGAGATATTTTAAAAAAATCATTCGGCTATCACAATTTTTCAGAAAGCTGTCACATTAAACGGTGAATATCGGCGCAATTATCGGCAACAATATGCTAAAAGGAGACTGAATATGGAATACGTAAACGCATTTGTTACCGGCGGATTGATCTGCGTAGTCGGTCAGGTTTTAATCGACAAAACCTCTCTCACGCCGGCAAGGATACTGACCGGCTTCGTTGTTGCCGGAGTAATCCTCACCGCGGTCGGAGTGTACGGGCCGCTGGTCGATTTTGCCGGAGCCGGAGCCACGGTGCCGATTTCGGGCTTTGGGTACCTTATGGCTGAGGGAACCCGTCAGGCGGTTGAGTCAGAAGGCGCGCTCGGAATACTCAGCGGAGGGCTCTCCGCCTGCGCCGCGGGAGTCGCGACAGCGATAGTTTTCTCGTTTATCGCGGCGGTGATTTCGCGCTCAAACGGAAAGTAACCCTTGATTTAGCGCCGCTTTGTGTATATACTATTAATATATATCAATTTCAGGGGTTTGATTAATGTTTAAGCTCAGGCGATTCTTGACGGATTACAAGCCGCAGTTGATTATCGGACCGCTCTGCAAGCTGTTTGAGGCTGTGCTCGAGCTTTTTGTGCCGGTTGTGATGGCGTTGATTATCGACAACGGAATACTCAAAAACGACGCTTCCTATGTTCTCAGAATGGGGGGCGTGCTTGTGCTGCTCGGAGTTGTTGGACTGAGCTCCGCGCTGGTGTGTCAGTATATGGCTTCGTACACCTCGCAGGGCGCAGGCACAAAAATCCGCTCCGCGCTGTTTAAGCATATCGACGCCCTCTCGCACAGGGAGCTCGACGAGCTCACGGCGCCGTCGCTGATTACGAGGATGACCTCAGACATCAACTCCGTTCAGGCGAACATCGCGATGACGATGCGCCTTTTGCTGAGAGCTCCGTTTTTGATTATCGGCGCGCTGGTTATGTCGTTCTTTATCGACGCGCAAATCAGCCTCATTTTCCTCGGCGCGACCGCGGTTATCGGGCTGATACTCTGGCTGGTTATGACGAAATCGCTCGTTTTCTTCAAGAAAATTCAGGGCAAGCTCGACACAATCTCTCTGCTTTCGAGGGAAAACCTCGAGGGCAACCGCGTTATCCGCGCCTTTTCCGGACAAAAACAGCAGAAACAGAACCTCAACGCCGAAGCCGAAAACCTCGCAAAGCTCACCGTGCGCGTCGGCAGGCTCTCGGCGCTGCTCAACCCGATGACCTACGCGGTTACATATATCGCGATAATCCTCATCCTCTGGTTCGGCGGAATCAAAGTGGACAACGGCTCCCTGCTCTCGGGCGACATCGTCGCGCTGACGAGCTATATGACCCAGATTCTGCTCGCAATGATAGTGCTCGCAAACCTCGTTGTGCTGCTCTCCAGAGGCAGCGCCGGCGCGGCTCGAATCAACGCTGTGTTCGAGGTTGAGCCGAGCGTTCGCGAGCGAAGCTCAGACCCCGTAACGCCCGACTTAAACGCGCCGGAGGTCGAGTTTGAGAACGTGGACTTCTCCTACGGCGGCGGCGACAACGAATTGCAGAACATCAGCTTTAGGATAGAAAGAAACACCACCACCGGAATCATCGGCACCACCGGCTCCGGCAAGACTACCCTCCTCAGCCTGATTTTGCGCTGCTACGACGTCAAAAACGGCGCGGTCAGGGTTGACGGCGTTGACGTGCGCGACTATCCGTTCGCTCAGCTCAGGGGCAAAATCGCCGTTGTGCCGCAGAAGGCGGTGCTGTTCAGCGGAACAATCCGCTCCAATTTGAAATGGCAAAAGCCCGGCGCGACCGACGAGGAGATTTTCGCCGCGCTCAAGGACGCCTGCGCCGACGAGTTCGTTACGGATTTGGATATGCCCGTTTCGCAGGGAGGACTGAATTTTTCCGGAGGTCAGCGCCAAAGGCTTTGCATTGCGAGGGCGCTGGTCGGCGAGCCTGAGCTCGTTATTCTCGACGACAGCTTCTCCGCGCTCGATTTCGCGACAGAGAAAAAGCTTCGGAGCAATCTGCGAAGAAGGAAATCGGCGTTTATCATCGTGACCCAGCGCTGCTCTACGATTATGTCAGCCGACAAAATCCTCGTGCTCGAGGACGGCTTGCTCGTCGGCGAGGGAACGCACGAGCAGCTTTTTGAAAACAACGAAACCTACCGCGACATCTGCCGCACTCAGCTAAAGGAGGCGGCAGGATGAAGAACGGATTAAAGGTATTAAAATTCATCAAACCGCATATTTTCCTGCTTATTCTCGCGGTGCTGTGCGCGTTTGTGAGCGTGTCGCTTACATTATATATCCCCGTTATGGTCGGCAACGCTGTTGACGTTATGCTCGGCAAGGGCAGGGTGGATATGGGAGAGATTCTCTCCGTCGCGCTCAAAATCGCAGTGAGCGTCGGGATAATCGCCGTGTTTCAGTGGCTGATGACCCAGAGCGCAAACGCAATCTCCGCGCGGACAACCCGGGATTTACGCGGAGAGGTTTTTGCAAAATTCAACGAGGTTCCGCTCTCCTACATCGACTCGCATCCGCACGGCGACTTAATCAGCCGAATCATCAACGACGTTGACGCAATCGGCGACGGACTGACTCAGGTGATTTTGCAGCTTCTCTCCGGCGTAGTCACGATTATCGGCACGCTTTTGTTTATGCTTTCTATTAATATATGGATTGCGCTGGTGGTTGTTGTGCTGACTCCGTTGTCGGTGCTCGTCGCGGCGATTATCGGCAGAATGTGCGCGAGGTCGTTTCGCGAACAACAGGAGCTCCAGGGCGAAATCAGCGCCTATGTTGAGGAAATGGTCGGCAACCAAAAGGTCGTCAAGGCGTTCGCCTATGAACAGCGCAGCGAGGAGGAATTTGAGAAAAAGAACAAGCGGCTCTTTAAGGTCGGCTTAAAGGCTCAGTTCGCCGGCGCGCTCGCGAACCCCTGCACGCGGTTTGTCAACAATATGGTCTACGCCGTTACCGGAATCGTCGGCGCGATGACGGTTATCTCGTCGTTTATGGGCGTGCTGACTATCGGTCAGCTCTCGTGCTTTTTGACCTACGCCAACCAGTACACAAAGCCCTTCAACGAGGTAACGGGAGTGCTCACGCAGATTCAGACCGCGCTCGCCGCCGCCGGCAGAGTTTTTGACGTGCTCGAAAGCGAGAGCGAACCGTCCGACTCAGCCTGCCGGGAAATCGGCAAGGCCTCCGGCAGCGTGGAATTTAGAAACGTAAGCTTTTCATATACAAAGGAAAAACCGCTCATCCGCGACTTTTCCGTCAAGGTAAACAGCGGAATGCAGGTTGCGATTGTCGGGCCGACCGGCTGCGGCAAGACTACGCTCATCAACCTGCTTATGAGATTTTATGACGTTGACAGCGGCGACATCCTCGTTGACGGTATAAAAACAACCGACATAAAGCGCGGCAGCCTGCGCTCGCTGTTCGGAATGGTTTTGCAGGATAGCTGGCTGTTCTCCGGCACGATTATGGAGAACCTGCGCTACGGCAACCCGAACGCCTCCGACGAGGAAATTATCGCCGCGGCAAAGCTCTCCTACGCGCACAGCTTCATCCGCAAGATGCCCGGCGGCTACAACGCTGTGATTTCCGAGAACGGCTCCAACCTCTCGCAGGGTCAAAGGCAGCTGCTCTGCATAGCGCGCGTAATGGCGCTCAATCCGCCGATGCTGATTCTCGACGAAGCCACCTCGTCGATAGACACCCTCACCGAGGTTCGAGTCCAAAAGGCGTTCAAAAAGCTGATGAACGGCAGGACGAGCTTTGTCGTCGCGCACAGGCTCTCCACTATCCGCGAGAGCGACTTGATCCTCGTGATGAAGGACGGCAACATCATCGAGCAGGGCACCCACGAGGAGCTGCTTTTGAAAAAGGGCTTTTACTATACTCTGTTCAACAGCCAATTTGCAAGCTAAAAACTATTGACAAATGTAAAA
>CADBTV010000022.1 GCA_902797655.1 uncultured Ruminococcus sp.
CCCACAGCATTTGATTGTCTGCTTTGAGCCATTCGAATTGTGGATAATAAGAATAATAGCAGACAGCTTTAACACTGCCTGCTATTATAGATAATACATATTAAATACTTCTTTACTCCCATTCCACAGTCCCGGGAGGCTTACTTGTGATGTCATAAACAACCCTGTTTACGTTATCAACCTCATTGATAATTCTGCTCGACACTCTCGCGAGAACGTCATACGGAATCCTCGCAAAGTCAGCGGTCATAAAGTCGTCGGTTGTAACGGCGCGAATTGCGATAAGGTGGTCGTAGGTTCTGTGGTCGCCCATAACGCCGACAGTTCGGACATCCGGCAATACAGCAAAGAACTGGCTGAGTTTATTCTCGATTCCGCTGCGGCTGATTTCATCGCGGAAAACAGCGTCGGCGTCCTGGAGCACTTTAATCTTCTCTTTAGTGATTTCGCCGATAATACGGACTCCGAGTCCGGGACCCGGAAACGGCTGTCTCCAGACAAGCTCCTTTGGTATTCCGAGCAGCTCGCCGACCTTTCTGACCTCGTCCTTAAACAAATCGCAGAGGGGCTCAATCACGCCGTCAAACTTGATGTCGTCGGGCATCTTGACCTTGTTGTGGTGAGTTTTAATCTTATCAGCGTCGCCTTTGCCGCTTTCGATACAATCGGGATAAATCGTACCCTGAGCAAAGAATCCGCCGTCAGCCTCTTCCCTGACTTTAGCCCAAAAGACCTTGTAGAACTCTGTGCCGATTACGTTGCGCTTATCCTCGGGGTCTGTGAGTCCTTTGAGCTTAGCTATAAACTCATCGCCGCAGTTTACGCGCACAAAGTTCATATCAAAAAGCCTTGTAAAGGTTTCCTCGACAAAATCTCCCTCGTTCTTACGCATAAGTCCCTGGTCAACAAACACGCAGGTCAGCTGACTGCCGACAGCTTTACTGAGCAAAGCCGCCGCAACGGAGGAATCAACTCCGCCGGAAAGACCGAGAACTACCTTTTTATCGCCTATTTGCTCGCGCAGAGCATTGACGGTATTCTCGATAAAGCCCTCCATCTTCCAGTCTCCGGCGCAGCCGCAGACGTCAAAGATAAAGTTTTTCAGTAATGTGTTACCGTACTGAGTGTGAGTTACCTCGGGGTGGAATTGTACGGCGTAGATTTTCTCCCCGGGATTTTCCATAGCGGCACAGGGACAATTATCGCTGTGCGCGGTAACTTCAAACCCATTTGGAGCTTTGCTTATATAATCGGTGTGGCTCATCCAGACAACGCTGTCCGGAATGTTTCTGAACAGCACGCTTTCTTTCTTATCAATCGTCACGTCGATTTTTCCGTACTCACGCGTATCCGCGCTTTTAACAACTCCGTCGCGCATCCAGCAAATAAGCTGGCAGCCGTAGCAGATACCGAGAACAGGTATTCCCAGATTCAAAATCTCCTTATCATAATGCGGAGAACTCATATCATATACAGAGTTTGGACCTCCGGTAAAGATAATCCCCTTGTAGTTCTCGTTTTTGATTTCTTCAAGAGAAGTGGTATACGGTTTAATCTCGGCGTAGACGTTATTATCCCTGACTCTGCGAGCGATAAGCTGATTGTACTGACCGCCAAAATCGAGGACAAGGATTTTTTCTTTCACAGCACTCATAAAATGCCTCTTATCTGTAAATTATATCGTCGCGCGAAGGTCCGTTGCTGACGATTCCGATGTGAACTCCGATTTCCTTCTCGGCAAATTCTATGTACTCACGGCATTCCTTGGGAAGCTCCTCATATTTCTTAATTCCTGAAACATCGCACTTCCAGCCCTTCAAGGTCTTTAAAACCGGCTTGCATCTCTTTAGCTTAGTAGTGCTCGGGAAGTAATCAATAACTTCGCCGTCGAGCTCATAAGCAACGCAAACAGGGATTTCGTCAAGGTATCCGAGAGCGTCAATTACGGTAAACGCGACAGTTGTCGCGCCCTGAACCTGACAGCCGTAGCGGCTTGCAACCAAGTCGAGCCAGCCCATACGTCTCGGTCTGCCGGTTGTTGCGCCGAACTCGCCGCCGTCTCCGCCAAAGTTACGGAGCTTGTCGGCTTCCTCTCCAAAGATTTCTGAAACAAATTCACCTGCTCCAACAGCGCTTGAATACGCCTTAACAACAGTGATTACCTCTTTAATCTCATAAGGCGGAATGCCTGCGCCAACAGCGCCGTAGCCGGCGATAGTATTTGAGGAAGTAACCATCGGATAAATACCGAAGTCGGTGTCCTTCAAAGAGCCGAGCTGACCCTCAAGGAGAATATTCTTTCCGCTTGCGATAGCGTCTCTCATAAAAGTAAAGGAATCGCCAACGTAATCCTTGAGGAGCTCTTTATACTCCATAAGCTTGTCGAAAACTTCGTCAACAGTGATTTCTTCTTTATTGTACAGATTCCTGAGTGTGGCGTTTTTAATCTCTACAGCGTGCGCAATCTTTTCTTTAAGACTGTCTACATCATCATAAAGCTCGTTAATCTGGAAACCGATTTTGCTGTATTTATCCGAATAAAACGGAGCGATTCCGCTCTTTGTTGAGCCAAAGGAATTTTTGCCGAGACGTTCTTCCTCGTAGCAATCGAAAGCTACATGATACGGCATAACAATCTGAGCTCTGTCAGAAATGAGAATATTTGGCTTTGGAACGCCCCTTTCCTCAAGCTCCTTGATTTCTTTAACAAAACTCTCAACGCTGAAAGCAACGCCGTTGCCGATCACGTTGGTTATATTGCTGTGAAAAACTCCGGACGGAAGCTGATGCAGAGCGAATTTTCCGTAGTTATTGATAATAGTATGACCGGCGTTTGCTCCGCCCTGAAAACGTACTACAACGTCGCTGTCGTTAGCGAGGACGTCGGTGATTTTACCCTTGCCCTCGTCGCCCCAGTTGGCGCCTACAATTGCTTTTACCATCTTTACGCTCCTTTACACGTTAATCTCAGGCTTCTCGTCCTGAATATCGCTGTACTTTTCGAGCACAGGCTTAACCTCATATTCAAGGAAGTCCTCGGTCTGTTCCTTGGCTCTTCCTGTGTATTTCTCCGGCTGTAGAATTTTCTCGAGATCCTCGAGAGTTACGCCGAAAGCGTCGTCGCCGGCGATTCTTTCGAGGAGGTCGTTCTCGCCGCCTTCCTCCTTGATAACTCTGGAAGCTGCCATCGAGTGCTGACGGATTTTTTCGTGAAGCACCTGACGGTCAGCGCCGCGATACTTAACCGCGTCCATCATAATATTCTCAGTCGCCATAAACGGCAGCTCCTTGCGGAGTCTCGACTCAATTACCTTTGGATAAACAACAAGTCCGTCTGCAACGTTAGCGTAAAGATTGAGTATTCCGTCGATTGCGAGGAACGCCTCCGGAACGCTGAGTCTCTTGTTGGCGCTGTCGTCGAGGGTTCTCTCAAACCACTGGGTAGCTGAGGTGAAGTAACCGTTAAGCACGTCAACCATCACATAACGCGAGAGCGAGCCGATTCGCTCACTGCGCATCGGGTTGCGCTTATAAGCCATAGCGGAGGAACCAATCTGATTCTTCTCGAACGGCTCCTCAACCTCCTTGAGGTGCTGGAGCAGTCTGATGTCGTTGGAAAACTTTGAGGCCGACTGCGCGATTCCGGCAAGCACGTTGAGGTACTGGGAATCAACCTTTCTTGAATAAGTCTGACCTGAAACAGCAAAACAGCCTTTGTAGCCCATTTTTTCGGCAATCTTTCTGTCGAGAGCCTTGCACTTCTCGTGGTCGCCCTCGAAGAGCTCGAGGAAGCTTGCCTGAGTACCGGTAGTTCCCTTTGAGCCTAAAAGCTTAGCCTTTGAGAGCTGATACTCCACATCCTCTAAATCAAGCAGAAGCTCCTGAATCCAAAGTGTAGCGCGCTTACCGACTGTAGTCGGCTGAGCTGGCTGAAAGTGAGTAAAGCCCAGAGTTGGCAGAGCCTTGTACTCCTCCGCGAATTTCGAAAGGTTGCGGATAACAGTAACGAGCTTGTTTCTTACCACCTTCAACGCTTCGTTCATAATAATTAAATCGGTATTATCTCCGACGTAGCAGGAAGTAGCGCCGAGGTGAATAATACCCTTAGCGTCAGGACACTGCTGACCATAAGCGTAAACGTGGCTCATTACGTCGTGACGCACAAGCTTCTCACGTTCCTGAGCAACCTCGTAGTTGATGTCGTCCTGATGCTCCTTGAGCTGGTCAATCTGAGCCTGAGTAACGGGCAGACCGAGTTCCATCTCGGACTCCGCAAGCGCAATCCAAAGCTTTCTCCAGGTTTTAAACTTCATATCAGGAGAGAAGATGTACTTCATCTCCTTGCTCGAATAACGAGCCGAAAGCGGACTTTCATATACGTTTTTATTCATTTAAGCTTCCTCCTTTGAGGCACAAGATTCTTTTTTATCAAAATTCATACCGCCTCGCTCCTTGCCCTTTAGCGTGAGCTTTGTTGTGGCGGCAGGATATTTTCCGCTGAAGCAGGCGTCGCAATAGCCGCAGGATTTAAAGCCGAGCATCTCGTCAAGAGAATCGGCAGGCAAATACCCGAGCGTATCGGCGCCGCTTAATTTACAAATTTCATCAATCGAGTGGTTAACCGCAATCAACTCGCCGCGCGACGGAATATCGGTTCCGTAATAACACGGCCACAGAAACGGCGGAGAGCTGATTCGCATATGAACCTCTTTTGCTCCGGCGGCTCTAAGCATATTGGTGATGCGGTCAATAGTCGTACCGCGAACGATACTGTCATCAATCACGACCACACGCTTGCCCTTAATCATATCGCCGATCGGGTTGAGCTTTATCCTGACGGACTTCATACGCTCGCTCTGGCTGGGCTTAATGAACGTTCTTCCGATGTAGGAATTTTTGACGATACCCTTTTCATACGGAATACCGCTCTCCTCAGCGTAGCCGATAGCAGCGTCAATTCCGGACTCGGGAACTCCGATTACAAGGTCGGCGTCAACCGGATATTCTCTGGCGAGAATCCTGCCGGCTTGCTTACGGGCTTCGTAAACGCTTATTCCGTCGATGTAGCTGTCGGTACGGGCAAAGTAGATATACTCGAAAATACAGAGAGATTTCTTGCAATTATTCTCAGGCTTAATGCTATTGATTCCGTTTGAGTCAACAACAACAATCTCGCCCGGCTCAACATCTCTGACAAACTGAGCTCCGCAGGCGTCGAGAGCCGCGCTCTCGCTCGCGAATACGACTGTGCCGTTTATTTTACCCATACACAGAGGTCTGAAGCCGTGCGGATCGCGCGCTGCGATTAGCTTTCTCGGGCTCATCACGAGCAGAGAATACGCTCCCTCCAGCTTTTTGACAGCGTTTACTACAGCCTGTTCCGCGGAGCCGGAGTGAATACGCTCTCTGGCAATCATATAACAGATTACCTCGGAGTCGATAGTCGTCTGGAAAATCGCGCCGCGCCGCTCGAGCTGCTTGCGGATTTCAACGGCGTTAGTCAGGTTGCCGTTGTGAGCAACCGCGAGGGTGCCCTTTATATAACGCATAACAAGCGGCTGTGCGTTTTCAAGCACAGAGCCGCCTGCTGTTGAGTAACGGACGTGCGAAACCGCCATCTGTCCGTTTAATGAATCGAGTATGGAATTGTTGAAAACCTCGGATACGAGTCCCATATCCTTGTGGTAATTAATAAGACCGTCATCGGATACAGCTATGCCGCAGCTTTCCTGACCTCTGTGCTGCAAAGCAAGAAGTCCGTTGTAACACGCAAAGGCAGGATTTAACGAGCCGTCGCTATAAATACCGAATACGCCACATTCCTCGTGGAGACCTTCTCTCGGAAGGTTATCAAAACTATAGTTCAAGATTTCACACTCCGAAAAAACTACTTGAAAAATTATCAGTCAGCGAGACCTACGCGCTTCATCATCTCGGCGTAAGCATCCTCAACTCCGCCCATATCGCGGCGGAAACGGTCCTTGTCGAGCTTCTCCTGAGTATCTACATCCCAGAAGCGGCAGGTATCAGGAGAAATCTCATCAGCGAGGAGAATCTCGCCGTGGAAGCGGCCGAACTCAATCTTAAAGTCGATAAGGTCAACATTTACAGACTTGAAGAACTCGAGCATAACCTCATTAACTTTATAGGCATACTCGGAAATCTTCGCGATTTCTTCCTTTGTAGCCGCGCCGATAGCGTAAATCTGGCTTTCGTTAATCATCGGGTCGCCGAGGTCGTCGTCCTTGAGGCAGAACTCAAGAGTCGGGCACTTGAAGGCTGTACCCTCAGGAACTCCGAAACGCTTCGAGAAAGAACCGGCAGCCTTGTTACGGATGATAACCTCCAAGGGAACAATCTCAACCTTTTTGAGCAGAGCGTCACGGTCGTTGAGTTCCTCAACAAAGTCAGTCGGAACACCCTTAGCCTCAAGAAGCTTGAACATAAAGTTAGACATACGGTTGTTAACAACGCCCTTGCCTACGATAGTACCCTTCTTCTCTCCGTTAAAGGCGGTTGCGTCGTCCTTGTAGGAAACAATGCAGTAGTCATCGTTATCTGTGGCGAAAACCTTTTTTGCTTTACCTTCATACATTTGTTCTTTCTTTTCCATTTCAGATTCCTCCATTGAAATATCAGAAATAATTTTACACTTAACATTATAATATAAATACATCTCGTAAAATATAGATAAAAGAATTAAAATCACTTTTGGAGAGATACTTAAAAATTCAAAAGATGCGATATTATTTTTAGTTTAATTGACAAAGATGAAAGGCAGCGCAAAGGCTGCCTTTTGTTAGGATTCTGTGAATTTATAGGATTTGAGCTTTAGCTTTGAGGTGTCGCTGTAGATATAATAGCACACGTCCCCCGAGTAGAACCTAATAGTCTCGGTTACGTCCGTACCGTTGGTAAAGCGGAACATATCGTAGTACTTATCCGGAATAGTAAATTTGTAGATAGAGTGACCGTCGCTGTTTTTTGTCACATAGGTCATCTCCGTGCCGGGCATTTCAACCATAGGCTTGTTATCTGCCTTATTCCAGATATAAGCATACACCTTGTCCCAGCCCTTATTATCCTCGTAATAAATAGTTCTTGACTCCTCTTTGTCAACATTATCAGCGTCAACAACATAGAGCAGCTTCGCGTTGAGAAGCTCGAGGGTTTTGTTATCAGCGTTTGAGCGGTAAGCCTTTTTCAACGCCTGATAACAGTCGTATGAGGCGTAACGGTAGTAAAGCGAGAGGTTAGACTGAACGTTCTTTTTGATATTGCTCTCGCGCTTTGCCGCTGCTTGTTGTGAATACATAGAAGCAATAAGCTTTGCGATATACTTTTGAATCCTGGTAGAGTCCTTGATGCTAACCTTGCCGTCCAAATTAGCGTCGCCGTTAATAAGCTGCAAGGGATTGAGCGCTTCGTAGCCGGCAAGGTAGCGTTGAATAATCGACGCGTCGGTTATATTAACAAAGGAATCAAGATTAACATTACCGATTTTAATAATATCATCATCGCTAATCGTCTGTTTTTCAGGCTGAGCGGCATACTCCTTAGTAACGCTCGCGAAATTTTTCGACGGCTTTACGATATAACACCAGTTGGGGTCGATTTCGTTGTAATAAACATTTGCTCCGTTAAAATATATCGCGTCGTCAAACACGTCAACGATGTAGCCCTCGGCTTCGTCCTTTTTATAATTACTTTTAAGCGCGCCGTCTACGATATGACGCACTCCGCCGATTGAGCTGTTGTGAATCATCTGAGCGGAGGTGTTGCCGTTGTCAGAATAATTATACTGCTCCGAGAACGAAATATGGGTATGACCTGTGATGAAGATTACATCGCGGTATTTCTGCAAAAGCGACTTCAGCCACTGAGTTGAATCAAGATTATCATACAACGGAAGCTTATAGTACGGTTCATCGTCTACCCTGTCGCCTGCGCCGTATTTGTAGAACAACGCGTGCTCGAGGATGTAGATGTTGTGACCGTCTCCGGAATATTTTTCAAGGAGGCCTTCGACCCACTTCATCTGATTTTCGGAGAACTGGTCTACCTTTCTCGTCGGGTTAAAGCCCTTTTCCATAGACATAAATAAAAAATGGTCTCCGCATATATCCTTGGCAAAATAACCGTATGGAGATTTTCCGTCAGACCCTTCAAGACCCGTGCCCTTGATAAATTCCAAAGTGCCCGAAACAGGGTCCTGACGAACCTCATGGTTTCCTATAGCTTCGTAAATCGGGTTACAGTAATCAGACTCGGAGAGCACCCTTTGGTATGTTCTCCATTCGCTGACGGATATTCCCTGATAGCCGGTTGTGTTGTTGACATAATCGCCCGAAAGCACCATAAAATCTACATCTCTTGCGGCGGCAGTGTCGAGAGCCTTGCGCCAGTGGATTTCATCATACTTATATGATTTCTTGGATGAATCAACGTGCACATCCGAATACGACGCGAAGCGGTATTTTTTGTCGGAAAGCTTATAATCAAAGCGCTTGCTCTCGGGAATATCGAATACCGCGGAAGCGTTTTTAACAGTTTTATCCGCGGGAGCAGACTCGGACTTAATTGCGATAAGCTTTTCGGCTTCGACCGGAATTGCCGCTCGCTCGTACATTTTATGCTCTTGTGTTTCTGATTTATCAAAAGTTAAATGCGCAATCTCTCTGTAGCCGTCGAGAGCCTTATTCCCGTCAGACCAATAAAGCCAATAGTTCCCATCCTCGGCGGTAAGCGATATTGTACCCTCGGCAAAGCCCTTGTCAGGCTTAGAGAAGCTATAGTCAATGCTTACTCCGGCAGCGCTCACGCACACAGACGGAATAACCGCCGCAGAAAGCAACAGGACTGTTATTAATAGTGATGAAATTATTTTTTTCATATAATCACCTAAATTACATCCAGTTATTTATCATTGAAAAATCGCAGTAATCATCCATAAAACGGAAGGTGCTTTTGAGGTCGCTTGCGTTGTACACGCCGATTCTCAACCCGCGTTCATGAGCCGTTTTAATATTCGCGGCAGTCGGAAAACCGTTCTCGTGCTCAACCATAACATCCCTTACCCAATACTGAGAGCAAAGGTCAAACCCTTCGTTTATAACGCTCTCGGTCGGGTCAACAACAAGAAAGCAGAGCTTGCAGTTATGATTCGCAATCCTGCGGAAGCAGTTCTTAGACGAGGTAACAAACGTAGTCTTATCCTGCATATCATAGCGTTTAAGGGTGTTGATTATCCTGTCGATAACCTCGTCGGAGGTCGAATAATCCTTAACGTGGAGCAGAAGCTTCATATCAAGGCTCGCAACCTTCGCGATAAGCTCCTCTACAGTAGGAATAAACTGCGGCTTAAACATTGAGCCGCCCGGTATAGGATAATCGTAACGGCTCATAGCGTCAACGTCCTTTATCCCGATATCGGGTCTGCCGCAAATGCTTAAATTCTCGTCGTGAAGCACGAGTAAATCTCCGCTCTTAGTTACCCAAAAGTCGGCTTCAACGCACTCGTAACCGTACTCGGCGGCTTTCTCAAAGGAAGCGAACGTATTCTGCGGAGCGGCGTCCATAGCTCCCCTATGCCCTATTATCTCCATCTGAGGCTTAACTATGTTGAGCAAATCTGTAGAGGAATACACACAGGCCTTGTCCTTTGAATTATACGTCGCGTAGCTTGTTTCGCCGTCTTTTTTGACATAAAACCTCGCAACCAAAAACTTATCCTGCGGAATATTGTTGACGTTTAGAGTTATATACTTGTATCTTGTATAACCCTCATTTTTATAATCAAAGACATTATTGCCGTAATTACCATCGATAAAGCTGCTGACGGTACCCTTGCAGCTAAACACAGCGTTCGGCTCAACTGCTGAAAGGTGCTCCTCAAGGTTTTTGCAAAGCTCAAAATTAGTAAGCGTTTCCGATTTATCGAAGGTATAAACCATATATCCGTAATCGTCAGCAGATTTCAAAATCCACGACATCGCCGCGCTCACAATACGGATTGAGCTAAAATCTTCAGTTGTAGTCTTTACGCACAAAAGCTCGCTGTTGTGACAGGATTTATTGTGAAGCCGCAGGATTGCAGGATTATTATCGTGTTCGTCAAATTTAAATGAACCGTCAATCCCGGAGTCAGTCGCAAAAACCGACGTAACCCCAACGCTCAGCGTTACAGCAATCGAGAGCACAATCAGCCAGGCTATAGCTCTTTTACCGATTCCCATTATCGAAAATTTCCTTTCAATCAAGGTTTACCTAGTTACCCTTATAAACTATAATAGATTCTATCATAAACGATAATAAATGGCAATCCAAAATTAAGGGTGTTGAACCAAGAATTTTTGTATAACAGTATAAAAGGAGCGTATAAATACTTTAATAAAAAAACTATAATCAAAATCTGCAATAACGTTAGCGGCAAATAAACTTTTTGTAAATAATCCACAAAATTGTATTGTGCATTTCTATGCTTCAAAGCGGTACAAAAAGTGAATTATGGCTTGAAACCTAAAAGTCCTTTATTGTATAATTATAATGTATATTTATGTTCATTATTTCTTAAAGGGTGATGATATGAAAACATGGGTAAAGAGAACACAAAGGAAAAGATTCGTTTCACTGTTGCTGGTTTTTTCGGCAATGGTCAGCTTGCTTGTGCCGTTTGATATTACGGCGTTTGCGGATGCTCCC
>CADBTV010000023.1 GCA_902797655.1 uncultured Ruminococcus sp.
ATTCAAACGAACGCGGTCGGTTTTCTTTTTTGGAGGTGAGAGCTTGAACAAGGTAACGCGCGAGGAAAAAAAGTTCCTCATCAGCGTTACTCACGACATCCGAACCCCGATGAACGCTATTATGGGCTACACGCACCTTGTTCAACAAGAGGAGAATCTTCCTGAAAACATCAGGGAATACACCGACAAAATCGACTCCTCGGGCAAACATCTTCTGTCGCTGATAAACGACATTCTCGAGATGAGCCGTATTGAGAGCGGTAAGCTTGAGCTCAATCCGGAAAAGGCGAACATCCGCAGGGCGGTAAGCTCAGCGTACGATATGCTCACGCTCCAGATGAGCGAAAAGAAAATCACCTATACGCTTGACGACGCCGGACTCCGTGATGACTGGGCGGTTTTTGACGAGGAGCATTTTGTGCGCGTACTGCTCAATCTGCTAAGCAACGCCCACAAGTTTACGCCCGAGGGCGGAAGGGTTTCCGTTACGATAAAATCCGAGAACAAAGGCAAAACCGCCGATTACGAGCTGCGCGTAAAGGACACCGGCATCGGTATGGCTCCCGAGTTTGCAAAGACGATATTCGAGGCATTCGCGCGCGAGCGCACCTCGACAGTCAGCCACATTCAGGGCACAGGGCTCGGAATGGCAATCAGCAAAAGCATTATCGACGAAATGGGCGGCAGCATTGAACTGATAACAGCTCCCGAAAAGGGAACCGAATTTATTATTAAGCTCGGCTTCGAGCTCTGCGAACCTGTTGAGGACGAGGAGCCTGACGAGCAGAATGTACAGGTTGATTTCAGCGGAAAGACTCTGCTGCTTGTGGACGATATGGAGATTAACCGCCAGATTGCGCGTATGCTTTTGGAGCGGCTGGGCTTTAATGTTGAAACCGCCGACAACGGCAAGTCCGCTATTGAAAAGCTTGCCGATTCAAACGGTAAATATGACGCGGTGCTTATGGACATTCAAATGCCGGTTATGGACGGCTACGAAGCGACGCGCAGAATCCGCGAAAGCGAGGACGCGGCAGTTGCCGGGATTCCGATTATTGCGGTAACGGCGAACGCGTTTGACGAGGATGTCAAGCGCGCCGAAGCTGTCGGAGTGGATGAGTATATCTCAAAGCCCATAGACCCCGAGCAACTCAAAGAAATCCTCACCAAAATTTTTATTTCGAGTAGATTCGAGTAGATAAGAATAAACCTAAAACTCCCGACAGAACATTAACTTCTGTCGGGAATTTTATTTCGAGCAGACAGCTTCCAAAAGAAAAAGCCTTACGTTCCCGGCAGAAAAGTAACTTCTGTCGGGGATTTTTGTTACGAGCAGACAGCTTATTTTTATTTCGAGCAGACAGCATATAATAGAATAAACCTAAAACTCCCGGCAGAAAAGTAACTTCTGTCAGGAGTTTTTGTTTCGAGCAGACAGCTTCCAAAAGAAAAAGCCTTACGCTCCCGACAGGACAGCAACTTCTGTCGGGAATTTTTATTTCGGGCAGACAGCTTCCAAAAGAAAAAGCCTTACGTTCCCGACAGAAAAGTAAATTCTATCGTAAACGTAAGGCTAAATTCACATCAACCTATCTACTCGAATTAAAAATCTTCGGTGGAGTAGACTACGTTTTCTTCGGATTGGTTAACGTCGAGCTCTACGTCGTTGTAACGGCGCATACCGGTACCTGCCGGGATGAGCTTACCGATGATAACGTTCTCCTTCAGACCCATAAGGTGGTCAACCTTGCCCTTGATTGCAGCGTCGGTGAGAACTCGGGTTGTCTCCTGGAATGAAGCCGCAGACATAAAGCTGTCTGTTGCGAGAGCCGCCTTGGTGATACCGAGCAGCATCTGAGTCCAGGTTGCTTCCTTGAGTCCCTCCTCTCCGTTAGCAATACGCTGACGGATTTTCTCGTTAGCCGAGAGGACAGTGGTCTTGTCGTAGGACTGACCTGCGATGAGGTCTGTGTCTCCTGCGTCGTCAAGGCGAACCTTTTTGAGCATCTGGCGTACGATAACCTCGATGTGCTTATCGTTGATGTCAACACCCTGGAGACGGTATGTGGACTGAACCTCTGAAATGAGGTAGTTCTGAACTGAGTTTGTGCCGAGGATAGCGAGCACGTCGTGCGGATTGACCGAACCGTCGGTAATCTTGTCGCCCTTCTGGATATGCTGACCCTCAGTAACCTTAACTCTGAAGCCGAACGGGATGAGGTAAGCCTTTTCCTCGCCGGTTTCTGTATTGTAAACAACTGCGTGATTAGCGTTCTTTCGCTCCTCAAAGCGGACGTCGCCGTCGATTTCGCTGATGATTGCAAGGCTCTTAGGCTTACGCGCCTCAAAGAGCTCCTCAACACGAGGAAGACCCTGAGTAATATCCTCAGCCGAAGCAACACCGCCGGTGTGGAAGGTTCTCATTGTAAGCTGAGTACCCGGCTCACCGATGGACTGAGCCGCGATGATACCGACTGCCTCACCGACTGTAACCGGATGACGGTTAGCGAGGTTCGAGCCGTAGCACTTGCGGCATACGCCGTGCTTAGCGCAGCAGCCGAGTACGGAACGAATCTTGACGCTCTTGGCGCCGCTGTCGATGATGGTCTTGGCTTCGCTCTCGCCCATCATAACGTCCTTGGAAACGAGCACGTTGCCGTTGCTGTCGCAGTAGTCGTCAACAAGGTAACGACCGATAAGACGCTCGTGGAGATCCTCGATTACGTTACCCTCGCTCTCGATGTCAAATACTTCGAGACCTTCCTTGGTTCCGCAATCCTCCTCGTGGATGATAACCTCCTGAGATACGTCAACGAGTCTACGGGTCAGATAACCCGAGTCGGCTGTACGAAGCGCTGTATCGGCAAGACCCTTACGCGCGCCTCGCGAGGAAATAAAGTATTCGAGGATGTTAAGACCCTCACGATAGTTAGCTCTGATCGGGATTTCGATTGTCTTACCGGATGTATTCGCGATAAGTCCGCGCATACCGGCGAGCTGACGAATCTGGCTCATACTACCACGGGCTCCGGAATCCGCCATCATATAAATCGGGTTGTAGCGGTCGAGACCTTCCTGAAGCTTTGCGGTGACATCGTCGGTAGCCTTTTCCCAGATTTTGAGCACATCGGCGTAACGCTCGTCGTCGGAGCGGAGACCGAGCATATACTCCTCGGAGATAGCGTCAACCTTGGCCTCTGCCTCGGCGATGATTTCGCCCTTTGCAGGCGGGATTGTCGCGTCGCAGACCGCAACGGTAATCGCGCCGATTGTGGAGTATTTGTAGCCCTGAGCCTTGATGTTGTCAAGAACTACGGATGTAACCTGTGTGCCGTGCTTCTCGATGCACGCGTCTATAATCTTTTTGAGTCCGCCCTTGCCAACAAGGAAATCGACCTCAAACTTGAATTTGTTCTCAGGGATAGAACGGTCAACAAGTCCCAAATCCTGCGGAATCGGGTTGTTGAAGATAATCTTACCCATTGTAGTGTCCACAAGAGCGGACTGCATCTCGCCGTCAATTTCGAGTGTGCGGCGAACCTTAATCTTGGAGTGGAGCTTAATAACGCCTGTCTGATAAGCCATCATAGCCTCGTCCACATCGCGGAACACCTTGCCCTCGCCGGGCTCTCCGTCCTTGTCGAGAGTGAGGTAGTAGGAGCCGAGAATCATATCCTGAGTAGGAACTGTTACCGGCTGACCGTCGGACGGCTTGAGCAGGTTGCCTGCCGCAAGCATAAGGAAGCGGGCCTCAGCCTGAGCCTCGGCAGAAAGCGGAACGTGAACCGCCATCTGGTCGCCGTCGAAGTCCGCGTTGTACGCTGTACAGGAGAGCGGATGGAGCTTAATCGCTCTACCCTCTACGAGCACAGGCTCAAACGCCTGGATTCCGAGTCGGTGAAGCGTCGGCGCACGGTTGAGGAGTACCGGATGACCCTTGATTACGACTTCAAGAGCGTCCCACACCTCGGGCTTAGCGCGTTCAACAGCCTTGCGGGCTGCTTTGATATTGATAACCTCTTTTGTTTCAACAAGGCGTTTCATAACGAAAGGCTTGAAGAGCTCGAGCGCCATCTCCTTAGGAAGACCGCACTGGTACATCTTCAGCTCAGGACCTACGACGATAACCGAACGTCCGGAGTAGTCAACACGCTTACCGAG
>CADBTV010000024.1 GCA_902797655.1 uncultured Ruminococcus sp.
GGAGAGGGTGGATTCGAACCACCGAAGCGAAACGCAACAGATTTACAGTCTGCCCCCTTTGGCCACTCGGGAACTCTCCCACATATTAAATTTATTTGCTACAGACTAATTAGTCTGTAGCAAATCTTGGAGCTGGTGGACGGACTTGAACCCCCGACCTGCTGATTACAAATCAGCTGCTCTACCAACTGAGCTACACCAGCGTGTTCACAGCTTGTTTATAATATCACAGTAAAACCATTTTGTCAATATATTTTTGCAAAATTGGTCAAAAAAATCTTGCCGCCTAATCTCTTGGGGTGAATATACAGAATATTTCTGAACAAAAATCTCAATTTTGTTATCTTATACATTTTTTTGAATTTTTGCTTGAACTGGATTTGATGTTGTGATATTATCAGTATTATAAACAGACGCGTATTCGCGGCTGTGCCGTTCGGTTTCCCACGGCTGAACGGAAACAATTTTGTGGGAAGAAAGGTTATGAATATTTATGACTTATGATTATGACTTCAAGGATTTTGATAGCTTCGCTCAGGATCCATATGTTCAGCAGTTTGCAATAGGCGCTATGATTGGAATTACTATCGCGCTTATTATTGCCGCAGCTGTCGGAATTGTTCTTTATATTTTCGAGAGTCTTGCGTTCTACAGAATTGCTAAGAACAGGAACATCCCCAACCCTTGGATGGCTTGGGTTCCGTATTGCAACGGTTACTTAATCGGTAAAATCGGCGACTACTACGACCTCAAGCTCACCGGCAAGAGCCACAACTTCGCTATCTGGATTCTCTGCCTTATGATTGGCGCGACTGTCGCTCCGTTTACTGTGATTTTGGCATTCTTAGTCCCGTTTGCTGTTATCGCGGCAATGGTTTTCGAGTACATTTGCATCTACAAGTTCCTCAAAAATGTAAACCCTGACAACGCTGTAGTAATGCTCGTTCTCAGCATTATCTTCCCGATTGCTATGCCGTTCATTGTTTTCTCTCAGAGCAAAAAGATGGACATTGCTCCTGCTCCGCAGTATCAGCAGCCATACAACGGCTATCAGCAGCCTTACCAGCAGCCATATCAGCAGGCTCCGGCTCAGCCGCAGTACCAGCAGCCGTATCAGCAGCAGGCTCCGGCTCAGCCTCAGTACCAGCAGCCGCAGTATCAGCCGCCGCAGACTCCCGTTCAGCCGCAGTACCAGCAGCCCCAGGCTCCTGTTGAGCCGCAGGCACCTGTTGAGGCTCAGGCTCCTGTTGAAGCGCAAGCTCCGGCAGAACCCCAGGAACCTACAGTTAACGATTCACAGCAGTAATTTACAGGGTGTCCTTCTTGGACACCCTTTTTCTAAATAAGATTATGAAGTATCTATCATTTTTCGATATAAGAAAATTAAATAAATACATAAAGGAAAACTACCTCGAGACAGCCTGCGACTTTACGGGTGCGGCGGCATTGGAGAAAACGACTTGCGCCCCGATGATGGCAGCTCAAAGCGCGGCAGCCCCCGACTCGCTCGAAAACGCCCCCGACTCGCTCGAAAACGCCCTCGAGTCACTTGACGAAAGCTTTGCCGAAATGCTGTTCCGCAAGATTGACGAGAGCAGAATGACCGACTCCCAGTGCTACAAAAAAGCCGGAGTTGACCGCAAGCTTTTCTCAAAAATCAGGAGTAATCCCAATTACAAACCCTCCAAGCCCACAGCGGTAGCCTTTGCGCTTGCGCTGGAGCTTGACCTCGAGGAGACAAAAAGCCTGCTCTCAAAGGCAGGCTTTGCACTTTCGCACAGCAGTAAGTTTGATGTGATCGTAGAATACTTTATTCTCCAAAAGAATTATAATCTGTTTGCCGTCAACGAAGCCCTGTACGAGTACGACCAGCCGGTTTTGTTTAGAGAATGAAGAATAACTGTCGGCTAACTGTTGGGTTATGTTACTTAAATTGTCAATTTTGTGATGAGATGTGTTTCCTGTATATGTTGCCTTGGTCAGAGGGACATCGTCAACCCGACAGAGGCACACTGAGCCTGACACGGAAAACTAAAAGATGAACTTTATCTCTCGCAGCAGACTATAATAGGAAACCTTGGTCAGGGGGACATAGTCAACCCGACAGAGGCACACTGAGCCTGATGTGGAAAACTAAAAGATGAACGTTGCACAAGGCAGCAGACCATAATAGGAAGCCTTGGTTAGGGGGATATCGTCAACCCGACAGAGGCACACTGAGCCTGACGCGGAAATATAAAAATCACAAAATAAAAGGACAAGCATAATATGTAGTATCTGTCAAGACAGAAATATATTGAAAGGATACTGCTATGAATACAATTAATTGTTCTTGCGGTTGCAAAAAGAGCTGCTGCACCGGTTGTTGCAACAGTTGTCAGTTCAATCCCTGCGCCGTAACCTGCCAGCCGAGCTTTACGCGCGAGTACGGTTACGTTTACACTACAACTGCGCAGACTATTGCGGCGGATGAAGCTGTTGAATTCTCGGCAAACGGAATCCTCTCTCCGGGAATCTCTCACACTGCCGGAACCGGCACAATCGCTGTCGAAACAACAGGCGTTTACCTCGTTGAGTTTTATGTGAATTCCACTGCCGAGGACGAGTTCACACTTTATCAGAACAGCGAGCCTGTGACCGGCGCTTCGTTTGCTTCTCAGGCAACAGGCGCGAACACCGGCAAGGTGATTGTTTCCGCTCAGCGCGGTGACGTTATCACTCTCGTAAATACCGGTGCGGCAGAGGTTGCGCTCGAAGCCGACGGCGGAGCAGTCAACGCAGCCGTAACATTCCAAAGAGTATTTTAATTCGAGCAGACAGCTTGATGTAATATCAGCCTTATGTTCCCGACATATGCGTTGCTTTTGTCGGGAACCTTTATCTCGAGTAGATAGCTTGATATAATATTAGCCAAACATTCCCGGTATATGTTTCACATTTGTCGGGAGCGTTTGGCTATTGTTTTATAAAGGTTTCTACTCGAAAAAAAGACGCGCGCTGTCGCGCGCGCCTTCCGTAAGTGTCAATCAGCAACCACAGCCGTTGTTGCAACCGCAGTCGTTGTTGCCATTGTTACCGCAGCAGGAGCAGAGGATGAGGATGAGGATGATAATCCAGCAGCAGTTGTTACCGCCAAACATATTGTTACACATAAAGTTTTCCCTCCTTTCGTCTACATTACATAGTATTACGAAAGAGGGAAAGTGTGAGTTAAAAACTTTTCAGCAATTCAATCTCGCGTTTGTATCCGTCGAGCTCGTTCGGAGTTTCAAGGCAGCAGGGGAGACCCTTGAGCGCAGGATGGGTTACAATCCTCTCAAACGCTTCGAGCCCGATGTAACCCTCGCCGATTTTTTCGTGACGGTCCTTGTGGCTTGCGAGAGGATTCTTGCTGTCGTTAAGGTGCAGAGCCTGCAGCCGTTCAAGCCCGATAACCTTGTCAAATTCATCAAGCACGCTGTCGAGGTTGTCCTTTATATCGTATCCGCCGTCAAATACGTGGCATGTGTCAAGACACACTCCGAGCTTATCCTTGTAATCGCAAAGGTCGATTATTGTCCTGAGCTCCTCGAACCGGCTGCCGACCTCGCTGCCCTTTCCTGCCATTGTTTCAAGCAAAACTGTGGTGCTCATCTCGTCCCACATAACTGTGTTCAGCACCTCGGCTATCATCGGCACAGCCTTTTCGATACCCTGACCAACGTGGCTTCCGGGATGAAAGTTGTACATATTTCCCGGCAAGAGCTCCATCCGTTTCAAATCGTCCGCCATTGTCTCAAAGGCAAACTCGCGCGTGCGTTCGTTTGCCGAGCAGGGATTAAGCGTGTATGGCGCGTGAGCCAGTATAGGAGCAAAATTATTATTCTTCATTAGAATTATAAGCCTATCGACATCATCCTTGTCAATGTCCTTGGCTTTACCTCCGCGCGGATTGCGGGTAAAGAACTGAAACGTATTTCCGCCGAGGGAAAGTATCTGCTTTCCCATATTTTCAAACCCCTGCGAGACCGAGAGGTGACATCCGATGTTGAGCATTTTGCGTTTCCTTTCATTATTGGTGGGTTTATTATAGCATAGTTTGGACGATAAGTGAAGGGAAATTGAGTCCGACGAAGAAATATAAAAAATACTTGATTGGGTTGGGAAAATATGATATACTAGCTAATGATAATGCGAAAATAGGGGCAAAATTCATTTTTGGAATTATAATGCCGCGAAAGGACTACGATATAAATGACAAAAGCTAACATTTACCGCACAGTAAACTGCGGCGAATTAAGAGAAGAAAACATCGGTCAGGAAGTAAGGATTGCCGGCTGGGTTGAGAACATCCGAGACCACGGCGGCGTAATGTTCCTTGATATTCGTGATGAGTACGGCGTGCTGCAGGTTGTTGTTCACGACGACAAGCTCCTCGAAAATATCAACCGCGAGTGTACAGTGACCCTCGGCGGCAAGGTCGTCAAGCGTGACGAGGACACAATCAATCCCAAAATCGCCACAGGTTACGTCGAGGTTCATACCGACGACATCAAGGTGCTCGGCAAGAGCAAAAACGAGCTTCCCTTTGAGGTTGCAACCTCAAAGAACGTCAACGAGGACGTAAGACTTCGTTATCGTTTCCTTGACCTTCGTAATCCTAAGGTTCACAATAACATCCTGCTCCGCTCTCAGGTTGTAAGCTTTATGCGCAGCAAGATGACCGAGCTCGGCTTTACAGAGATCAACACCCCGATTCTCTCAAATTCATCCCCCGAGGGCGCGCGCGACTACCTTGTTCCGTCGCGTAAGCACAAGGGCAAGTTCTACGCTTTGCCCCAGGCGCCGCAGATTTTTAAGCAGCTTTTGATGGTTTCGGGATTTGACAAATACTTCCAGATTGCTCCCTGCTTCCGCGACGAGGACGCAAGAGCCGACCGAAGCCCCGGCGAGTTCTACCAGCTCGACTTTGAAATGGCGTTCGCTACTCAGGAGGACGTTTTCGAGGTAGCCGAGGAAGTTCTGTACGAAATTTTTACAAAGTTTTCAAATAAAAAGGTAAGCCCGGCGCCGTTTAAGCGTATCCCGTTTGCCGAGGCTATGCTCAAATACGGCACCGACAAGCCCGACCTGCGCAATCCGCTCGAGATTAAGGAAATCTCCGATATGTTTGTTGAGACAGACTTTGCTCCGTTCAGAAAGAAATGCGTTCGCTCAATCAACGTTCCGAACGCCGCTTCGCAGAGCAAAAAGTGGTTCAAGCGTATGGAGGAGTTTGCGCTCTCAATCGGTATGAAGGGTCTCGGCTACGTTAAGGTGAACGAGGACTTGACTTTTGACGGTCCGATTGATAAGTTCTTAAAGCCCGGCGACAGGGAGGAGCTTATCGCGCGTAACGGCTCCAAGGCAGGCGACGTTATCTATTTCATCGCCGATTCGGCGCAGATTGCTCCGAAGCTTGCCGGTCAGATCAGAACCGAGGTTGCTAACCGCCTCGACCTCATCGACAAGAGCCGCTTTGAGCTTTGCTTCATCGTTGACTTCCCGATGTACGAAATCGACGAGGACGGCAAGACCATTTTTACTCACAACCCGTTCTCAATGCCGCAGGGCGGAATGCAGGCCTTGCTCACCAAGGATCCTACCGAGGTTTTGGCATATCAGTACGACATCGTATGCGACGGCGTAGAGCTCTCGTCGGGAGCTGTGCGTAACCACGACCTCGACATTATGATAAAGGCGTTCGAAATCGCCGGCTACACCGAGGACGAACTCAAGGAGAAGTTCAAGTCCTTGTACACAGCATTCCAGTACGGAGCTCCTCCGCACGCCGGAATGGCTCCGGGCGTAGACCGCCTGCTTATGCTTCTTACTGACGAGGAGAACATCCGCGAGGTAATCCCGTTCCCGATGAACTCCAACGCTCAGGACTTGCTCCTCGGCTCACCCGGAGAGGTCAGCGAACAGCAGCTTAGAGAGGTACACGTTAAGCTTAGATGATTGAAGTTTTAAGTTGTAAGTTGTAAGTCAGTGAGTGAGAATTTGAATATACAGCAAAGGACTGATTGCAGTATGGTAACCAGAGAAGATGTTGAGAACATCGCAATACTTTCAAAATTATTCGTAGCGGAGGAGGAGCTTGACGACCTGACTAAACAGATGCAGGAAATCGTTGAGTTTGCCGACGCTATCAACAACGCGCCCGACTCGGGCGAGGAGTTTGACAACATCAACAACCTCTCCAACGTATTCCGCGAGGACGTTGTTGTTGAGTCACTCCCTTGTGAAGAAATCCTCAAAAACGCTCCCGAGCAGGCTGAGGATCACTTCCTCGTGCGTAATCATAACTAGGAGGTTCGTATGTCAGAGATTAAAAAAATCCACGATATGCTTGTCTCCAAGCAGATTTCGTGTAAGGAACTCACAGAAAAATATTTAACAGAAATCGAAAATTCCAATAAAGAATTAAACGCCTACGTCAACGTAACTCCCGACGCGGCTCTCGCTCAGGCTGAAAAGGTTGACGCAAAGCTCGGCAAAGGCGAGGAAATCGGACTGCTCGAGGGCGTTCCGATGACCCTCAAGGACAACCTCTCGACCAAGGGTATCGAGACCACCTGCTGCTCCAAAATCCTCACCGGCTACAAGCCGATTTACAACGCGACGGTTTGGGAAAAGCTCGAGGGCGAGGGAGCTGTTCTCCTCGGCAAGACCAATATGGACGAGTTTGCTATGGGCTCATCCTCCGAGACCTCTTACTTCGGCGGAGCCGCAAACCCGTTTAATACAAAGCACTGCGCCGGCGGTTCATCCGGCGGCGTTGCGTCCGCGGTCGGAGCTAACATCGCTCCCTACGGACTCGGCTCCGACACAGGCGGTTCAATCCGTCAGCCGGCTTCGTTCTGCGGAATTGTAGGCTTAAAGCCGACCTACGGAGCTGTTTCGAGATACGGACTCATCGCGTACGCGTCGAGCCTTGACCAGATTGGTCCCATCACTAAGACTGTCGAGGACGCGTCAATTGTGTTTGACGCAATTTCCGACTACGACCCAAAGGACTCAACCTCGCAGGGACGCAAGGGAGAGCCTACATATAACTCGCTCAATAACGACATCAAGGGTATGAAAATCGGCATCGCGCGCGAGTACCTTGAGGGCGTCCGCGATGACGTAAAGGAAGCTGTGCTCGCGGCTGTCAAGGTTTACGAGAGCCTCGGAGCCGAGGTAATCTACTTTGATATGCCGTCGCTCAAATACGCGCTCCCTGTTTATTATATCATCGCCTGCGCCGAGGCTTCATCGAACCTCGGACGTTATGACGGAATCCGCTACGGCTTCAAGGCTGAGCACTACAACGGCACCCACGATATGATGTGCCGTACACGAAGCGAGGGATTTGGCGACGAGGTCAAGAGGAGAATCCTCCTCGGCACCTACGTTCTCTCAGCCGGCTACTACGACGCTTATTACAAAAAGGCTCAAAACCTGCGCGGAGCAATAGTCAAGGCGTTTGACGAAGCGTTCTCAAAGTGCGACTTCGTGCTCGCTCCGACTGTTCCGATGACAGCCTTTGAGATGGGTCACGCTGTGTCCGACCCTGTTGAAACCTACCTGACAGACATCTGCACCGTTCCGGTGAACATCGCCGGACTTCCGGCTGTATCGGTTCCGTGCGGATTCAATGCCGACGGTATGCCAATCGGTATGCAGCTTATCGGCAATAAATTCAACGAAGCTAAGATTCTCAACGCCGCCAACGCATATGAAAAAGCGGCTCCTGAGAACTTCAAAGAAACAAAGTGGGGTGTCAAGCTGTGAAATATGAATTAGTATCGGGCTTTGAGACCCACGTTGAACTCTCAACCAACACCAAAATCTTTTGCAGCTGTACCACTCAGTTCGGCGGCGAGCCGAACACCCACTGCTGTCCGGTTTGTATCGGACTTCCGGGTACTCTGCCGAAGCTCAACCGCCAGGTTGTAAAGTACGCTATTATGGCAGGTCTCGCGACTAACTGCGAGATTGCCGAGGTCGCCAAGATGGACAGAAAGAATTATTGCTATCCCGACCTTCCGAAGGCGTACCAGATTTCCGAGTATGACAAGCCGCTGTGCGAGCATGGCTACATTCAGCTCTCGAACGGCAGGAAAATCCGTATCCTCCGCATTCATATCGAGGAGGACGCCGGAAAGCTTATCCACGCTCACGGCGATACTTATGTTGACTATAACCGCGGCGGAGTTCCGCTGATTGAGATTGTCACGGAGCCTGACTTCCGTTCCACCGACGAAGCGCGAGAGTATGTTGAAAAGCTCCAGCAGATTATGCGCTATATCGGCGTTTCCGACTGCCGTATGCAGGAGGGCTCAATGCGTTGCGACGTCAACATCTCCGTTCGTCCGGAGGGCAGCGACGAGCTCGGAACACGTACCGAAATCAAAAATATGAACTCAATTAACAACATCGTCAAGGCGATGGAGTACGAATACGAACGCCAGGTTGACGTTATCGAGAACGGCGGCAAGGTAACTCAGGAAACATTGCGTTACGACGACGCCACAAACACCACCTCCTCGATGCGCGGCAAAGAGGACGCCAACGACTACCGTTACTTCCGCGACCCTGACCTCGTGACAATCCTCACAAGCAGGGAAGAGGTTGAGGAAATCCGCAAGACTCTACCCGAGCTTCCTGCCGTTAAACAGGCGAGATACGTCGATGAATACGATATTCCGGAGAAGGACGCGTCGCTGCTTACAAAATACCGCAAGGTCAGCGAGTATTTTGACGAAGCGATTGAGGGACTCAAAAATCCCAAGACCGTCAGCAACTTTATCATCGGCTCAATCTTCCGCCGCGTAGAGACAGAAAAGGATAAGGAAGCCTTTGACGTTTCAGTGTCTCCGAAGCACCTCAGAGAGCTTGTCAAGATGATTGAGGACAAGAAAATCCAGAATAACCTCGCCAAAAAGACGCTCGAGAAAATGCTCGACACAGGCAAGCCCTGCACCGAGTTTATCGACGAGAGCGACCTCGGCGGAGTTGACGATTCAGCTCTTGAACAGATGTGTAAGAACGCGATTGACGGCAACCCCAACGCCGTAGCCGACTACAAGGGCGGCAAGGAAAAAGCCCTGATGTCACTGCTCGGAAACGTTATGAAGCAGAGCCGAGGCAAAGCCGACGCTCAGGCTGTCAGAGCAAAGCTTATTGAAATGATTAATTAATAGTTAATAGTTAATAGTTAATAGTGAATAGTTACGGTCGGGTAGACAGAAGCTTCCGGGAGAAGCGTGTGTCGCCCGACCGTATTTTATAGATGAAGCATTCCAAAACGCGTAGGGGAGAGCGCGGAGACCCGCCCCCTGCGCGTAATAATACGTTTGATGGGTATAAAAACAAAGAAACGCTACAGCCGGGACACAACGGCTGTTGAAAAACAAACCCATCTGCTCGAAATAAAAAACTCGAGATAAAACACCAAGCTTTGTGAGAACCTTGCGGCGTTACCGGCAGAAGAAACGCTACAGCCGGGACACAACGGCTGTTGAAAAACAAACCTATCTGCTCGAAATAAAAGACTTGCAATTTGTCGCACAAACGTTTATACTATATCTGTATATTAATTTTGACTATGGAGTAATCAAATGGCACAGGATAAAATCATTGTTAAGGGCGCGCGTCAGCACAACCTTAAAAATATAAACGTTACAATCCCGAGAGACAAGCTTGTCGTCATCACCGGACTCTCCGGCTCCGGCAAAAGCTCGCTCGCCTTCGACACAATTTACGCCGAGGGCCAGCGCCGCTACGTCGAGAGCCTCAGCTCCTACGCGAGAATGTTCCTCGGTCAGTCAAATAAACCCGACGTTGACGAGATTCAGGGGCTTTCGCCGGCGATTTCAATTGACCAGAAAACCACCTCTCACAACCCTCGTTCAACGGTCGGCACTGTAACGGAAATTTACGACTATCTCCGTCTGCTTTTTGCCCGAATCGGTATTCCGCATTGTCCTGTTTGCGGACGTGAAATTACCCAGCAGAGCGTAGACCAGATTGTAGACAACATCCTCGAGCTCGAGGAGGGCAGCAAAATCCAGATTATGGCTCCGATAGTAAAGGGCAGAAAAGGCACCCAGCAAAAGGAGTTTGACAAAGCGCGCAAGGCAGGCTTCGTCCGCGTTCGCGCCGACGGCGAGATTTACGACCTTTCCGAGAAAATCGAGCTCGAAAAGAACAAAAAACACAGTATTGATATTATCGTTGACCGACTCGTCGTCAAGGACGGAATCCGTTCGCGCCTTGCCGACTCAATCGAAACCGCGTCGAAGCTCACCAACGGGCTGATTACCGTGAACGTAATCGGCGGCGAGGATTTGAGCTTTTCCCAGAACTACGCCTGCCCGGAGCACGGCGTGAGCGTGGACGAGCTCTCTCCGCGAATGTTCTCGTTTAACAATCCGTTCGGAGCTTGTCCGAAGTGTACGGGTCTCGGAGTTTTTCTAAAGGTTGACCCTCAGCTCATTATCCCGAATCCCGATTTGAGCATTGCCCAGGGCGGACTCAAGGGCAGCGGCTGGGCTATGGAGGGCAATTCGATTGCCGAGATGTACTTCCGGGCGTTGGCGGAAAAATATAACTTCTCGCTTCACACTCCGCTCGGGGAGCTTCCCGAGGATATTATTGACGTGTTGCTGTACGGCACACGCGGCGAGGAGCTGACCCTTGAACGCCATATGCCGTTCGGCGATGTGCGTATTATGAAGCGCCCGTTTGAGGGTGTTGTCAACAACCTCGAACGCCGTTTCAAGGAGACCTCCAGCGCGTGGATAAAGGACGAGATTCAGGGCTTTATGGCTGAGATTCCCTGCGATGAATGCGGCGGTCAGCGACTCTCAAAAACCAGCCTGTCCGTAACCGTCGGCGACTTGAACATTATGCAGTTTTGCGATATGCAGGTCGTTGAAGCCCTCGATTTTATCAAAACCGCAAGCCTTACCGAGCGTGAAAAATTCATCGGCAAGGCGGTGTTTAAGGAGGTCAGGGAAAGACTCAACTTCCTCAACAGCGTCGGGCTCGGCTACCTTACGCTGTCGCGTTCCAGCGGAACCCTCTCGGGCGGTGAAAGCCAGCGGATCCGCCTTGCGACTCAAATCGGCTCGTCGCTGATGGGCGTAATGTATGTGCTCGACGAGCCCAGCATCGGTCTCCACCAGCGCGACAATGAGAAGCTCCTCGGAACTCTCAAACACCTGCGCGACGTGGGTAACACCGTCATCGTGGTTGAGCACGACGAGGACACAATGTACGCCGCCGACCATATTATCGACATCGGCCCCGGAGCCGGAATCCACGGCGGCGAGGTAATCGCTACCGGCGACGTTGAGGAAATCAAAAAGTGCCCCAACTCAATCACCGGTCAGTACCTCAGCGGTCAAAGGGTAATCCCTGTTCCCAAGAAGCGCCGCAAGGGCAACGGCAGCTTTCTCGAGGTCAAGGGCGCGGCTCAGAATAATCTGAAAAACATCAACGTAAAATTCCCTCTCGGCAAGTTTATCTGCGTTACCGGAGTTTCCGGCTCCGGCAAAAGCTCGCTTGTCAACGAGATTGTATACAAAAAGCTCGCATCCGAGCTCAACCGCGCCAAAATCCGCGCCGGTAAGCACAAGAGCATCAAGGGGCTCGAAAACCTCGATAAGGTTATCAACATCAACCAGAGCCCAATCGGCAGAACTCCGCGCAGTAACCCGGCAACCTACACCGGCGTGTTTACCGACATCCGCGCGCTGTTCGCTTCAACTCAGGACGCCAAGATGCGCGGCTACACCCAGAGCCGCTTCTCCTTTAACGTAAAGGGCGGCAGGTGCGAAGCCTGCCAGGGCGACGGTATCATCAAGATTGAAATGCACTTTTTGCCTGACGTATACGTTCCGTGCGACGTCTGCAAGGGCAGGAGATACAACCACGAAACCCTCGAGGTCAAGTACAAGGGCAAGTCGATTCACGACGTGCTCGAGATGACTGTCGAGGAGGGCGTCGAGTTCTTCAGCTCGATTCCGCGAATCGCGAGAAAGCTTCGGACTCTCTATGATGTGGGACTCGGATATATCAAAATCGGTCAGCCTGCAACGACCCTCTCGGGCGGCGAGGCTCAGCGCGTAAAGCTTGCCACAGAGCTCGCCAAGCGCAGCACCGGCAGAACGATTTATATTCTCGACGAGCCCACAACCGGTCTGCATATTGCCGACGTTCACCGGCTTATCGAGGTGCTCAACAAGCTCGTCGATACCGGCAACACAGTTGTCGTAATCGAGCATAACCTCGATTTAATCAAGATTGCCGACCATATCATCGATCTCGGCCCCGAGGGCGGAAACAACGGCGGACAAATCATCGCCCAGGGAACCCCCGAGTCCGTTGCGAAAAACGAAAACTCCTACACAGGAATGTATCTCAAAAAAGTTCTGAAATAATCATATTAACGGGCTGACTCAAAACTCTTGCGAGTCAGCCCGAATTTCGTAATTTTCAGTTGCATTTTTGCTTATATAATGTTATAATAATTTGGTATAGAATTTTGTTGAAAAGGTGATTGTTATGAAACCAAAGGTAACCTTACTCGCGCATACTCCGGACCCTGAGCAGGTAGTCGCTATGGCGGCAAAGCTCTGTTACGCCGCGTCCGACATCGAGCACATTCGCGAAGGACTCGACGAGGAGAATACCGCAAGGTTTATCAATATGCTCTCAAGCATCGGTCACGGCAGCCCTTTTGAACACGCTTCGTTCACCTTTGGAATCGAGGAGATCAGCCGCGCCTGCTCTCATCAGCTCGTGCGCCACAGAATCGCTTCGTATTCCCAGCAGTCCCAGCGTTATGTTGACGGAACCAAGTTTGAGTTCGTCACTCCGCCTGAGATTGAAAAGAACGAAAAAGCCTATAACGCTTACAAAAAAGTGATAGATATGCAGTCAAAAGCTTACCGCGAAATCCGCGACTCGCTCGTTGCCGGCTATATCCGCGAGGTTAAGCCCGAGCTTTCCGGCTCCGACGAGGAGGTTATGGAAAGCTTCAAGGCGGAGAACAAGGCGTTGTACAATTCCTTTGTCAAAAAGGCTAATGAGGACGCCCGTTTCGTTCTTCCCAACGCCTGCACAACCAAGATTATCTGCACCTTCAACACCCGCAGCCTGGAAAATTTCTTCGCGCACCGCTGCTGCAACCGCGCTCAGTGGGAAATCCGCGAGGTAGCCGAGCAGATGCTGCTCGAATGTCTCAGGGTCGCTCCGAATCTTTTCTCAAAATGCGGACCCTCCTGCCTGTTCGGACCTTGTCCGGAGGGCAAGATGTCCTGCGGCAAGGCTAAGGAAATGAGGGAGAAATATGGCAGGTAAGTTCATAGTCATCGAAGGGCTCGACGGCTCCGGAAAAGCTACTCAGACCGAAATCCTCCGCAAAACTCTTGAAAGCAGGGGAGAGAAGGTCACCAAGCTCACCTTTCCGGATTATGACAACCCGAGCTCTACTCTGGTGCAAATGTATCTCAACGGCGTTTTCGGCGACAAGCCGAGCGACGTCAACGCCTACGCCGCAGCCGCGTTCTACACCGTTGACCGCGTGGCAAGCTACCTGCAATTTTGGAAGGACGACTATGAAAACGGCAACACCATTCTCTCAGACCGCTACGCCGCTTCCAACATTATCTATCAGATGTCAAAGCTTCCTCAAAGCGAGTGGAGCAGTTATATAGAATTTCAGCAGGACTTTGAGTACAACAAGATTAACGTGCCAAAGCCCGATTTGACGATATACCTCGATGTTGAGCCCGACGTCTCGCAAAAACTGATGAGCGGACGCTACAAGGGCGATGAAAGTAAAAAAGACCTCCATGAGAAGAACGTAAGCTTCCTGCTCAACTGCCGCCGTTCGGCGCTTTTTGCAGCCGAAAAGCTCGGCTGGAGAGTCATCTCCTGCACAGAAAACGGCACTATGCGTACAATCGAGGATATTTCTAACGATATTATTAAAACAATTGAAGGGTAATATATGTTCGATTTTAAAACGCCGACTAAGGATGACCTGCCGTTTATCCGCAATATCTGCGAAAATTTCGGCACAATGGGCTGCGACTTCAACGCGTCCAACATCTTTATCTGGAGAAATAAATATAATATAAAAATTTGTATTTTCGACGGATTCCTTATGCTGTCGTACTTCCGGGGCGGCAAGCCGTGGGGCTACTGCTTCCCGATTGGTGAGGGCGACCCAACCTCGGTTATCGCCGAAGTCTTTAAGGACGCAAAGCAAAGAGGAATCAAAGCGTCGTTCGTAATGCTGACAGAAGCTCAGCGCGATATTCTTTGCAAAATTACCGGCTACGATTTTTCTTTTAAAGAATTAATCGGAGACGAGGATTACATCTACACCCACTACGACCTCTCGATGCTCCCCGGCAAAAAGTACCACGCAAAGCGTAACCACATCTCAAAATTTGACCGCGCATTTCCCAACTGGCGGTTTTGCATAATTAACAAGGAAAACAAAGCCGACGCCCTGCTCGTTGCCGAGCAGTGGTTCCGAAACAACGAGATTCCGCTCTCCGAAAGCGACGAATACTCCGCAATCAGCGAAGCGCTCGGGAATTACGACAAGCTCCATATGCACGGAGGCCTGCTTTATGTTGACAACAAGCCCGTCGCGATGACAATGGGCTCCAGGATAAACAAAGTGACCTTTGACGTTGCGTTCGAGAAAGCTCTCACCGAGTATTCCGGCGCCTACGCAAAAATCAACAACGAATTTGTCAAAACACTCGTCGGTTTTGAGTTTGTCAACCGCGAGGAGGATATGGGGCTCGAAAGCCTGAAAAAAGCCAAGCTCTCGTACCACCCCGTGGCAATCCTGAAACGATACATCGGAGAGAAAAATGATTGAGCTGAGAATTTCACGAGAGAGTGACGTTAATTCTCTCAAAGAATTATATAAGGCCTGCTTCGACGAAAGTGATGAAGCGTTGGAATTATTCTTTAAAAGAATATACAAACCCGAAATCTGCTACGTCGTCGAGGACGGCGGACAGATTGTCTCGATGCTCTACTTCCTCGACACAACCGTCAACGGCCGCAAGGCAGGCTACGTCTACGCTGCCGCGACCAGGGAGGAATTCCGCGGAACAGGGCTGATGAACGGACTGATAAATTTTGCTATGGCAACTGTTGGAGCCGAGCTCTGTGTGACACTGCCGGCGAGCGATTCGCTCTACGATTATTACCGCCGCATCGGCTTTCACGAGCTGAGCGTCAATTTTGCCAAAGCCGGTCGTACGGAGCTTGAAGCGCTCGCAAAGCCCTGTGAAACCGAGGATGTCTTTGTTAACGGCTACTGCGGAATCCGCAACAGGGTGCTAAAGGATAATTTTCTTTTTTGGAATAATAATCACATAAATTTTGCCTTTGATTATAACGCGCTCTACGGGGCAACAATAATCAGGAGCAACTACGGCTACGCGATTGCTTATGAGCAGGAGGACGTGTGCGAGGTTTCGGAGTTTATCTGTGACGACGCAAACGCCGGGTATCTGCTCAGCGACCTGCTCGCCGAAACAAAGGCGCAAAGCTTCGTTTTCCGCCTGAGTCCCAACCAGCATTTCATCCACAGCGAGCCCCGCCGCTTCGCTATGGTTAAATACAAAACCGATTTCAGACCGGAGAACATCTACTCCGGATTAACTTTGGATTAAGGAGATAATTATGATTTACGTTATGCTCGCAGACGGCTTTGAAATCACCGAAGCCCTCACAACAGTCGATATTCTTCGCCGCGCAAAGCTTCCGAACCTCACAGTAGGCGTTACCGGCAAAACAGTAACATCGTCCTGCAAAATTAAGGTCGAAGCCGACATCACGCCCGACGAGGTTGAGCTCGATACGCTCGACGCGGTAATCCTGCCCGGCGGTCTCGACGGCACACGCAACCTCGAAGCTTCCGATTTTGTGCAGTCGGTACTCGATTTTGCCTGCGAGAATGACAAGTATATGTGCGCAATCTGCGCCGCGCCGTCAATCCTCGGTCACCGCGGAATCCTTGACGGCAGGAACGCAACCTGCTATCCCGGCTGCGAGACTAACGAGGACAAGGTGAACTACACCGGCGAGCCTGCTGTAGCTGACGGCAAGATTATCACCGGCAAAGGCGCCGGATGCACTGTCCACTTCGGCTTGCTTATCGCGGAAAAGCTCGCGTCCAAGGAAATCAGCGACGCAGTCAGCAGCTCGATGCAATGCCCGTAACCGCTTCTTCAAAGGCACAGCTCCGCGCAAAGCATAAGCAAATCAGGAGCAGACTCTCTCACAGCAAAAAAGCTCTGCTCGACCAAAAGCTCTCTGAGCGCGTGCTTGGCTGCGAGGAATACAGCCGCTCGGGTACGGTTTTCGCGTTTATTTCAAAGGATATTGAGGTTGACACTTCGTTGATTATCGCCGACGCTCTCGCAAAGGGGAAGAGGCTCGCCGTTCCGAGGTGCAACAGCGACGGAAAAACACTCACTTTTTACTATATAAGCTCAACCGCGGATCTGACCTGCGGAGCCTTCGGGATTCTTGAGCCGGACGTAAACAAATGCGCAGCGGCAAAAAAATCCGACGCGGATTTAATCCTCGTCCCGGGGCTCGCGTATGACAGGCGCGGCTACAGAATCGGCTTCGGCAAAGGCTTCTACGACCGGTTTCTCTCGGACGCTGAATGTCCTACGCTCGGACTCTGTTACTCCTGCTGTGTTGAGGAGGAGCTTACCGCCGATGAACACGACTTGCCTGTCGGGTTATTAATAACCGACAGCTTTACGATACACACACAGCGCGGTTTTTAACGCGCAAAATTCAGGAAAGGGTATGGAATCATCATGGAGAGAAATAATAATTCTTCTGAAGAAAAAAGAATTAATGAACTTCGCAAGAAAAAGATTCAGAATTTCCATCTTGATATCGACCAGGATGACCTCGCGGTAGGCGAGCGTTACCGGGAGCTTGAGAACATCGAGGAGGACTTCTCCGAGGACATCAACTCCTACTCCGGCGACGATGTCCGCGAGCAAATGCGCCGCGATACGCGCAACTACCTGCGCGAGGAAAAGCGCGAGCGCAAAAAGCAGCAAAAATACATCGACCGCCAGAACAGACGCAGATTCCGCATAATCTGGTGGGTGTCCGTTGCGCTTGCCGGAATCCTGCTCGGCTCCTTCTGCCTAATCGGCGTGAACGATATGATGGCTCTCAGCCGTCCCGACGAGAAGAAGGTCACCGTCAGCATTCCCGAGAATCCGACCTTTGACGACGTCAGCGCCGCGTTGAGGAGCAAGGGCGTCATCAAGGAGGAGATGTTCTTCGGCTTGTACGCTACTCTCACCAAAAACCGCGACTCCTTCACTCAGGGAACCTACCAGATGAAAACCAATATGGACTACGAGGCGATTATCAATTACCTCCAGTCGATGTCCAACCGTACCGACACAATCAAGGTGACTATCACCGAGGGTATGAGCGTTGTCGAAATCGCCAATCTGCTTGTCAAAAAGGACGTCCTGCCCGACACAAAGGGCTTTTTGGAGCTGTGTAACTCCGATTACTTCGACGAGGACTACTCCTTTATCCGCAGTATCAAAAACCCCGGAAAACGTTATTATAAGCTCGAGGGCTACCTCTTCCCGGACACATACGAGTGCTACCACAACGAGGACCCGAAGCTCACAATCACAAGAATGCTCAACGACTTTGAGACCCGTATCTTTACCGACCAGAACGTTCAGGGTTACTCAAAGGCGCAGAACATCCGCAAGCTCGTCAAAAACAGCAAGTACACCTTCAACAAGGTGTTGACTATGGCTTCAATCATTCAGGCTGAGGCGGCTGATTCCGACGATATGTACTACATCAGCTCAATTCTGCACAACCGACTCGACGCCGATGTAAGCTATGGCGTGCAGAAGCTCGGACTCGATTCGACCAAGTATTACCCCTACCGAAGCAAAAAGGCTGTGCCGAAGTCAATCAGAAAATCCTTTAAATCAAAGTACAATACATACAAGCTTAACGGACTCCCGCCGGGACCGATTTGTAACCCCGGTACGGAAGCGATCCTCGCGGTGCTTTATCCCGAGGAGACTGATTACCTCTACTTCTGCCATGATAAAAAGGGCAAGCCGTACTACGCCTCCAACCTTTGGCAGCAGAACTACAACCTCTCGCTTATCGGAGAGTAAGGAAGTTTGAATATGATAAAACCCGAAGTCCTGTCGCCTGCCGGCGATATGGAATGTCTCGAGAGCGCTCTGCGGTTTGGAGCCGACGCTGTTTTCCTTGCCGGAAAGCAGTTCGGAATGAGAACCGCCTCCAAGAACTTCTCGGACGATGATTTACAAAAAGCCTGCGCCCTTGCTCACAGCCGGGGCGCTAAGGTTCACCTTACATGCAACACCCTGCCGCGCGGCAACGAAACCGAAACCCTGCCCGAGTTCCTTGAAATGGCTCAGTCAGCCGGGGTTGACGCGTTTATTGTTGCCGACATCGGCGTGATGGAGCTTTGCAAAAAGTACGCTCCAAACGTCTCGCTACACGTTTCTACTCAGGCAGGCGTCACCAACTACCTCACCGCCAACGCGCTGTATAACCTTGGCGCGAGCCGCGTGGTGCTTGCGAGAGAGCTCTCGCTCGACGAGATTGCAACTCTAAGAGCAAAGACTCCCGGCGAGCTCGAAATTGAAACCTTTGTCCATGGAGCGATGTGCGTGTCGTTCTCGGGCAGGTGCCTGATTTCAAGCTATATGACAGGCCGCGACGCAAACCGAGGCGACTGCGCCCAGCCCTGCCGCTGGAAGTACCACCTCTTTGAGGAAAACCGCGAGGGTCAGTTTTTTCCGGTTGAGGAGAACGACCAGGGCACATTCCTCTACAACTCGCGCGATTTGTGTATGATAGAGCACATCCCCGAGCTTGTCAAGGCAGGGGTGTCAAGCCTGAAAATCGAGGGCAGGGCAAAGTCAAGCTACTACGTAGCCGTAACAACCAACGCCTACCGTCACGCCGTTGACGAGTATTTTAATAATCCCGACGGCTTTGTGCTTCCTGACTGGATAAAGGAAGAAACCGAAAAAATCAGCCACCGCGAATACAACACCGGCTTTTACTTCGGAAGCGAGCCCGGACAGGTTACTGACAACGGCGGTTACATCCGTAATTACGACGTTGTTGCGTTTTCCGACGGCTGCAGCGGCAACACAGCCTACATAACCCAGCGCAACAAGTTCCTCGCCGGCGACACACTCGACGTTCTTCCGCCCTGCGGTGTGCCGTTTAACGTAAAGTGTATGAAGCTTATCAACGAAAACGGCGAAGAAGTCGAAAGCGCGCCGCACGCTATGGAAAAGCTGACTATGATTTGTGACAAAGAAATCCCCGAGGGCTCTGTTTTAAGAAAGAAAAGAACCTGATAGGTAATAAATAAAGGAGTGTAAACAATGAAATGGACCGGACTTAACGAGCTCAGAGAAAGCTTCCTGAGCTTTATGGAGAGCAAGGGCTGCCTCAGACTGCCATCCTTTCCGTTAATTCCAAAGAACGACAACAGCCTGCTGCTTATCAACAGCGGTATGGCTCCGATGAAAAAGTATTTTACAGGCGAGATTACCCCTCCGAAAACAAGGGTAACAACCTGCCAGAAGTGCATCCGTACTCCTGATATTGAGGAAGTCGGCAAGACCGACCGCCACGGTACATATTTTGAGATGCTCGGCAACTTCTCGTTCGGCGACTACTTCAAGAAGGAAGCTACCGCGTGGGCGTGGGAGTATTTTACCGAAGTGCTTGAAATCCCCAAGGAAAAGCTCTACGTTTCCGTTTATCAGGACGACGACGAAGCCTTTGACATCTGGACAAAGCAGGTCGGAGTAGACCCTGAGCATATGGTTCGTCTCGGCAAGGCGGACAACTTCTGGGAGCACGGAAGCGGTCCCTGCGGACCTTGCTCTGAGATTTACTACGACAGAGGCGAGGAGCACGGCTGCGGCAAGCCGGACTGCAAGGTTGGCTGCGAGTGCGACCGCTATATGGAGGTCTGGAACCTCGTTTTCACCCAGTTTGACAACGACGGAAAGAACAACTACACTCCTCTTGAACACCCGAACATCGACACCGGAATGGGACTCGAGCGTCTTGCGTGCGTAATGCAGGGCGTTGACAACCTTTTCCTCGTCGATACAGTTCAGAATATTATGAAGCACATCAGCAATATTGTCGGCGTTAAGTACGGCGAGAGTGAGAAAACCGACATCTCTCTGCGCGTAATCACCGACCATATCCGCTCAACTACATTTATGATTTCCGACGGCGTAATGCCGTCCAACGAGGGCAGGGGATACGTCCTCCGCCGTCTGCTCCGCCGCGCGGCGCGTCACGGCAGGCTCTTGGGTTATACCAAGCCTTTCCTCTACAAGGTCTGCGACACCGTTATCAAGGAGAACGAAAGCGCGTATCCGGAGCTTCGCGATAAGCAGGACTTTATCACCAAGCTCATTAAGGTCGAGGAGGAGAATTTTGCGAGAACAATTGACCAGGGACTTGCTCTCCTCAACGATATTATCGAAAAATCCGAGGAGAAGGTTATCTCCGGCGAGGACGCCTTCAAGCTCAACGACACCTTCGGCTTCCCGATTGACCTCACTCGCGAAATTGCCGAGGAATCCGGAATCAAAGTCAACGTCGAGCGTTTCAGGGAGCTGCTCGCAGAGCAGAAGTCCAGAAGCCGTAACGCTCGCAAGAACGCCGGAGCTGATGCGTGGATTTCCGACTCCACCGACCTTTCCGATATTCCGGCGACCGAGTTCGTTGGCTACACCGAGAACGAGGCTAAGGGTAAGGTGCTCGCGCTTGTACGCGACGGCGAGCGTGTTGATATGGTGACAGAGGGCGAGAGCGCGATCCTCGTTACCGACAAAACTCCGTTCTACGCGGAGTCCGGCGGTCAGGTTGGCGACACCGGCAAAATCACTTCAGCTAACGCCCAAATCAGCGTTGACAATACAACCAAGGACGCGCAGGGTATTTTCCTGCACGCTGTAACAATCGAGAGCGGAGCCGTTACTGTCGGCGACGAGATTTTCCTCGGGATTGACGTCAAGCGCCGAGACGCTATTCGCCGCAATCACACCGCGGCTCATCTGCTCCAGGCAGCTCTCAGACAAATCCTCGGCACACACGTTGAGCAGGCAGGCCAGCTCGTAACTGAGGATTACGTTCGTTTTGACTTCACTCACTTTGAAGCCCTCACAGCCAAGCAGCTTATCGACGTTGAGCTGCTTGTCAACAATGTAGTGCTTCAGGGTATCGAGGTTGAAACTCGTGAAATGCCAATCGAAGAAGCAAAGAAAATGGGCGCAATGGCGCTCTTCGGCGAGAAATACGGCGACGTAGTCCGCGTAGTAAAAGCCGGCGACTTCTCGGTTGAGCTCTGCGGCGGTACTCACACCGATAATACCGCCAAGGTCGGACTCTTCAAAATTCGTCAGGAGGGCTCTGTTGCCGCCGGCGTAAGAAGAATCGAAGCCCTCACCGGTATCGGAGTTCTAAACTACGTCAACCGCGCCGTCGATGTAATCGGCGAAGCGGCAGGAGCGTTCAAGATTCCGGATCCGCGCAAGCTCGTTGAAGCCGCAGTCAGAATCAGCGAGGAAATCAAAGAGAAGGACAAGGAGATTGCCGCTCTCAAGAACAAGCTTGCTTTGTCGCAGATTGACTCAATTCTTGCAAATTCCGTTGAGGTCAACGGCGTAACGGTTGTTACCGACAAGCTCACAGACGTTCAGGGGGGTCAGCTCCGCGACATCGTCGGAATGTGCCTCGACAGAAACCGGAACTCTGTCGTTGTTCTCGGCGCGCTTGACTCAGGCAAGGGAACCTTTGCCTGCGGAGTAGGCAAGGACGCGCTCGCAAAGGGACTCAACGCCGGCAAAATTGTCCGCGCGGTTGCGCAGCTCACAGGCGGCAACGGCGGCGGTAAGCCCGATATGGCTATGGCAGGCGCCAAGGATGTTTCCAAAATTGACGAAGCCCTCGCCGCAGTCAAGAGTATAATAAAAGAACAATAAACGATTAAATAAAGCACAGGGGCGGACTTTGATGTCCGCCCTTTTTGCGCCCAAAATTTTAAAAAAACTCTTACTCTGCCGGATTCGCTAAAAAATTTCCTGATTCTTTGAAACTTTTTCATTCCTGCGTGACACTACTGTAGTGAAAGATATAAATTTAAATTAGGAGGTTTTGAAAATGAAAAAATTTATATCCGTGATTTTATCCGCAATAGTATTATTCAGCGCCTTTGCAGTGGTTAACATCAGCGTCTCCGCCGAGGAGAGCAAGAGCGAATTTGAGTATAACGTGCTCAGCAACAACACCGCATCGCTGACATCCTACGACGGCAGCAGCAAGAGCATTGCAGTTCCGGCGCGAATCGACGGCTACACCGTCACCACAATCTCGAGTGATTGCTTCGCGTATAACACTGAGCTCGAAAACGTAGTGATTCCGTCGAGCGTTACCTCAATCGGCAGCTTTGCTTTTTATGATTGCAAAAGCCTCAGAACAGTAACAATCCCCGATTCTGTAACGTCAATCCGTTCCAGTGCTTTTTTTGATTGCGAATCGCTCGAAAAGGCGCGGCTCCCCAAAGGCCTCACCGAAATAGACGACTGCATCTTTTTTGGCTGCAAGCGCCTTGCGGAGATTAACATTCCCGACAAAGTGCGGTCAATCGGAGCCAATGCGTTTTTGGACTGCGAGTCGCTAAAGAAAATCTCTATGCCCAATTCCGTCAGAACAATCGGCAAGAGCGCGTTTTCCGGAGCAAAATCTCTCGAGGAAGTAAAGCTCAGCTCCGAACTAAAGAAAATCCCAAGCTCAGCTTTCAGCGATACTGAGTCGCTATCCAAAATCAAGCTTCCGAAAAACGTCAAGGAAATCTCGTCGATCGCCTTTTATAATTCGGGAATCAAGAGCGTAAGTCTCAGCAGATACGTTAAAAAGCTCGGCGAATACGCTTTCGGAAACTGCAAGTCCCTCACAAAAATCACAGTCAACAAAAAGAACACAGCCTTCTCCTCAAAGAAGGGAGTTCTGTTCAACAAAAAGAAATCAACCCTCATCACTTATCCGGCAGGCAAGTCCTCAAAATCCTACACAACTCCCAAGTCTTTGCGGACTATCAAAGATAAAGCCTTTGAGGGCAATCAGAAGCTTTCAACCCTGAAGCTCAGCAAAGGACTCAAAACAATCGAATCCGAAGCTTTGCAGGCTACCGCGATCGCAAAGCTTAATCTGCCCGGCACACTAAAAACAATCGGTCAAAACGCCTTCTACGAATGCAAAAACCTTAAAAAAGTCAAGCTCCCGAGCAGCGTGACCAAGGTTTGCTCCAAAGCGTTCTCCGACTGCGACAACCTCAGGTCTGTCAATTTCAAGGGCAACAAGTCGCTCTCGCTCGGACATGAGATTTTTGCGAATTGCAAGCTGCTCAAAAAGACTGTCTATCCCGTCTGCAAGAAAAGCGGCGGTATGATGTTCTACAACTGCAAAAGCCTGAGCAAGGTCAGCATTTCGTCAGATGTAAAGAAAATCTACGAAGAGGACTTCGCCGAGTGCCCGAGACTCAAGAAAATTACAATCCCGTCAAGCGTAAAGTCGATTGGAAAATACGCTGTCGGTTATGTCAATTACTACGACGGCGAGTACGACAAAAACTTTGACCTCACAATCAAGTGCAAGAAAGGCTCCGCCGCCTATAAATACGCCAAGAAAAACGACTTTGATTACAAAAAGCTGTAAAAAATACGCCCGGGGCAAATGCTTCGGGCGTAATACTTTTGAGCTAAAATGAAAAAGTCCCCCGTTTATCGGGGGACATCTTATTTTCAATTAGACTGCGCGCTCAACCTTGCCGGAGCGTAAGCATCTTGTGCAAGCGTAAACGTGCTTAGGCGAACCGTCAACGATAGCCTTTACTCTCTGTACGTTGGGCTTCCAGGTTCTGTTTGAACGTCTGTGTGAGTGAGAAACCTTGATACCAAAAGTTACACCCTTACCGCAGAAATCACACTTTGCCATGTGTCTGCA
>CADBTV010000025.1 GCA_902797655.1 uncultured Ruminococcus sp.
ATTTGTATTGCCCGCTCAGTTGCACGCTGCGCGCGCACGAGCGATGGCTATACGAAAGCGGACGCGCTGATTGCGCGCGCTTTCTTGAACCTTTCACAACATCAGGATATTGTGCACAAAAAATAACGACGGCGCCGAGAGCTTACTTTGTTAATTATTTAATTATCTTAAAAACTATTGATTTATCGGGGCTTGTTATGTATAATTATTGTGATGTTCAAAAACATTTATAAAGGCGCGCGAGGTTTTATTGGTTGCGCGCTTTAGTAAAACATGGGAGGTTTTCCAATGTCAGACAACACTATCCAAACAACAGGAGGCGTTCTGCACGAGCAAGATCTTACCTTCATCTACAAAACCATTTGTGAGGTTTTTAATTGTAACGAGGAACAGATCATTGATCTTAAGCCGCTGCAAAAGGGTTTAACCAATTCCGTTTTGTCGTTTGAATTAAACGGAGGTAAGTACGTTTTCCGTTTCCCGGGTCTTGGCTCTGAAATTCTCGTTGACCGCGGCAGAGAGTCTATGATTCAAAGCCAGGCTTACGAGGCAAGGGTTGATACCTCGCTCGTAGCTATGAGCGTATCAAAGGGATGGAAAATCGCTAAGTTCGTAGAACACCGCGACTTTGACTACAAAAACGTAAGTGACATATACAGAGGCGTTCGCCTGCTCAGAAAGCTCCACAAGTTCTCATCCAAGGTAAGATGGGAATTTGACGTAAAAGAAAAGTGGGAGTCAATCAAGGATATGATTCCCGAGGAATGCTACGGCGAGAATTTTGCCGAGTACCCGGAATTTGCGGCAATCAGAGACCGCGTTTATGAGCTTGTTGAGCTATCAAAGCAGGACGGTATCCCCCACTGCATTACTCACGGAGACGCTCGTGACGAGAACTTCCTGATTAACGACTCCGAGATTTACCTCACCGACTGGGAGTACGGCGGATACAACGACCCGGGCTTTGACCTTGGCACTTACATCTGCGGCGGCGACCACTCCGACGAGGAAGTTGACAGAATTTTGTTCATCTACTTTGGTCACAAGCCCAACGCAATTGAGAAGCGCCACTTCTACGCCTGGATTTCGATTACCGGATTCTTCTTTATGCACTGGTGTATGTTCAAGGAATCAGCCGGTCAGAAGGTTGGTTACTTAAAACCGCTGTGGTACCGTTTCGCGCGTGATTACAGTATTCGCGCGTTGGAAATGTACAAATAAACGGAGGTAAATGAGATGACATATATTATTTTAGCCGCCGGTAAAGGCGAGAATCTTCAGCCATTAACTTTAAAAACACCAAAGTCACTGTATAAGCTGGACAGAAACACAACAGTGCTCCAGCGTATGGTAAGGCTTATCAGAAAATACGATATGGGAGCCGAGATTGTTGTTGTAACAGGCTTTATGTACGAGCAGGTTACGCGCGACCTCGAGAGAGAGAACGTCATCATTGTCCACAACCCGTTCTACTCCTCCACAGGCTCAATCGCTTCGCTCTGGTTTGCGAAAAAGTACCTTGAGCGCGACAACCTCACGATTCTTAACGCCGACATTGTTGCCGAGGATAAGCTAATCAGCGAGGTTATCTGCAAGGAAACAGACGTTCCGTACGTGCTTATCGACTCCAGCAAGACTGAGGGCAAGTACAATGTTCAGGTTAACGGAGACAGAATCTGCGTTATGAGCAAGTCGCTCTCGACCTTCTACGCTCAATACGTCAGCGTTACTAAGCTCGACGCTGTATCGGCCAGATTCCTGCTTGAGGAAATCGACAATATGGTTAACAGCGAGATGTACAACCAGCTCTTTGAGGACGCGCTGGTTCAGCTGATTTTTGAGGATGACTTTGACCTTTACTACAAGGACATCAAGGACTACGCATGGTGCGAGATTGACAACGTCAACGACCTCATTATGGCAAAGGACGTACAGAACAAAAAGTAAGAATTGCGAAAGCGTGCGCAGCGTGCTGCTGAGCAGGCAATATAAATTATTTTATTACTCCATAGGAGTTAGAAAAGATTATTATATCCTTAACAAGTATGCTTGAATATTTATACATATTTTGAGTAATTTCCAATAGAGTAATAAAATCCCTGCGGCGATTAGTCACAGGGATTTTTCACTTTATAGGAAACTGCTCTGTAACGTTGCAAAACAATAAACTTTTTCACAGGGTAACTGATAATTGCAATAGCATAAACTCCTATAAAGCAAAAAACAATTTATATTCTCCGCTCAGTTTGCTGCTGCGCAGCAACGAGCGATG
>CADBTV010000026.1 GCA_902797655.1 uncultured Ruminococcus sp.
CAGCCTATTTTTTGTAAGATGACAGATGATTTCGGTAAAGACTTTATAAAAATAAAAAAACATATATATAGTATTTTTTTTATTTTTGCGATAGATTTGTAATATCATCTTTTTTCAATTGACAATTGACAGTTGAAAATTGAAAATGATAGGTTGATGAAATAATCAACTTCTCTGCCCGACAGAATTAATATGCTGCTTGCGTAGCAAGCATATAAATATGGTCGGGTGACAAAGACTTCTAAAAGATGAAGCTGTCTACCCGACCAAAATTCTCAATTCTCAATTCTCAATTCTCAATTGAATCACTCTACGTTCCCTACAGTCGTATAACTTACCTTAAACTCTAAAACTCTGATTAAGCGCTTTTTCCGAGTTCTTAATCAACTGATGCAGGGAAGGATAGTTATCCTCAAACCTCTCGCTCAGCACATCCGCTCCAAGTCTCGGAGTTGCGAGTCCGATGAGTGTGTCCGAAATCCTCGCTTCACTAAGCGACATCTGCGCCTTGCAATAGCTGAAAATATCTGCGTTATCCAGCTCGAACATTTCTCCGTCAGACGGATTGTTCTCAATCAGCTTGCGCATAATCACGTACTGCGCGACCGAGAGATACTCGCTCACCGAACGCGTCAGCTTCTTGTTATTTATGTCCGAAAGCAGACTGTATATTACCGCGGTTGTGTTAATTTGCAGCTTGCGGTTTAGCATACAATACGTATTTGTTTTGCGGCTGTTGATTTCGTCCAGAGTTCTTATTTCTTCGCCTTGTTCGTCTTCGTTAAGCCCCGGGTTAGTAGTTCGTCCGAGCAGATAATCAACGCTCACCTCATAGTAGTCCGCGAGCCTGCTCAAAAACGACAGTCCGCATTCTCGGATTCCCTTTTCATAATGCGACAGCAGCGCCTGAGATACTCCGAGCTCCGCGCTGGCTTCCTTCTGGCTTACGCCCTTTTTCTTGCGTAAGTGGGTAATAGTTTTTCCAAATTCCTTGTTCATAAGATTTACCTCCGGGTATATTACTTTTAGTATAGCTTATTTTAAACTATTTGTAAAGAGAGATGAAATTATGCAATCCTACGTTATTCATTTTATCCGTCACGGCGATATAGCCGACACCCTCAAGGGGAAGTATATCGGCACCACCGACGTACCTCTCAGCGACGAGGGCAGGCTCAACCTCGAGGAATACGACGCCCGTTACATCTACCCGGGTACGCAGGTTGTTTTCACAAGTCCGCTAAAGCGCTGCACCGAAACAGCAAAGATTCTTTATCCTCACCAAAATCCTCTTGTAATCGACCAGCTCTCTGAGTGTTGCTTCGGCGAATGGGAGAACAAGTCCGCCGACGAACTAAAGGATAACCCTGATTTTGAAAAATGGCTCGCCGGTCAGACCGATGTAAAACCTCCGAGAGGGGAGAGTGGAGCTGATTTTACAAAGCGCGTCTGCTTGATTTTTGAGCAGATTGTCGAGGGCTTGATGAAAACCGGCAACACCGAAGCTGTCGTAATAACTCACGGCGGAGTGATTATGACTCTGCTCTCCGTCTACGGTATTCCGAGAGCCAAGCCCTTTGAGTGGATGATGGACAACGGCTTCGGCTACTCCGTAAGAGTCAATCCAATGCTCTGGCAACGCGACAGAGTTTGCGAGGTTTATCAGAAAATTCCGATTATTAACGAATAATTGTAGCCGATACTACAATTTTTATATAACCCTTGTGAGATAATAAAGTGTATTACATACGAAAAGAGGAATAAAAAATGCAAAACTACAAAATCACACTCTTAAAAGGCGACGGAATCGGACCGGAAATTGTTGACGAGGCTGTCAAGGTTCTCAACAAAACCGCCGAAAAATTCAACTTCACCGTAACCTACGACGAGGCTCTTATGGGCGGATGCGCGATTGACGCCACAGGAGAACCCCTGCCGCAGGAGACTATTGATAAATGTAAGGCTTCCGACAGCGTTCTTCTCGGCGCTGTAGGCGGTCCAAAGTGGGACAACCTTCCCGGCAACAAACGCCCCGAGGCAGGACTTCTCGGAATCCGCGGCGCGCTTGGACTTTTCGCCAACCTCAGACCATCCGTAATCTTTGAGCCGCTCCAGGGCGATTCTCCGATTAAGGACGAAATCATCGGCGGCCAGCTTGATATTATGATCGTTCGTGAGCTTACCGGCGGTATTTACTTTGGCAAGCGAGGCAGATGCGAGGCAGAGGACGGCTCTCCTGCTGCTTGGGATACTGAGATGTACTCCGTTCCCGAGATTGAGCGCATCGCGCGCACAGCCTTTGAGCTTGCTATGAAGCGAGGCAAAAAGGTAACAAGCGTTGACAAGGCTAACGTTCTCGAAAGCTCCAGACTCTGGAGAGAAACCGTCATCAAGGTTGCGAAGGATTACCCCGAGGTTGAGCTCAACCATCTTTACGTTGACAACTGCGCTATGCAGCTTGTGCGCAATCCGCGCCAGTTTGACGTCATTGTTACCTCAAACATCTTCGGCGATATTCTCTCCGACGAAGCTTCGATGATTGCCGGTTCAATCGGAATGCTCGCCTCCGCGTCGCTCGCTGAGGGCAAGTTCGGACTCTACGAGCCTATCCATGGCTCAGCTCCCGACATCGCGGGACAGGGAATCTCCAATCCTCTCGCGACAATCCTCTCCGTAGCTATGATGCTTCGCTATTCTCTTGACCAGAGTGAAGCCGCTGACGCGATTGAAAACGCCGTCAACGAAGCTCTCAAAACCTACCGCACACCCGATATTTACGCCGAGGGTATGACCAAGGTCAGCACCTCTGAAATGGGCGACAAGGTCTGCGAATTTATCTGATTTCAGCGTTGATTCTATCTCATCGGAGGTGACTTTATGTATTACGATATGCACTCGCACATTCTGCCCGAAATGGACGATGGCTCCAAGAGCGTCGAGATGAGCCTTGAATTAATCGAAAAGCTCAGAAAGCAGGATGTCAGGCACATTTGCTTTACTCCGCATTTTTACACAAATGAGGAAAGCCTCGAAACGTTCGTTGAACGCCGTCAAAAGTCGCTCGACAAGCTCCTTCCGCATATTCCGGAGGATGTAGACTTCTGCGTCGGAGCCGAGGTGTACGTAACCCGTTACCTCTTTAATAACAAGGACCTCTCTGACATTTGTTACGGAAACTCAAAATACATTCTCTGCGAGTTCTCGTTCGGTTCCCATTTTTCCGACCATACTATGGACTACTTCAACCGGCTTCGCGGTAACTATGGACTGCATCCTGTGCTCACTCACATTGAGCGTTACGACCACCTTATGTCGGATGAAGGCTTGGTTGAGGATTTGTGCGACGAGGATATTATTATCCAGACCAACGTCGGAGCGTTTAAGCATTTCTCTCAGCGCAGACGACTGATTAAGTACATAAAGCGCGGCTACATCGACATTCTCGGTACCGATTGTCATAACTTAACCCGCGGCAACCCGGACGAATACACTAACACAATCAACCTCATCCGGGATAAATGCGGTCAGGAAACAATCGACCATTTCATCTCCACCTCCTCCGAGATTTTTAGTTCGAGCAGATAGGTTGTATATATAAATAACCGTCGTATCCCGACAGAAGCAAACTGCTTTTGGGAACGACGGTTTTTTATCTCGAGCAGATAGCTTGATTGTGCAATTACTTTCGTGTCCCGATGGAAGTATTCATCTATTGGGTAATGTGTTTTTATCTCGAGTAGATAGGTTGTATATATAAATAACCGTCGTATCCCGACAGAAGCAAATTGCTTTTGGGAACGACGGTTTTTTATCTCGAGTAGATAGGTTGTATATAAAAATAACCGTCGTATCCCGACAGAAGCAAACTGCTTTTGGGAACGACGGTTTTTGATATTTTTAATAAGACAGTCTGGAAGCGTTAAACCTCTCTGACCGGTATATTCTTTTTGCTCAGATAATCCTTTAGCTTTGGAATCGGAATCTCGCCAAAGTGGAACAGGCTCGCCGCGAGCACCGCGTCGGCTTTTCCGTCGGTGAATGCGTCGTAAAAATGCTCCAGCACTCCGGCTCCGCCGCTTGCGATTACGGGAATGTTTACCTTTTCGGAAACTGCTCTCGTCAGCGCGAGGTCATATCCCTTTTTCTGTCCGTCCTCGTCCATACTTGTCAGCAATATTTCTCCGGCTCCGAGCCTTTCACATTCAACAGCCCATTCAACCGCGTCAATTCCCATAGGAACTCTGCCGCCGTTGATATAGACCTCCCAGCTCTCGCCCTTGCGCTTTGCGTCAATAGCGACTACCACGCACTGGCTGCCGAACTTTTTTGCCGCCTCGGTGATAAGCTCAGGTCTCTTGATTGCTGCCGAATTAACGCTGACCTTATCCGCGCCGGCTCGTAAAATCTCATTGAAATCCTCGACTGTTCTGATTCCTCCGCCTACGGTAAACGGAATGAAAATAGAATCCGCAACCTTTGCTACCATATCTACAACCGTTTTTCTCGCGTCGCTGGAGGCGGTAATGTCGAGAAATACAAGCTCGTCGGCGCCTTCCTTGTCGTACTGCTTCGCGCACTCAACCGGGTCTCCGGCGTCAACGAGGTTTACGAAGCTCATACCCTTAACAACCCTGCCATTTTTTACATCAAGGCAGGGGATAATTCTTTTTGCGTACATATTAACCACACATTTCTACAAAATTTCTAAGCATTTTAAGTCCTGTTTCTCCGCTTTTCTCGGGGTGGAACTGAGTCGCCGTAACGTTTTTACAGCTGACCGCCGCGTCAATCGTAACTCCGTACTCCGTCGTCGCGCTGACAATACCCTTGTCCTCGGCGTCAAGAAAGTATGAATGCACAAAATATACGTACGGGCTGCCCTCGATACCCTTGAAGATACCCGAGTTGTTTTTTATCTCGATATTGTTCCAGCCCATATGCGGAATTTTTAAACCTTCGCCCGAGGGAATCCTTCTGATTTTTCCTTTCAAAACGTCAAGCCCCTCAACTCCTTCGCTTTCCTCACTTTCGGGAAACAGAAGCTGTAAGCCAAGGCAAATTCCAAGAAACGGCTTGCCTGTTTTTATAAAGTCGAGCACAGCCTGCTTTGCTCCTGTGCTCTCCATATTCTCCATACAATCACCGAACGCTCCGACTCCCGGCAAAATCGCTCCGTCGGCGTTCAGTATCACGTCCTTGTCGCCGGTAACAACGCACTGCGCGCCGATGAATCTCAGCGCTTTGTAAACGCTCTGAATGTTTCCGGCGCCGTAATCTATAATCGCAATCATTTTGTCCTCCGAAAAAACCAATTTCTACTGTGAATTTTACCATATTATACTATGAATTGCAAGATTTTGGAGGGCGTATTCTCCAATCTTGCAAAATAATCGCAGAAATTCTTGCAAAACAGTTGAGTTTTGCAAGACATGGTGGTAAAATGAATTGTGCAAATTTCGGGCAGAATAGAATAATACAACTGCTTTTTCGAAATTTACTTATTTTAAATCAAAAGGAAGTTTATATATATGGTAGAACATTTACTCTCCCGAATCGAGGTCAATATGAACTCGTTTTCAAAGGGACAAAAGCGTATCGCTAATTACATAGAAGAGCATTACGACCAGGCGGCTTTTATGACTGCTTCAAAGCTCGGAAAGACTGTCGGTGTATCCGAGAGTACAGTAGTGCGTTTTGCGACTGAGCTGGGCTATTCAGGCTACCCCAAGCTGCAAAAAGCTATGCAGGAGATGATTCGCGACAAGCTCACCTCGGTTCAGCGTATCGACGTTACAACCAACCGTATCGGCGACGATGATGTCCTCGATTCGATTATGAATCAGGATATAGACAAAATCCGCCGTACCCTCGAGGAAACCTCCCACAAGGACTTTGACGCCGCGGTGAAGTCCATAGTCAAGGCAAGACGTATCTACATCTTCGGAGTTCGCTCGACCGCTTCGCTTGCGCAGTTCCTCGGCTATTATTTCGGCTTGATTTTTGACAACGTAAGAGTTATTACAGATACATCCAAAACCCACACCTACGAGCAGCTGTTCAGAATCAGCAAGGAAGACGTGATGATTGGAATCAGCTTTCCGCGCTACAGCACAATGGCGGTTGAGTCAATGTCACTCGCCAGAGACAGGGGAGCCAACGTTATCGCGATTACCGACTCGATGGTTTCTCCGCTTGTATCAGCGGCTAATCACGTGCTTATCGCGCGCAGCGATATGGCGTCTGTCGTTGATTCGCTCGTAGCTCCGCTGAGCCTTATCAACGCTTTGATTGTCGCGACAGTGCTCGAAAAGAAGGACGAGGTAACAGACACCTTCAAGGAGCTCGAGCTTGTTTGGAACCACCAAGGCGTTTACGACAACCTCGGCACCACTACGCCCGATGACTAAGGTAGTGATAATCGGCGGTGGAGCCGCCGGACTTATGGCAGGCGGTTACGCCTCAATGTACGGTGCCGACGTTACAATATTTGAAAAAATGCCCAAGGTGGGTAGGAAGATTTTGATTTCCGGCAAGGGCAGGTGCAATCTCACAAATTACTGCGACGTTCAGGAGTTTATGAGAAATGTTCCGGTTAATAATAAATTCCTGTACAGCGCGCTTAACGGCTTTACTCCCGAGGATATAATTGACTTTTTTGAGAACCTCGGGCTCAAAACCAAGGTTGAACGCGGCAACAGGGTTTTTCCGGTGTCCGACAGGGCGATGGATGTTGTCGATACCCTGCGCGCCTTTGCGCTTGACAACGGCTGTGAAATTATCCACAAACCGGTTTCCGGCGTAAAAGCCGAAAACGGAGCGGTGAAGGGCGTTATTGTTGAGAGCAGGCTCATACCCTGCGACAGCCTTATTATCGCGACAGGCGGCAAGAGCTATCCGCGCACAGGCTCAACCGGCGACGGATACAAATTTGCCGAAAAGCTCGGGCACACCGTAACCCGTCTCCGTCCGTCGCTAATTCCGCTCGAAAGCCCGGACGCCGACTGCAAGCGTTTGCAGGGCTTGTCACTGCGCAACGTAAGGCTGAAAATCACAACCGCGAAGGGGAGAGAGGTGTTCTCCGATTTCGGAGAAATGCTTTTCACTCATTTTGGAATATCGGGTCCGATCGTACTCTCGGCGAGCTGCAATATGACCGATTATTCAGAGGGCTATACCGCCCATATTGACCTGAAGCCGGCGCTCTCAAACGAACAGCTCGACGCGCGAATCCTCCGCGATTTTTCCGAGAACATCAACCGCGCGGTTTCAAATTCTCTCTCAAAGCTTCTGCCGAAAAAGCTCATACCGGTTGTGCTCGACAGGTGGCAGGCGGATTCTGCGAAAAAATGCAATTCAGTAACCAAGGAGGAGCGCAGAGCTCTTCTTGAAATATTAAAAAACTTTACGGTTCAAATCTCCGCTCCGCGTCCGATTGACGAGGCAATCGTAACCTCGGGCGGCGTTAAGGTCTCGGAGATTAACCCTAAAACTATGGAAAGCAAGCTTGTGAAGGGTCTTTACTTCGCCGGAGAAGTAATAGACGTAGACGCGTACACAGGAGGCTTTAACCTCACAATCGCGTGGGCAACCGGTAAGCTTGCCGGAGAAAATTCAATTTATAATTAAGGAGAAAAACTATGTCTATCGCAATCGCAATTGACGGACCTGCCGGAGCAGGAAAAAGCACAATCTCAAAGGCAGCGGCTAAGGAGCTGGGCTTTATTTATATCGACACAGGCGCATTGTACCGCACAGTCGGACTCGCCGCTTCGCGCAGGGGAGTAGAGCCTGTTGAGGGAGCAGAGGTCAATTCTATGCTCGATGAAATCAAGGTGGAGCTCACCTTCAACGAAAACGGCGAGCAGGTTGTTCTGCTTGACGGAGAGGATGTGTCAGGCTTAATCCGCACTCCGGAAGCTTCGATGATGGCTTCCAAAATCTCCGCTGTTCCTGCGGTTAGAGCCTTTCTGCTCGATTTGCAGAGAAATATGGCAAAGACCGACAACGTAATTATGGACGGCAGAGACATCGGCACCGTAATTCTTCCGAACGCCGAGATTAAAATATTCCTTACCGCTTCTCCCGAAGCCCGCGCGCAAAGACGCTACAAGGAGCTTATCGAAAAGGGTATGGATGTTAAGTACGAGGACATTCTCGACGACGTAAAGACACGAGACTACAACGATATGCACCGCGACATAGCTCCGCTCAAACAGGCGGATGACGCTGTGCTTGCCGATACAACCAAGCTCGATTTGCAGGAGAGCATTGAATTAATTGTTAACATTATCAAAGAGAGGTCATAATTATGGCTCAGTCAAAAGCGCTTTACGCTGTGGGCAGGGTGATTTGTACCCCGATTTTTAAGCTGATTTACCGCTATAAGGTTATCAACAAAGCCAATATCCCGGACGACGGCAAGGGCTACATCATAGCGTGCAATCACATCTCGTTTTCCGACCCTGTGCTCCTCGGACTCGGTCAGAAGCGCAGACTCAACTTTATGGCAAAGGACGAGCTGTTCAAGAACAAGTTCTTTGCGTTTATCATAAGTCACCTCGGCGCTTTTCCGGTAAAGCGCGGCGCAGGTGACGGCAAGGCTATCAAGAACGGCGAGGACATCATCCTTGAGGGAAATCTTATGGGAATCTTTATCGAGGGCGGCAGAAGCAAAACCGGCGACCTTATGCGTCCGCGAAGCGGCTGCGCGCTGATTGCTCAGCAGACCGATACCCCTGTGGTTCCTGCCTGCATTACAAACGTCGGTAAAACCAAAAAATTCGGTAAAAGAATTATACACTTTTCCGACCCTATCACTGTCGAGCAGCTCGGGCTGACTTCAGCCGACCGACGCGCGCTCAAAAACGCAAGCTCAATGATTATGGGCAAAATCAAGGAAATGAGAGAGCAGGACTTAAATGAGTATAAACGTAGCTAAAACCGCAGGCTTCTGCTTTGGAGTCAACCGCGCGGTAGACATTGTTTACGATTTGCTTGATAAGGGTCGGAAGGTCTGTACCCTCGGACCCATAATTCATAATATGGAGATGGTCTCCGAGCTCGAGGAAAGGGGCTGCAAGGCTGTTGACAACGTATCCGACTGCCCAAAGGATACAACCATCGTCATCCGTTCGCACGGAGTTGCGATGTCCGTAATGGATGAGATACAAAGTCTCGGGCTCAGTTGTGTGGACGCTACGTGTCCCTTTGTAAAGAAAATCCATAATATTGTCAGGGAAGCCGGAGCAGAAAACATCCCCGTACTTATCGCCGGAAACAAAGACCACCCCGAGGTCAGGGGTATTGTCGGTCATTGCAGCGGCGAGTGCTACACCTTTAACAGCAACGAGGAACTGCTCGGGCTGGTTGATAAAATTCCAATAGAGAAAAATAACGACGTTTATATCGTCGCGCAGACCACTTTTTCTAAAAAAGAATGGAAAAAATGTTTAAAAACTGCAAAAAAGGTCTATACAAATGCCAAAATTTTTGATACAATATGTAAGGCTACATCAGAACGCCAAGAGGAAGCAGATTTAATTTCAGGCAATTCTGATTTGATGATAGTTATCGGCGACCGCCACAGCTCGAATACCGCAAAGCTTTACGATATTTGCAAGGGGCGCTGCGCTGAGACGTATCTTATTGAAACGGCTAAAGAGCTTGATAAAGATCTCGTTAGTAAATCGCGTTCTATCGGTGTAACTGCAGGTGCTTCTACACCTGCGAGGATTATAAAGGAGGTACTGGATACAATGAGTGAAGAAATCAAATCCAGCGAAACAGTCAACGAGACTGAATCTTTTGAGGCGATGTTAGAGGAATCGCTGAAAAATCTAAATACTAACGAGAGGGTAAAAGGCGTAGTCGTAAGCATAGCTCCTAACGAAGTTATTGTTGACGTCGGCAGAAAGCAGTCCGGCTTTATTCCGGCTGACGAGCTTTCCAACGATCCCACAGCAAAGCCTGAGGACATCGTTAAGGTCGGCGATGAAGTTGAACTTTTGATTATGAAAACTAACGACGTCGAGGGTACTATCATGCTCTCAAAGCGCAGAGTAGACGCTCAGAAGGGTTGGGAAGAGCTCAAGGAACTCGCAGAGTCCGACACTGTTCTCACCGGCAAGGTTGCCAGCGTTGTCAAGGGCGGCGTTATTGTTATCTATAATGACAACCGTGTGTTCATTCCTGCTTCTCAGGCTACAGCTTCCCGTGAGGACAGCCTCGAGGATTTAGTAGGTCAGGAAGTACAGTTTAAGCTTCTCGAAGCTTCTCAGAAGGGAAGAATGAGAAGAATCGTAGGTTCAATCCGCGCGGTACTCCGTGAGCAGAGAGCCGCTCAGAGAGCCGCTTTCTGGGAGACTTGCGAGGTTGGCAAGCACTACAAGGGCGTTGTTAAGTCCATCACAAGCTACGGCGCGTTCGTAGACCTTGGCGGAGTATTCGGTATGATTCACATTTCCGAGCTCTCCTGGACTCACATCAAGAACCCGTCAGAGGTTGTAAGCATCGGCGACGAGGTTGACGTTTACATCAAGGACATCAATGAGGAGACTAAGAAAATCTCCCTCGGCTATAAGGATCCCGACGCTAATCCTTGGGAAATCCTCCGCCGTGACTTCCCGGTTGACACAGTTGTTGACGCTACAATCGTTGGTATCACAACCTTCGGCGCGTTTGCAAATGTTATCCCCGGCATTGACGGACTTATCCACATTTCTCAGATTGCTAACAAGCGTATCGACAAGCCTGAGGACATCCTCACAGTCGGCGAGACAGTAAAGGCTAAGATTATCGCTATTGACTTTGACAAAAAGCGCGTAAGTCTTTCAATCCGCGCTCTTCTTCCTGTAGACGAAGCTCCTGCACAGGCAGAGCCTGAGGTTGAGGAAGAGGTTGTCGCTTCTACTGAGGACGCTGTAGTTGCTTCTACAGAGACTCCTGCTGAGGAGGCTCCTGTTGTTGAAGCTCCTGCTGAGGAGGCTCCTGCTGAGGAAGCTCCTGTTGAGGAAGCTCCTGCTGAGACAGAGGAATAATTAATCTCGTAGATTAGTAAAAAATAATAGCCGTCGTATCCTGATTGAGCAATTGCTTTCGGGAACGACGGCTGTTTTTATTTTTCGCTATTCTGTTTTATCTTTCGTTTTTTCCAGCTGTAATAACCATAAATATCATTAGCAAGAAACATCAAAAAGCAGGCGATCATCGGCAGACATCCTATTTCTTCGATGCTTGCTATGGACCACAGTATTATCAAAACAACATCATTCGCCGCGTAGGCGAGAGCGTAGTATTCGCTTCGCAGCATAGTAAGCGAAGCCGCAAGGAAGCTCGTCGCTACCGACAAGGTGCTGAACATAAGGCTGCTTGTTCCGAGGCTTTCGAGTATAAAGTAAAACACAAACGTCACCGCAGCTGTAAGCGCGAACAGCACGAGGTAAGTTAGCTTTCTGAGCTTGTTGATTTTTACCTCGTTGGATTGCTCAAACGGATTTCTCAGCCATGTGATTACCGATACCAGCGCAATAGGCGCGCTCATTCCTATGTAAGTTATCATCTCGCCGTAGTATTTTTGCTCGAATGAAACGTAACCGTACAGCAGCGCAAAAATTATAATGAGTATTTGCCCGATTGCGTGACCTCTTGCGCAGAATATCAGCGCTGTTACTCCAATCAGGGAAGCTATGAGGGTTATGTAATTAAAATTCTTTGAAAGAATAAAAGATACGCTCACCACGCACAGCGACACTATCCAGAGTATTCTTTCAAACTTTGTTAATTCTTTAAAAGAAAATTTCATAAAAGCACCTAAAATAAAAAGCATTCGCTATACATCTTAAAAGACCTAACGATGTATATTCGAATGCTTGTAATTACCATTCCTACCCGGTGGCAGTGACTATATTATAATGTCGATATAATATTTTATATTTCTAAATAAGAATTATAATTAATTTGTTACTAAAAAAGCTATACGCTAGAATCAAATCTATTCTTCAGGCGGGATAAAAGGTAAAAGATTTAGAAAGCTATACGTTAGAACTTAATCTATGTTTTTGTCGGGATAATGAGGTTGTTTCTATACTAAACCTATCTACTCGAATTAAAAAATCTTGAAGCCGGTGCCGATGAAAAGAGCGACGTTTCTGCCGGTGTTATCCTTAACTTCAATGTTGTAAACACAGCTCGTCCTGCCGTCCTTGACGCAGGTTGCCTGCGCGATGAGAGTGTCTCCTTTCGCGCCGCTGAGAAAGCTGCAGCTTACCTGCTGAGCCACAGTCGGTATATGAGTGTTGTTAGCCGCGGCTGAAAGCGCAAGGTCAGCGAGCGTAAAGATCGCTCCGCCCATAACTCCGCCTACTGCGTTGCGGTGATTATCGGTGATTTTCATACTGCACTTTGAGTAGTGCTCGCCGATTTCGTCAATAACGATTCCGCAGTTCATAGCGTAGAGGTCGTTTTTAAAAAACTCCCTGGCTTCTTCAACATTCTTAAAATTCATAAATTCCCATAGCCTTTCTGCCCACAATATTAATGTTTACCTTACGCTGTTACTGTGGGCGGACAATGCGTAAATGGCGATACTATTTTGAATTAGTGTAAGCTTTCACACTAATGCTCCTTTATTTCGTTAGCAATACTACGCACTCGATATGCTCAGTGTGAGGGAACATATCGACGGGCTGAATCTTTCTGACCTTGTATTTGTTTTTTGAGAGATACATCAAATCCCTCGCCAGCGTTTCGGGATTACAGGAGATGTAAATCACCTTCCGCGGAGACAGCGTAACCAGTGATTTTAGGAACTTAACGTCGCTTCCGGCTCTCGGCGGATCCATAATCACAACGTCGGCTTTGAGCCCTTCTTCGGCAAGGTTAACCATATACCGTCCGGCGTCATCGCAAACAAAGTCTATGTTCTCTACGTTGTTAATCCTCGCGTTTTTGCGCGCGTCGCGCACAGCGTCCTTGTTCAGCTCAACGCCAATCACCTGACCGGCAAATTTGCTCGCGATAATTCCGATTGTGCCGGTGCCGCAGTATGCGTCGATTACGACGTCATCCTTTTTAATATCGGCAAACTGCATTGCCTTGTTGTACAGCACCTCGGTCTGAATCGGATTTATTTGATAGAACGACTTTGGCGAGATTGTAAAGGTGTAGCCGCAAAGCTGCTCCTTAATCACTCCCTCGCCGTAAAGCACAATGCTCTTGCTTCCAAGCACAAGGCTTGTGCGGCGGTTGTTGACGTTTTGTACAATCGTCGTAATTTCGGGATAACGCTGCAAAAGCGCGTTTACAAAGCTTCTCCTGCTCTTAAATTCCTCGCTGCCGGTTACAAGTACAACCATAATCTCTCCGCTCGAAAAGCCTCTTTTCACGAGCACGTGACGCAGAAATCCGGTCATTCTGTTTTCGTCAAAGGTCTTTAGCTTGAAGCTTTTTAAAAGCTTGCGTATGGTGACGATTATTTCGTCAGCCTTTTTGTCCTCGATTAAACACTCGTCAACGGGGACAATCCTGTGGGTCGAGCTCTGGTAAACTCCGGAGATAATCCGGTTTTGCTTGTCGCGCCCGAACGCCGCCTGAACCTTGTTGCGGTAGTGGTAGGGGTTATCCATTCCTATTATGTTCTCAACATGGTGGAACCTTCCGACAAGCCTGACTACCTTTTTCATCTTGAAGTCAAGTTGGTCGGTGTAGTCGAGGTTGTGAATCTGGCATCCTCCGCATTTTTTGTAATGCGGACATTTTTTATTTTTATCCATAAACCAATCTTCCTTTAAAGCTTGACTATTATTTTAGCACATTAAAGGACAAACTTCCACCCTAATTGAAAAAAATCTTGATTTATTACGCCAAATGATATAGAATAGAAGGGTATGAAAGAAGATGATACTATGTTGACACTTGACAAAATCTATCACGCCTCAAAGGTTCTGAAGGATGTTATCCACCCGACAACTATCGTAAGAGCCTCGGCAATAGATACCGACTGCGAGCTTTACTTAAAGCCGGAGTGCTTGCAGCTTACCGGTTCGTTTAAGCTTCGCGGCTCAGGCTACAAAATTTCTCAGCTCTCAGACGAGGAAAAGGCAAGGGGCGTAATCGCCTGCTCAGCCGGCAACCACGCTCAGGGCGTAGCTTTAGCTGCTACAAAATACGGAATCAAATCTCTGATATGCCTGCCTGACGGAGCGCCTATCTCCAAGGTAGAGGCGACCAAAGGCTTTGGAGCCGAGGTATGTATGGTAAAGGGCGTTTACGACGACGCCTACAACGAAGCCTGCAGACTCCGCGACGAGCACAATTATACATTTATTCACCCGTTTGACGACGAGAACGTAATCGCCGGTCAGGGTACAATCGGACTCGAGATTATGAACGAGATGAGCGACGTTGACGCTGTAGTAGTAGCTATCGGCGGCGGCGGTCTTATCTCCGGAGTCGCCTGCGCGATTAAGAGCCTCAACCCCGACGTAAAGGTTTACGGCGTTCAGGCTGAGGGCGCGCCTTCGATGTACGAGTCGGTCAAAAAGGGCGAGATTATTACGCTTGACAAAGTCAGCACAATTGCCGACGGAATCCAGGTTAAGGAACCCGGTAAGCTGACTTTTGAATATGTTCAGAAGTACGTTGACGACATCGTAACCGTCTCTGAGGACGAAATCTCCGCCGCTATCCTCGCGCTTATTGAAAAGCAAAAGATGGTAGCCGAGGGTGCCGGAGCCGCTCCGCTCGCCGCTGTATTGGCTGGCAAGCTCCCGGTAAAGGGCAAAAAGGTAGTGTGCGTGGTTTCGGGCGGAAACATCGACGTTACCATCCTCAACCGTGTAATAAAACGCGGACTCATTTCCTCGGGGCGTCAGCAGACTCTGTGTATTCAGCTTGACGACAAGCCGGGTCAGCTCCTCGGTGTTTCCGACATTATCGCAAGCCACGGCGCGAATGTTATCAGCATTCACCACGAGCGCGCAAGCGAGGGAGACATCACCGACTGCATCCTGCGTATCGTGCTCGAAACAAGGAACTTTGACCACGTTAAGGAAATCTCTGCCGCGCTCACAAACGCCGGCTTTAGATTAGTATAAGAGAGGTATTTATTATGGAAAAAATCTACACAAAAAACGCCCCGGACGCTATCGGTCCGTACAGTCAGGCTGTTGTCGCAAACGGACTTGTTTTCACATCGGGTCAGATTGCAATAAACCCTGAGACCGGCAACGTTGAAGCTCAGACAATCGAAGCTCAGACAGAGCAGGTTTGCACAAACCTCAGGAACGTGCTGGAAGCTGCAGGCTCGTCGCTCGACAAAGCGGTCAAGACTGTTTGCTTCCTTGCTGATATGGGTGATTTTGGTTCTTTTAACGAAATATACGGCAAGTACTTTTCCTCAAAGCCTGCGCGCTCCTGCGTAGCAGTCAAGACGCTTCCCAAGAACGTCCTGGTTGAGGTTGAGGTTATCGCCGAGGTATAATACTTAGAAAGGAGATTCGTTATGAAATACGTATGCGATGTATGCGGCTGGGAATATGACGAGGAGCTCGGTTCTCCCGAGAACGGAATCGCACCCGGCACAAAGTTTGAGGATTTACCGGATGACTTTGAGTGCCCTCTCTGCGGAGTAGGCAAGGACAGCTTTTCAGAAGCTTAAAAAAACCGCCGTCAGGCGGTTTTTTTACTGGCTCTATGTCAATAGTTGGGGTAAACCGAATAAAATGAAATAATGAGTAAAGACAAGCGATGGCTAAAAAGCTGTCGCTTGTTTGTTGCCGTGTAACGCTAAAGCCGGAACCGTACTCACCGTGTTAAACGCTGTGTGTATAAGTGCGACGCTTACCGGGTCGGCAGGTATGTTCAGGTTAATTATATTTCTGATAACGAAATATAACGCTCCGCATATAACCGCTCCGACTACGTTAAAGCTCAGATGAATAAGGGCGATTTTCTTCGCGTTTTTTGAACAGCCTATTGAGGAGATAATCGCCGTGATACATGTCCCGATGTTTTGCCCCATAACAATCGGAACCGCAAGCTCAAAGCTTATCATTCCCGACGCGGCAACCGCCTGGAGAATTCCGACCGAAGCTGATGAGCTTTGAATCATCGCGGTAATGATGATCCCGGCAGCAAAGCCTGCTGCCGGATTTGTAAAGCCTTCGAAAACTCTCCCGTTAACTGCCGGAAGTACTGCTGCTGTCATACTCTCCATTCCTGCGAGCAAAAGAGAAAAGCCCGATAAAAGTGTTCCGATTGCTTTTGCTTTATTATTCTTGATTAGAATTATAACTAAGCTTCCCAAAAGTATACAAATGGGGTAGAGGCTCGTGATATTAAAGGCTTCACTTCCGCTGAGCGCGATTATCCACGCGGTCGAGGAGGTTCCGATGTTGGCTCCGGCGATCAGCCCGTAAGTCATTTGGGCTTCAAGCGCTCCGGCTTCGGCGAGTCCGACGAGCATAACCGTTACGGACGACGAGCTTTGCAGCGCTGTTGTGACAGCGCAACCTATAACTACGCCCCTGAGCTTTGTTTTGCAAGCGGCCTTTATCATCAAATTCATCCTGCCGCCGCACAAGACTTTTAACCCGTTTTCGAGCGTATACATACCGAATAAAAAGAACCCGAGTCCTCCTGCAAGCAGTAATATTTCCATCTTATCCCTCCGCTTATATATATGAGACGGGGGAGTTTAATTATAGCAGGTTTAAAATATTTACAAAATTTTATCAATGTGGTATGATATAATTTAGTAAGTATGTTAAAATAGGAGTAAAATATATGCGAAAGCTACTTGTAAGTTTTTTATCAATAATATTATGCTCGGTGCTGCTTTTCAGTTCGGCTGAGCCTGCGTTTGGCTTGGAAGCTACGCCTGACGAAGCGGAAGTATCTGAAAAAGTAATTACCGTCTCAACTCAGCAGATTGACGAGGATTCGTTCGTCTCAGCGGTGCAGGACGCTCTGATTCAGGCGAGAAATCTCTCCGACGACGAGCATATCTGTACTGTAAAGGTCGCGCCCGGCGAGTATATTCTCGACAGGGTTATCAGGCTTTTCAGCAATACTGAGCTCGATTTGACCGATGTTACAATTAAACGCGCTCGCGGAATCGTTTCAAATATGGTGCGAACCGGCACCGAGGACGGTGTTTCTGAGGGCGCAATCGGCTACGAAGCCTATAAAAATATAACCATTAAGGGCGGAGTGTTTGACGCGGATTTCACCTCTAACACGATGATAAAGCTCGCCCATGCAAGGAATATAACGCTCGACGGCGTAACTCTAAAAAACCTCAGGAACAGCCATATGATGGAGGTTGCCGGAGTTGACGGCTTTACGCTGAAAAATTGTACATTTGAGAATCAACAGCTCGAGCTCGAGGAGGATAAAGAAATATGCTACGAGGCGGTTCAGCTTGACGTGCTCAAAAAGGGGCATATCGTCAACTGCCGCAGCGAGGATATTCCTATGAAAAACGTGCTCGTAGAAGGCTGTACGTTCGACAACTGTCCGCGCGGAGTCGGTTCTCACACCGCGATTCTCAACAATCCGTTCGAGAATATCTCAATCAGAAATAATACCTTCACCAATATGACCAGCGTTGCAATTCAAACGATGAACTGGAATAATTGCAGTATTACAGACAATTATATTGACAACACTCCGCGAGGAATCGCGGTTTATAAGATTAGCTCGCTGGGCAAGGGAATGTACCTTGCCGGAGATATTGCCGCCGAGGGCAACACAGAGGCTCATGTCAGCGACGACTACAACGCTCCTGAGAACTCAAACACCCTCATAGCCTACAACACAATTAAAAACGCCGGAATGATTGAGGATACCTTTGCTTCATATTCTGTTACCGGAATTTCTGTCCTCGGTCACGACCTGACCAATCCGGAAACCGACGACGGTGAAACTGCCGCAAAGGTTCCAAAAGGCGATTATTATGCCAACGGCGTTACAATCCGCAACAATTATGTGGATATTAAAGGCTCCGGCTGCCGGCTTGACGACGTCAGGAATGTTGATGTGGAGTCGAACGTTTTTTATTGCGGAGATAATTCCTTTAAGCCTGACAGCAAGTACCACGGAATTTACGCGAGGTACGCCTCTCAGCTCGGTCGTATTAAAAACAACTACATCAAAAACGCCAAGATAAACGGAATTCATATCGGCGAGAATTGCACTGTTAGCTCGGTTTGCAACAACGACGTTGATACCGCATCAAACTACGGAATTGTCGCTTATAACGCAAAGCTCACCTCAATACTCGACAACAGGGTTTCAAATGTATCGAACGCAGCAATCGGCGTGAATGATTCAGCCGCGGTGAGCTATGCTGTTGCCCGTAACCGAATGTTTAACTGTAAGCTCGGTATCAATATAACAAAGAGCTCGTCGGCTACTCTCAACTGCAATACTTTTATTTGCGCGCAGGCGTATAAATATAAGCAAAAATCCTTCCTGGTTACTATGTGCAACAATTTCCTCTCCAAGTCCGAGGAAAACGGAATCTATACCGATGTAAAAAGCGTAGAGCTTTCCGTCGGCAAGTCTTACCGGCTGAACACTACCGTAACACCGCTCAACGCTTTTCCGAATATAACCTATTCAAGCTCCGACGAAAGCATCGCCGAGGTTGGTTCTGACGGTATGATTATCGCTAAATCAGAGGGAGAGGCAGAGGTGACTGTCAGCACCTCAAAGGGCAAAACGACGGTCGTTGCCGTAAAGGTAACTGACGGAGATAAAGAACCCGAAACTACCGCGGCGGATAAAATCACAATGGTTAATTCCGCCTTCAATAACTACACCAACGCGACCCTTAACTGGGAAAAGGTAAGCGGCGCTTCAAAGTATCACGTTTTCAGAAAGCAAAACGCAGGTTGGGTAAAGCTTGCCGAGACCGACTCCAACGCCTACGTGGATAAATCCGTTACCTCAGGCTCGACTTATTACTACACGGTTCGTGCTGTTGACAAGGATTCGAAATACATCGGCTCTTACGATACAACCGGTACCAAGCTTACTTACGTTGCTCCGGCTTCAATTCGCGTACTGCGCAATTATTCCGATAAAATAAAGGCAAGCTGGAACAAAATCCCCGGAGCCGCGCGTTACCGAGTTTTCTACCGCTATGCAAATTCAGACTGGATTTCGCTCGGAACAACAACCAAGGACTATAAGTACCTAAAAACAGTCCGCGGAGGATACACCTACACATTCATTGTTATGAGCCTTGACAGCGCCGGCAACGCCGTTAATTATTACTACAAGAACGGCTCAACGAGGATTTTCCTTTCCAGACCGAAGCTCGCCAACTCAGTATACGGCAAGAAGATAAAGCTCAATTGGAGCAAAGTCGGCGGAGCCGCAAGGTATATTCTGATGGGTAAATCCACCGGTAACTGGAAAACAGTAAAGGTTACTAAAAAAAACGCCTTTACCTACAAGGGAAGCTACGGCAAGTCTTACAAGTTTACTATCCGTTGTCTCGACAAAAGTCTCAAACATTCGAGCGATTACTCCGATTACAGCAACGCCAAGATCAAAAAGCCGAAGCCTAAAAAGGTAAAAAAGGGGAAAAAGGCGGTCAAGAAAACTGCAAGTAAAACTAAGAATAGATAACAAAGGCGGGGGTGATTGTATTATGAGAAAAAACAGAAAGTTTATAATCCTTGTTGCGGTAGTGTCGTTAATGATAGCGTCAGCTCTCGTGTATGTAATACTTGTTGGAGACACTTACTCGATGCACACCCATGTATTCTTAGCGTCAAAAAGTGTTCCCGAAACCCGGGTGGAGTTAAGCGACGAAAACGTTGCGGAGTTCCTTGAAGCTAAAATGGAGAATGAAGAACTCATTCTAGTATTTAAGGCGAAGAATCCGGGCAAAGTTAACCTAAAGTGTAAGAACCGCAGCGGAGATGATTGGATTAGTTTTGCGGAAGGCAGGAGCCTTACCGTTTCCTTTATGAATAAAATCTATGAACCATCCCCGGGCGAGTTTAGCTTCAACGGCTTTAGGGTTGTGATTTGCGTTTTTCTGGCGGCTTTACTGTTTACCGGCGTTATGATGATTCTGATGTTCCGAGATTATTATAAACAGGGTGATTATTCGTATAGGATGATTGATGCCGGAGGCTTTGCTATTTATTCTATCTGTCTTTTTGTGTTTATACTATACAGACTTCTTAACAGTGCGTTTAGCTCGTTGAGCAACTTTATCAATGATGTAATCCTGGGCGGATTTTTGATGCTTTTTGCGTTCGCGCCGATAATGCTTGTGATGGCGTTTATGCTTGCGTTCAGCAACATCTGGCTTATGCGTAATGAGGGCTACCGTCCGGTCAATGCTCTCGGAATAATCTTTGGCGTGTTTTGGTTCTTTAGCAACGCAATTTCATTTAGATTTAGGTTGTTCGATTTTCTTTGGGAAATTCCGAATTACGGTTTTATTTATCAAATAATTATCTACCTTGTGCTGTATATGGAGTCAATGTTTTTATCTACAGTAATCTGCTCGTTCTGTTCCGTAAAGCACAAGCCTGCGCTCGACCGGGATTATATTATAATCCTCGGTTGCGGAATACGTAAGGACGGCACACTAACTCCGCTTTTAAGGGGCAGGGTAGACAGCGCGCTCAAATTTGAGAGAGAACAGTTTGAGTCAACCGGCAAGCACGCTGTGTTCGTACCGTCCGGAGGTCAGGGCGCTGATGAAGTAATTGCCGAGGGTGAGGCTATGGAGCGATACCTTCTTGAGAAGGGCGTTGAGCCCGAGAGGATACTTCGCGAGGATAAAAGCGTAAATACTTTCCAGAATATGAAGTTCTCAAAGCATCTTATAGAAAAAAGATGCGGCGATATAAAGAATAAAAAAATTGCCTTTGCTACAACAAATTACCATATTTTTCGCGGTTACATCCTGGCTCAGAAAAACGGATTTCACGCTGAGGGGATCTCCGCAAAGACCAAGCCGTATTTCTTTATGAACGCTTTCTTGCGCGAGTTTATCGGGCTTATCGTCGACCAAAAGTATAAGCATTTGTTTGTTGCTTTGATGCTTATTGCGTTATTTACCGTATGGTTTTTCTTTATGTAAAAATAACATTAGTAAATTTTTTATGAAATGAGTGAATGTTTATGAATGATTATGACACAACTCCAAGCGAGAGAGAGCAGTTTCTCATAAAAATTAACGATATGCAGCAGAGAATGGGCCCATGGTATTCTGTACTTGCGAGGAGAATAATCCCGGTTCTGTTGTTTATTATACCGCTTAACGTGGTTATAGAACAGATTTTGTTGTATATAAACCGCCATTATCCGAATGACTTTATCAACGGAACGGTTCTGCTTACTGCCTGGATTCTGTCGATTCTTGTTTTTGTTGCGCTTGCGATTCTCGCGCCGAAGGCTGCCAGTGTGGCTGAGTTTGTTGTCGGGTTTGTGTATCTTTTCCTTGCGTTGCGCTATCATTTATTTACTAATATCCTCGGCTACAGTCTGCTTATAGGAATGATTATCTTCCTTATTGTAAAAATAGTTTTCCTTGTGTTCAAGATAATGCGGCTAAAGGAATTCTCGGGAGATAAAGCCAAGAACATCGAACGTGACGAGAGCGGACGCATAGTCAGGAATGTAAACGAGGAGATTGTTTTTTCAAAGGAGCAAAAGCCTGACAAGGACGCTTCTCCCGCGACCGACGACGAGTTTTATTACGTTAAGGAAGATAAGTCCGCTAAGGAGGAAGAGCCTGTGGTTGCGTCTGACGACGACTTCTTTTTTGTCAAAAATGATAAGGCAAAGGACGACGAGAATGTTGTGTCTGATTCCGATAACGACTTCTTCTTTGGATAATACTTATTTCTATAATATTGAGTTAGAAGGGAACCGACAGGTTCCTTTCTAACTTATAATGTATAAAAATTTCATAAAAGTATTGACAAACCTAAACTATGATGATATAATTATAAAGCTGTGTTAAACAGCTAGGTTAAATATGCGAGTGTGCTGGAATAGGCAGACAGGCACGTTTGAGGGGCGTGTGTCTTTGACGTACGGGTTCAAGTCCCGTCACTCGCA
>CADBTV010000027.1 GCA_902797655.1 uncultured Ruminococcus sp.
AAAATCGACGCAGTAATACTGACGTATTGCAAGGAGATTTTGGGTAATATGGCAAAAATAAGCAATTAAGCAAGTGCCTTAGCCCACAGGGCGATAGTTTTTAGAGGTACCCAATTACCCTGCGAAAGATTTTATTGTTTCGCAGCGTTACAGAGCAGTTTCCTATAAAGCAAGAAAGTCCCGACTCGTTGCCGGGACTTTGATTATTTCAGTTTATCTGCGAGCATTTGGCTCATATTATACATTCCGGGAGCCTTGTCCTTTAAGAACACGGCAGCGTTTACCGCTCCTGTCGCAAAAAGCTCCTTTGACTGTGACTGGTGCGAAATCGTAACAACCTCGTCGTGGCCTGCAAAAATAACGTCATGCTCGCCGACAATTGTTCCGCCGCGAATTGCATGGATACCGATTTCGTTTTTGGAACGTTTACGGCGATAGTTGTGACGATCGTAGACGTACTGCGGTTCTTTTTCGAGTTCCTTTGAGATTCCGTCGGCAATCATAAGCGCAGTACCGGACGGAGCGTCCACCTTTAAGTTATGATGCTTTTCAACAATTTCAATGTCAAAATCGTTTCCGAGAACCTTTGTCGCCTGCTTGGCAAGCTCGATTAACAAATTAACTCCGAGCGACATATTGCCTGAATAGAAAACAGGAATCTTTGATGAAGCTTCCTTAATTCTTGTTACCTCCTCGTCTGAGAAACCGGTGGTACAAATTACCGCCGGAATAGCGTTTTCTGTTGAGTAAGCAAGCAAGCCGTTAAGGCAAGCCGGATTTGAAAAGTCGATGATTACATCTACTTCTTCGTTAATGCCTGAAAAATCCTTGTACACCGGAAAGTCATATGTATTCTCGCCGAAGGCGTCAACTCCGCACAATATACTGCAACTCTCGTTCTGTTCAACTGACGCGGCTACAACATGACCCATCTTGCCATTACAACCGCAAAGTAAAATTCTTGTCATTATAATTCCTTTCAAAATGAGGTCTGCCTCTGAGAGACAGACCTATAGATTACTTGCCGTATTGGCTGTATTTGTCGATTAAGTCGTACTTTGAGAGACAATCCTTGAGGTCGTGATAACCGCTTGTGCTCATAGCTACGAGAGGAAGTCTGCACTCGCCTGCTTCATAGCCGAAAAGGTTCATGGCAGTCTTGACAGGGATAGGATTGACGTCGCTGAACATAATGTTCATAAGCTCGAGGTAATGGAAGTGCATCTTCGCAGCATCGCGGAAGTTGTTGTCAAGACAAAGCTGACAAAGATCGTGCATTTCCTGAGGACAAATATTCGCAAATACAGAGATAACGCCTAAAGCTCCGAGCGACATAAACGGAACTGTCTGATCGTCGTTACCGGAGTAGATGTCCAGGTTATCGCCGCAGAGCGAGCGAATCTGAGCTACCTGGGAAATATCGCCGCTTGCTTCCTTGGCGGCAACAATGTTCGGATGCTTGCAGAGCTCGGCGTAGGTTTCGGGCTTGATGTTGCAGCCGGTACGCGACGGAACATTGTAAAGAATAATCGGTAAGTTCACGTTATCAGCAATTGTAGTGAAGTGTTTGATAAGTCCTGCCTGAGAAGTTTTGTTATAATACGGAGTTACGCTCAATATAGCGTCAACCCCGGCTTCCTCAGCAGCCTTTGAAAGCTTGACGGCTGTCATTGTGTCGTTACTGCCTGTTCCGGCGATTACAACACAACGCTTGTTGACCTTATCGGCAACAAACTTGATTACATCAATATGCTCCTCTTCGGAAAGAGTAGCTGCTTCGCCGGTAGTACCGCAGGCAATAATTGCGTCAGTACCGTTGGCGATATGGAACTCAAGGAGTTCCTCAAGCTTGTCGTAATTCACAGTAAGGTCAGAGTTAAACGGCGTAATCAGCGCAACGCCGGAGCCTGTGAAAATTGGTTTTCTCATATTAACCTCCCAAATTAGTCGATATAACCCTCAGCGCACAGAAGCTCGGCAAGCAGCACAGCGCCGCCGGCAGCGCCTCTGAGAGTATTGTGCGACATACAAACAAATTTCATATTATACTGTGTATCTTCTCTTAATCTACCTACCGAGATAGCCATACCGCCCTCGAGTGTGCGAGCGGATTTAATCTGCGGCTGGTCAGGCTCGGTGAAGTAGTGTAAAAACTGTTTTGGAGCGCTCGGAAGCTCAAGCTCCTGAGCTCTGCCCTTATAGTTCTCCCATACCTTGATAACCTCGTCAACAGACGGAGCCTTGTCCTTAAATGACATAAATACAGCTGCTGTGTGTCCGTCGGATACAGGAACTCTCAGGCACTGGGATGTAATCTCGATGTCTGTACTATTAACAATTTCGCCGTTCTCTATCTTACCCCAGATTTTGAGCGGCTCTTTCTCAGACTTTTCTTCCTCGCCGCCGATGTAAGGAATAAGGTTATCCACCATCTCAGGCCAGGTGTTGAAGTTCTTTCCAGCTCCGGAAATCGCCTGATAAGTACAAGCAAGAACCTTGTTGACTCCAAACTCCTTTAAAGGATGGATTGCCGGAACATAGCTCTGCAGCGAGCAGTTGGATTTAACAGCAACAAAGCCTCTCTTAGTGCCGAGACGCTTTTTCTGTGATTCAATTACAGCAAGATGATCCGCGTTAATCTCAGGGATTACCATAGGAACATCCGGTGTAAAGCGATGAGCGGAGTTGTTGGAAACGATTGGGCACTCAGCCTTTGCGTACGCTTCCTCTAATGCTTTTATCTCATCCTTAGGCATATTAACAGCGCAGAAGCAGAAGTCAACTGTGGATGCAACCTCCTCGACATTACCCGCATCGAGAATTGTCATATCCTTAACCTGCTCAGGCATCGGGTCGCTCAAAAGCCAACGACCTTCCATAAGCTCTCCGTATTTTTTGCCGGCTGAACGGGAGCTTGCTGCGAGAGTTGTGATGTCAAACCATGGATGTTTATCAAGAAGCAGCAGAAATCTCTGTCCTACCATACCTGTGGCGCCGATTACGCCTACCTTGTATTTTTTCATTTTGATTCCTCCACAATATTACAATTTTTTAAGAATAGTTGTAACTTTGGCGAAAATGAGATATTATATGTAGGTACCATAAAGCCAAACTACTCTACTTTAACTTATAATATACCATTATAAGAAAATATTGTCAATAATTTATCATACCTAATGAAGGTGATTTTTTTGAAAACAAGCGATTTTTATTATGATTTACCCAAGGAATTAATTGCGCAGACCCCGTTGGAGCCGCGCGATTCTTCCCGTTTGCTCGTGCTGGGCAGAGAGTCCGGCAGCATTGAGCACAAGCATTTTTATGATATTATAGATTATTTAAACGAGGGCGACTGCCTAATCGTAAACGACTCGCGCGTACTGCCGGCGAGAATCTTTGGCACCAAAAAGGAAACCGGAGCTAATGTTGAGTTCCTATTACTTCGTCAGGTTAGCACAAACAAATGGGAAACACTTTGCAAACCGGGCAAAAAAGCTAAAGTTGGGGCTGAATTTGAGTTTGGCGGCGGTATACTAAAGGCTGTTGTCACCGAAGTTAAGGACGACGGAAACAGGATTGTTGATTTTGACAGTGACGAAAACTTTTTCTCAACGCTTGACAAAATTGGACAAATGCCTCTCCCTCCCTACATCACGGAAAAGCTCGAGGATAAAGAGCGTTACCAGACTGTTTACTCTCACGAGCTCGGCTCTGCGGCAGCGCCTACGGCAGGACTGCATTTTACCACTGAGCTTATGGATAGAATCAAAAACAAGGGGATAAAAATCGGATATGTCACCCTGCACGTCGGGCTTGGAACATTCAGACCGGTTAAGGTTGACGACGTTACAAAGCACAAAATGCACAGCGAGCATTACGAAATCCCGCAGGAAACAGTGGATATTATTAGCGAAGCAAAAAGAAACGGCAACCGCGTTATCGCAGTCGGAACAACCTCGTGCAGGACGCTTGAAAGTGTCGCGAGCGAATTTGGCGAAATAAAAGCCTGTGAAGGATGGACAGATATTTTTATTTATCCGGGATACAAATTCAAGGTGCTCGACGGATTGATTACAAACTTCCATCTGCCGGAAAGCACACTGATTATGCTAGTATCAGCATTCGCAGGTTACGACAATATTATGAACGCATACAAAACCGCTGTTGACGAGAGATACCGATTTTTCTCATTTGGTGACGCTATGGCGATTTTATAAAGGAATTACACTATGTTTAAGATAATTAAAAAAGAAAACAAAGCCAGACGCGGCGAAATAGATACTGTACACGGCAAGGTCCAAACTCCGGCGTTTATGAACGTCGCAACCTGCGGCGCGATTAAAGGAGCTCTTTCCGCGTTTGATTTAAAATCGATAAAATGTCAGATTATGCTGAGCAACACCTACCACCTGCATTTAAGGCCGGGTGACGAAAAGGTAAGGCAGCTCGGAGGTTTGCACAAATTCACCAGATGGAGCGGACCGATTCTTACCGACAGCGGCGGATTCCAGGTTTTTTCTCTCGCAAAGCTGAGGAACATAAAAGAAGATGGCGTAACCTTTCAGTCGCATATCGACGGACACAGAATATTTATGTCGCCGGAAGTGAGTATGCAGATTCAGTCAAACCTCGGCTCAACAATTGCAATGGCATTTGATGAATGTGTTGAGAACCCTTCCCCTTACGAATACACTAAACAATCGTCCGAACTAACCGTTCGCTGGCTAAAAAGATGCAAGGATGAAATGGCAAGGCTCAACAGCCTTGATTCAACTCTTAACAAGGAGCAGATGCTGTTCGGTATCAACCAGGGCGGCATTTACGAGGATTTACGAATTGAGAATATGAAGCGAATCGCTGAGCTCGACCTGCCGGGTTACGCTATTGGCGGACTTGCAGTCGGCGAGGAAACCGAGGTTATGTATAATATTATCGACGAAGTTGAGCCGTATATGCCGCAGGACAGACCTCGTTACCTTATGGGAGTCGGAACTCCGGTCAATATTCTTGAAGCAGTGCATCGCGGAGTGGATATGTTCGACTGCGTTATGCCGAGCAGAAACGCGCGTCATGGTCACCTCTTTACCTGGAAGGGAATCAGAAACATCAACAACGCAAAATATGAGCTGGACGAAAAACCGATTGACGAGGAATGTGACTGTCCTGTATGCAGGGAGTTTTCAAGAGCTTATATCCGTCACCTGATGAAAGCCGGTGAAATGCTTGGAATGAGGCTGAGCGTAATGCACAATCTCTACTTTTATAATAACCTGCTTGAGAGGATTCGTGACGAATTAGACAACGGAACTTTTGAAAATTTCTACAAAACATACAGAGATACATTGAACATACGGATATAATTGTACATAGATACAACTTGAAACCCGTGGAAAAATCTGTTATAATATCATTTGGAGTAATTAAAGAAAGGACATATTAATATGAATTTACATTTATTAGACGCTCCTGCAGGCCAGCAGGGTGGCTCAGGCTCAATGATTTTGATGATTGTAATTTACGTTGCAATCTTCGCCGCGCTTTACTTCTTCCTTATCAGACCTAACTCAAAGAAGAAGAAAGAAGAAGCACAGCTCCGAAACAGTCTTGAAATCGGCGACGAGATTACTACAATCGGCGGAATTATGGGCCGAGTAATCGCAATCAAGGACGATGAGGACGCTGTAATCATCGAGACCGGTTCCGACCGCAACAAGATGAAGATGAAGAAATGGTGTATCTCCAGCGTTGATACTCAGAAGGAACAGCCGCAGGCTGCTACAGAGAAGAAAGGTTTCTTCTCAAGATTCAAAAAATAAAGTATAAAAACACCTTCCCCTGAATATAATCTTTTAGGATTGTATTTGGGGGAATTTTTATGAAAGCAGTTAATAATTCTATAAACGAAATTAACAAAAAATTGTTCAAGGGTATATTCTTCGGAATACTTACCGGCAGTCTTATAATCACAATACTGATGATGCTCAGTTCAATTATAATACTTCAAACCGGCTCACTGCCCGGCGATATACTCAGCTACGTTGTGCTTGTGTTCATCGGCATAGGCTCGCTTTTGGGCGGTTACATTGCAGGCAGGATTTACAAAAAGAACGGTCTGATAATCGGCGCTGTAACCGGCGTCATCAGTTTTCTGATACTGTTCTTGTCCGGAATTTCAAATATCTCCGAAGGAGTCGGAATAATGACTATATTAAAGCTAGTTGTAACAATCATACCGTCTATGCTGGGAGCAATTCTCGGTGTTAACAAAAAAGAAAAAGTTAAGTTCAAATAACAAAGCAGGGCTTCAGTGAAGTCCTGCTATTTTACTTTATAGGAAACTGCTCTGTAACGCTGCAAAACAATTATCTTTAGCGGACGCGCTTATTGCGCGCTCTCTTATTAGGCTTTCCATATCTTCGGGAAGCTTACTTTCTATATGGATTTTTTCTCCGGTAACAGGATGAATAAAGCTCACAGAATTACAATGCAAAGCCTGACGGCTGATTTTATCAAGCGAACCAGAGTACATATCATCTCCGGCAAGCGGATGACCGATTGACGAAAAATGACATCGAATCTGGTGAGTGTGTCCTGTTTCAAGAGTAATATCGAGCAAAGTGAGGTTTTTGCAAATCTTAACCGGAATATAATGAGTAACCGATCTCGCTCCGTCCTTAGCGGTTGTTCGCTGAATTGTATGACCCTCGAGAAGCTTGATCGGCTTGTCTATGGTACCGCTGTTTTCAATCACACCCTCACAGATTGCAGTATAGGTTTTTTTCATATTACCGAACAGAGAGTTGGCTGTAAACCTATCCTTTGCTACAACAACAATCCCGGTTGTATCCTTATCAAGACGGTTAATAGCTCTGAATGTATAGCTCTCGCCCTTTTGAGCCTGATAATACGCAAGCAAATTCGCGAGAGTATCAGTCTGGTGTATCTTTGTTGGGTGCACAGGAGTGTCGCTCGGTTTATCGAGAACAATAATATAATCATCCTCAAAGAGTATTTTTAATTCGCCGTTAACGGGGACTATATCACTGCTGTCCTCCGGCAGATTGAGCTCAATTACTTCCCCGCCTTTTAATAAATCAACTGTGCGGAGAATTTTTCCATCTCTTAAAATTCCGTCTTTTTCACGCTTTAAGCGTGCTATCATACGAGAAGAAACGTTGCAGTGCTTTTTTAAGAAAACCTTGGCGTTGATTTTCTCAATATTACCGGGAACAGTAAATGTTAGTTTTTTACGTGACATACCGCACCGCCATATATAACAGTACAGCCTGAATCACTATCATAATCGGAATAGTAACCATAAACTTCGGCTTATGCGTTTTGTGACGAATAATCTGCATTGTTATAAACATCGCAAAGCTTCCGCCCAGCGCGGAGAGAATAAGCAGTGTGCTCTCCCTAACCCGCCACTTGTGCGATTTCGCCCTGCTCTTATCAAGCGCTGTAATTATTATTGAGATTAGGCTGATTATAAAAATATAAACTAAAATGAAATGAATAGGTTTCATATAAACTCCAAAGGATGATTAAAATGAAGGTTTTTAGTAAGCTTCCGCTCGTACTTACAATTGTAACACTTGTACTGATTGTCGCGTTATCGTCGGGAAAAAGCGCGCCGAAGCAGGTCAGACAAACCTCAGCAAAGCCGGTACGACCGCAGGAAATTCGCGGACTATGGGTAAGCTATATGGATCTTGATATGAGCGGAACTGACAGAAGCTTCAGCGCTTTTAAAAAGAAGTTCAACCACATAGCCGATACCGCAAAGAAGGACAAGTTCAACACCTTGATTGTCCAGGTACGACCGTTCTCAGACGCTCTGTACAATTCCTCATACTTCCCCTACTCACATATTCTGACAGGAACTCAGGGAAAGAATCCCGGTTACGACCCTCTCGAGTATATGTGTTCATATTGTAAAAAACAAAAGCTTGGGATTCACGCATGGATAAATCCGTACAGAGTTCGAAACACCGAGGATTTAATTCTTTCAGAGAATAATCCTTATAATAACAACAAGTCGCTCGGAACAAAAGTCGGAAAAGGAATATACTATAATCCTGCTAACAAAAATGTACGTAAGCTGATAGAAAACGGAATCAAGGAGATTATCCGAAATTATGACGTAGACGGTATTCAGTTTGACGACTACTTTTACCCTACTAAAAGCAAAAAGTTTGACAGCGCTGAATACAATCTATATAAAAACAATTCCAAAAACGCTCTGAGTCTTAAAGCTTGGCGAATCGCGAACGTGAACACGCTGATCGCGGAATGTTACGGGCTGATACACAACATTAAAAAGGACGCAGTTTTCGGAATTTCACCTCAGGGCAACATTGATAACGATTATGGTATGTATGCCGACGTAAAAAGCTGGTGTTCAAAATACGGCTACATTGACTATATATGTCCGCAGCTTTATTACAGCTTAAAGAATCCGGCGCTTGAATTTGAAACCGCGCTCAACAACTGGACATCACTCGACTATTCGCAGAGCGTCAAGCTCTATATCGGACTTGCCGGTTACAAAACCGGAACCGACAGCGACTCTGGAACCTGGAATTACTCGGACAATATTATTCAGCAGGAGGTTGCGCTGATCCGAAAGAAAAAGCTCAGCGGATTTATGCTGTACAGCTTTGCGAATCTTGAAAGTAAGAAAGCGGCAAAGGAGGTAGCTAATCTTATAAAAATATTAGACTAGCTCGCCCTCGCAGTAATCGTCAAAGGCTTTTGTGAGTTTTACGTTCGCAACCTCGCCGGTGATTTCTTTATCGGTAAGAATATGCACCGGAGTATAGTTCATAGTATAACCCTCGTAATATCCGCCGTCGCGGAGTCTTTCAACAAGCACAGACTCCACCCTGCCGATTTGATTATTCAAGAAGCCGCGGCGAAGTTCTTCGGCAGCTTCTATCATTCTTTTTGAGCGAATATCCTTGGTTTTGCTGTCTATGTGATTTTCCATTTTGTCGGCAAGCGTCCCCTTTCTCCTTGAATACGGGAAAACGTGGATCTTGCTGAAGCCGACTTTCTTTGCGAAGCTGAGACTTTGCTCAAACTCGCTTTCGGTCTCACCTGCAAAGCCAACCATAATATCTGTAGTGATTGATGAATTGTCAAAATGCTCGCGCAGGTCGTCAACAATTCGCATATACTCCTCTGTGTCGTATTGACGACGCATACGTTTCAGTGTAGCGTCGCATCCGCTTTGAAGCGACAGGTGGAACTGAGGGCAGAATTTCGGCTGTTTTGAAAATCTTTTAATAAGACTGTCATACATCATCTCCGGTTCAAAGGAGCCGAGCCTGACTCTTTCAATACCCTCAGTTTCGCAGCAAATATCTACAGCGTCGGCAAGGTCAAAATTCTCTCCCTGACCGTAAGCGGAGAGGTTGATACCAACAAGCACAACCTCTTTATAACCGTTATTTGCAACATTCTGAATCTCGCGTCTCAAATCATCCGGCTTCTTGCTGCGAACTCTGCCTCTTGAATAAGGAATAATACAATATGAGCAAAAGCGATTACAACCGTCCTCAATCTTGATAAATGCTCTTGTATGACCGTCAAAACCTGTTACGGAAAGGTTTTCGTATTCAGCGTCCTTATTATCGTGAGGTTCAATATCAATTATCTTGGAGTAAGTAAGCTTGAATTCGTCGAGTTTTTTAATAAGACTTGCTCTGTGCTTGTTGCCGAGTACGATGTCGCAATCCTCAAAATCGGATGTCCTGTCGGGAAAAGCCTGCGGCATACATCCTGTTAAGACGACTATACCGTTTGGATTGTTACGTCTTACCTTGCGGATAATCTTCCTGTTTTTGGCGTCGGAAACAGCGGTAACGGTACAGGTATTAATAATCGTTACATCCGCCCTGTTCTTATCCCCTGATTGAGAATAACCGTTATTCGTAAGCAAATCGCTCATATTCTGCGATTCGTATTGATTAACCTTGCAACCAAGAGTAATTATATTAAAATTCATATTATCACCAAATCTATTAGCTGAGGCTGACCAAATGGTCAGCCTCGAGGTTTTAGGTAATACCGCATAATTAAGGTATGCGGATTGAGCAGTGTTGCCTTAAGTATTCTTATCTACCTGATGAAAGGTTTTGAGGTTTCCGGTTTTCTCCGAGCGTTTATCAAGCTCTTTGAGAACATCTTCAAGCTCAATCCCCTGCTGTACCATCATTACCATGAGATGATACATCAAATCCGCAATCTCGTAGACTGTCTCGCCGTTGTCGTTGTTTTTTGCGGCGATGATAGTCTCACTGCACTCCTCGCCTACTTTTTTGAGAATTTTGTCGAGACCTTTCTCAAAAAGATAGCAGGTGTAGGAGCCTTCCTTTTTGTTTTCTTTTCTGTTTAAAACAGTTTCGTACAATGCCTGAAGCACCTTATCGTCCATAATATCACCTATTTAATCTGAGTATAAAAGCAGGAATGGTTGCCTGTGTGGCAGGCGGCTCCTGTCTGTTCAACTGTAATGAGAATTGTGTCATCGTCACAATCGGAGAAGATTTCGACAACCTTCTGCAAGTGTCCGGAGGTTGCCCCTTTGTTCCATAGCTCCTGACGGCTTCTTGACCAAAACCAGGTATAGCCTGTTTCAAGAGTTTTTGCGAAGGATTCCTTGTTCATATATGCGAGCATAAGAACCTCGCCGGTGCTCTTTTCCTGGATAATCGTAGGAATTAGCTCAGCCTTTTTAAAGTATTTGTCGAGATTCATATGTCAGTCACCTTTTGCGCAAGCTGAATCGCCATAGCTAAATCAAGATTTCCGGAGTAAATTGCCTTGCCGGTAATCGCTCCGTACACGTTGAGCTCGTTTAGATTAATTATGTCTTTAATGTTAGACACACCGCCGCTTGCGATAATATCGCAGGTTACGTTGTGCGCAAGCTTGTCAAGCTGAACAAGATTGGGACCGCCGAGGGTTCCGTCCTGGTCAATATCGGTAAACACAATAGTCTTGACTCCGATTTGCTCCATCTGCTTTGCAAGGTCGATGTAATTTAGCTCCGACTTATCAGTCCAGCCCTCAGCGCAAACCATTCCGTCCTTCGCGTCAATACCGACAACGATTTTTTCATCATAATTATTTACGGCGTCGATAACAAAGTGCTGGTCTTTAACAGCGGCTGAACCGAGGATAACCCTGTCAACGCCGTTGTCGAGGTAATACTCGATGGTTTTCATATTGCGGATTCCGCCGCCTACTTCAACCTTGATGTCTGTATTCTTTGCAACGTCAATAATCAGGTCAGAGTTTTTTCTTTTTCCGTCCTTAGCGCCGTCGAGGTCTACCATGTGCATCCATTTTGCGCCGGCTTTGACAAAACTCTCGGCTACTTTATAGGGATCCTCAGCAACCTTTGAAGCTGTTGAATAATCCCCCTTAAAGAGCCTGACGCAGTTTCCGTCTTTAATATCTATAGCAGGTAAAATAATCATTAAAGTACTCCTTTAGTAGAAAGAGGTTTGCCTGTATCTGTTTTCTTTACAGCGACCTTGAGCGCGTGAGCGACAGCCTTGTAAATAGCTTCAATGATATGATGCGAATTATACCCGTACATACTCTTGATATGCAAAGTAATTCCGGAGTTATACGCAAACGCTCTCATAAACTCAACAGTCATAGCCGAGGTATAGTCTCCGCATTTTTCCTGCGGAAATTCTGCGTCGAACACAAGGAACGGCCTGCCGCTTATATCGAGAGAAGCAAACGCGAGGGCTTCGTCCATAGGAACATAAAAGCTTCCGTAACGCTCGATTGAGCTTTTATCGCCCAATGCTTCCTTAAAAGCGTTTCCAAGAACGATTCCGGTGTCTTCAATTGTATGGTGATCATCAACATTTAAATCGCCGATTACCTTGACTTTAAGGCCAAATCCTCCGTGTACCGCAAACGCGGTGAGCATATGGTCAAAAAATCCGATTCCGGTATCAACAGCTATTTCTCCGCCGTCCAGGCAAAGGCTGAGATTGATGTCGGTTTCACGTGTTTTTCTGCTTAATTGTGCTGTACGCATAATTACCTCTCTATAATGTATGTTTCAATCGCTCTGATAAGTTTTTTGATTTCGGACTCTGTACCGGTTGTAATGCGGATATACTCGCCCATATATCTGATTACGATTGACTTTGATTTAAGATACTCCCACAGCTCTTTTCCAAACGAGGTTTTGACAAAAACAAAATTCGTCTTTGTGGGATAAACGGTAAAGTCGCTTACCGATTCGCTGATTCTCAATAACTCATTATACAGCGTTTTAGTATTTGAAACAATAGTTTTTGTGCGATTTTTTAAGAAATCTTTGTTTTTGTAAAGTTCTGTGCCGATTTTCTGAGAAATGCTGTTGACGTTGTAGGGTGATTTAACAGCGGATATTGCCTTGGAAATAGTCTTGTTAGCAACAGCAAATCCAAGTCTTAGCGCAGCGCTGCCCATAGCCTTTGACGCGGTTCTGAATACGATAAGATTATCATAATCTTCAACGTCCTTAATAAGGCTGTTTTCTTCGCTCCAGAAATCCATATATGCTTCATCAAGCACAACAAGAGCGTTTACGCTTTTGAGCAACTTTTCCGCATCAGCTTTTGTAATACCCTGTCCGGTTGGATTGCAGGGATTCGAGAACATCACAAGCCCAACGTTTTCGCGGTTTACAGCCTCAATCAACCTATCAATATCAATATTGAGCTCAGTGTTTTTATAATACGAAACAGATGGATTCTCGCTGATTGAGCCGTAAAACTCATACATACTAAAGTCCGGAGCAGCCACCAAAAGCTTTTCACCCTTTTTCAGAAAAGCGGACTCTATCAGGAAAATGAGCTCATCGGAGCCGTTGCCGACAGTAACGTTCTCCGCGTTAATTCCGTAAAAGGATGAAAACGACTCCCTCAAGTCCTTGCATACCGGGTCGGGATAACGGTTAAAGCTTACTTCATTTACCGACTTATGAACAATCTCCAAAAAGGCTTCATCGTAGCTTACCGGACACTCGTTAGCGTCGAGGCGGATTTCATAGTTACCCTCAATCGGTTCATAGGGAACTAAGTTTTTTATTTTATCATTAAGTTGATATGACAAATCAATCACCAAATCTTACTTTAATTGAATTAGCGTGAGCTGTAAGACCTTCGGTCTCGGAAAATCTTACAATATCCTCGGAATCTGCTTTAAGAGCGTCCTCAGTGTAGTAGATAAAGCTCGACTTCTTGACGAAACTGTCTACTGACAGAGGACTAAAGAATCTTGCCGTGCCGCTTGTCGGAAGCACATGGTTGGGACCTGCAAAGTAATCTCCGAGCGGTTCGGGGCTGTAGTTGCCGAGAAATACGGAGCCTGCGTTGTCGAGCTTGCCGATGTACTCCATTGGGTTCTCGCAGCAAACTTCAAGGTGCTCGGGAGCAAGCTCATTTGCAAATTCTACCGCCTGCTTCATATCCGAGCAAACTATAATCGCGCCGTAATTTTTCAAAGAATCTTCAATAATATCCTTACGCTCAAGAGAAGCGCACTGACGCTTTAGCACTGTCTTGACCTGCTCAGCGAGAGGCTCATAATCGGTAAGTAAAATCGAGGAAGCAAGCCTGTCGTGTTCAGCCTGACTCATAAGGTCGGCAGCTAGGAATTTCGGATTTGCGCTTTTATCGGCTACGATAAGAATTTCGCTCGGGCCGGCAATCATATCAATATCCACAACTCCGTAGAGAAGCTTCTTTGCGGTTGCTACAAAAATATTACCGGGGCCGACAATCTTGTCAACCTTAGGAACCTGCTCGGTACCGTACGCGAGTGCCGCAACTGCCTGAGCTCCGCCCATAAGAAAAATACGGTCAACGCCTGCTATCTTAGCGGCGGCGATAATGTCAGGATTGGGTTTTCCGTCCTTTGACGGAGGAGTAGTCATTACAATCTCCTTGCAACCGGCAAGCTTTGCCGGAATCGCATTCATAAGAACTGACGACGGGTAAGCCGCTGTACCGCCGGGCACATAGAGTCCTACTCTCTCCAGTCCTCTGACTCTCTGCCCCATTATGACGCCGTTTTCCTTTGTAGTAAGCCACGACTGCTGAATCTGGCGTTTGTGGAAATCTTCAATATTCACGGCAGCTTTTTTAACGGTATCTATGTAAGCTTTGTCACAGCCGGAGATTATCTCATCAATCTCGTCAGATGAAATCTCAACCTTTTCCGGAGCCTTTCCGTCAAATTTGAGAGTATAATCATATACAGCCTTATCGCCGTTTTGCTTAACGTTATTAAGTATATCAAGAACTATTCCGGACACATCCTTCGCTCCGGAATTCGAGCGCTCTTTGAGCGTATTTATAAAATCATATTCAGTCTTTCCGTCTGCGATAACGGTAGCAATCATTTTACTTCAGCCTCCATTTTTCTGACTAAATCCTCAATCTCGTTTTTACGGAGTTTAAGGCTCGCGGTGTTTGCGATTAAGCGAGCGGAGATAGTCGTTACGTCCTCTATGACTTCAAGATTATTTGCCTTTAACGTTGAGCCTGTCTCTACAATATCGACAATACCGTCGGCAAGTCCTACAAGCGGAGCAAGCTCAACAGAGCCTTCAATCTTAATAACTCTGACGTCCATATTTTTGTTTTCAAAAAACTTACGTGTAACATTAGGGTACTTTGTCGCAATAGTCTTTGCGTCATATCCGTGGTAGAAATTATGACCCTTTTTGCAGGCGAGAGCAAACTTGCACCTGCCGAAGCCTAGGTCTAAAAGCTCATAAAACGAGGTTCCGTTTTCAAGAATAGTATCCTTGCCTACAACTCCCAAGTCGCAAACGCCGTGCTCAACATACGTGATTACGTCGGCGGCTTTCGCAAGCACTACCTCAAAGTCACCGTCGCCAATGTTGAGAATAAGCCTTCTGCCCTTGTTATGTATTTCATCGCAATTGTAGCCCAACTTTTCAAACAGGGCTACAGTAGATTTTTCAAGTCTGCCCTTGGTGAGGGCGATTCTAAGCGGTTTCATTATTCATCACCATATATCTCAAACTTTTTGATACCAAGTTCGGCGGCAAATTCACGCGCCTGAGCTTCGTCCGGCAAATCGGAAAACTGCGCCTTCACACCACTCTCAACAAGCTTCGAGGTGTAAGCAATAGCGTCCATTATATCCTCCTCGTTCCTTGCATAAACAAGAACATCCGGAATGTTGCTTTTGGAGCGATACTTTGCTTTTTCGGCGATGTAGTTAATATCAATCGCAAAGCCTGAAGCACCGGTCGGACAATCAAAGGCGTCAAAGATTTTATCATATCTGCCACCGGAGAGAATAGCGTCACCGTAACCTAGGATATATCCCGAAAATACGATTCCGCTGTAATAATCATTGCGCTTAACCAGTCCGAGGTCAACGATGATTTTATCCCCAAGGTTGAGCTTCTCGAGCTGCTCGTACAAGCTTTTTAGATAATCAAGCGCGTCAAGCGCTTCGGGAACCTTTATGATGCTCTCGGCTTTTTCAAAGACTTCTCTGCCGCCAAATAACGACGGAAGTTTTCTGATAGCGGTAACAGTGTCATTTTGTTCGAGCTTGTCCAAAGCGTCATTAAGAGCCGAGTAATTCTTATTCTCGATAAACACTCGGATACTTTCTTTAATACTGTCCTTGACTTCAAGGGTATCCGCGAGAGCATTAAAAAGCATAGAGTGACCGACTTCTATACGGAAATCAGAGGATACAGCCTGCATCGACTGAATCGCGGTAGTGATTATCTCTAAATCAGCGCGTTTTCCCTTGGAGCCTATAAGCTCAACGCCCATCTGCATAATCTCGTTATATCTTCCGGTAAAGCTCGGATTATTGCGGTAAACGGACTGATTATAATAAAGGCGAACAGGCAGAACCTCATTTTGCATACGGGTTGAAACCATCCTCGCGATAGGAAGAGTCGAGTCAGGACGCACCGCTACAATCCTTCCGGTGTTATCAAAAGTTTTGTACATCAGCTCCTGGGCGATTTCGCCTGACTTTATAGAAAACAAGTCGTAATACTCAAGCGCCGGAGTAATAACCTGGTGAAACTGATGGCTTTCAAATACTTTCTTTATTTTTTTACAGACGTAGTTTACGGCTGTACATTCTTTAAAAAGATAATCCCTTGTACCCTCCGGAGTTACCTTTAGGTTTTTCTTCATATAACTTCCAACTTTCTACTTTAGCGTGCTAATATGTTAACACACAAAACTGAAAATGTCAAATTTATTCATCTTCGTCACTGTTATCCGCTTCAGCTTTATCATCAACATCAGCGGTAATGTGGTTCTTAATACGAGGTGAAATACTAACCTTTGCCTTTATATTGGTTACATTACGTGATTTGACAACATCCATTTTTATAACGTTTTCGGCGTTCTCACCCTTCATACTTATTCTGGATTTTGTTTTTCTGCCGACAAGCGTATAAATTGCCGCAAAAATCGGAGTACCGAGAATCATACCTGTGATACCGAAGATACCGCCAAACACAAGTACCGAGAACAGCGACCAGAATCCGATAAGTCCAACCTGAGAGCCTACAACCTTAGGTCCGATGATGTTACCGTCAATCTGCTGAATAACAAATATCATTACTATAAATTCAAGGCTGTACAAAGGACTGATCATAAACAGAAGGAATGCGCTCGGGATTCCTCCGATAAACGGGCCGAAGAACGGCACAAGGTTACAAATCGCGACAATAACGCTGATCAACGGAGTGTACGGAAGCTGCAAAATACTCATACAGATGAATACCATAATTCCGATAATTGTTGAATCAAGAACCTTTCCGACAAGGAATTTACCGCATTTGTCGTCAGATACGTTGATAATTTCGTAAATAGTCGGCATCCATTTTGTAGGAAGAAATGCCGCTCCGAGCTTCTTGAGCTGCTTGAACAAGAACTCCTTTGAGCCGAGCATATAGATTGAGATAATGAACGCCATAACCCAATTGTAGAAAAAGCCCGCAGTGCTGACAGCAGCTCCATATACATTGCTGAGATTGCCCAAATCAGCAAGTGATTTAATCATATCAGCGAGTCCGTTGTTCATTCCGTTGAAGAAACTAATATCAATTGAGAATCTCTCGGCAACCCAGGTCTGGAAAGCGTTGAAGCCTTCTTTAAGGGTCTTGATATAGGACGGGATGTTTGTAACAAGTTTGCTGATATTCTCGAATAACTGAGGAATCAGAATTGATACAAAGAATGCGAGCAATCCAAAGAATAATAGATAGGTTAACGCAAGCGAAAGCGGTCGGTTAACCTTTTGAAACCATTTAGCTTTTACCTTACTGAACACCTTCTTCTCAAAAAACCTGAACGGGAAGTTAAGAATATACGCTATTCCGAACGCGTACACAAACGGAGTAAGAACCCCAAGGAAGGTGCTGATTGCTCCCCAGATATAGTCAATCCTGTTCATAATGAACAAGAGCACAAATCCAAAGAAAATGCAGACCAGTATTCCAGCCATTTTGTTGAATTGTTTTTTCATACCATTATCTCCTTTTTATAAGAGTATCAGAATAAAGACATCTGCGCGCTGTCAGGCAGGTCGCCTGTCGCTCCGCATTCCTTGAGCGCGTCAATAACTGATTTTGACGCTTTGGTCTTCATCTGCATATCTTCAAGCGAAAGATACTCGCCCTGCTTGGCTGCTTCGGCAAGTCCGATAGCGGCGTTCTCGCCTATTCCCGGGAGTACCGAGAAAGGAAGCCGAATCTTGCCATCCTCAATTTTGAAAAGGTTAGCCTCTGATTTATAAATATCAATCGGAAGAACCTCGACTCCTCTGGCAAGCATTTCGTTAACCTTGATGAATGTATCCAGCTCAGCGTTATCCTTTGCCGAGGCTTCGTAGCCCATAGCCTTTATGTTCTTAATCTTTTCCTTGACAGCTTCCCTGCCCTTCATAACGGTAAGACCGTCGAAGCTGTCGTGACGAACCGTAAAGTATGCCGCGTAAAACTCAACCGGACGGTGAACCTTGTACCATCCGTAACGCAACGCGGAAATCATATACGCCGCGGCGTGAGCCTTTGGGAACATATACTTGATTTTCAAGCAGGAATCAACGTACCACTGAGGAACGTTATGCTCCTTAAACGCATTATAATGCTCCTCGTTAAAGGCTTTTGACGCCTTACCCTTACGGGTAAGCTCCATAATCTTAAACGCCATACTCGGTTCAAGCCCCTTGTGCATAAGATAGGTCATAATCGAGTCACGCGTTCCGATAACGTCGGAAATAGTACAAATTCCGTTGTTGATCAAATCCTGAGCGTTGCCGTTCCAAACGTCGGTACCATGCGAAAGTCCCGAAATTTGAAGCAAGTCGGAAAAGGTCTTTGGCTTTGCTTCGGAAATCATTTTCAGCGTGAACGGAGTTCCGCATTCCGGCAGGAACAAAGTTCCGAGTTCGCAGTCAATATCCTCGGCAGTAACGCCCAGAGCCTTTGGCGACTCAAACAGCGACATAACCTCAGGGTCGCTCATACTTACTTCCATTACCGGTATACCGGTAAATTCTTCTAAATAATGATATATAGTCGGAGAATCATGACCGAGCTCATCGAGCTTAGTGATTGTATCATGGATAGAATGGAAGTCAAAGTGAGTAGTAACGTTGGGGTTTTTCATATCATTCGCCGGATGCTGAACCGGACAGAAGTCATATATACTATGCCCCTTTGGGACAACAACCATTCCTCCGGGATGCTGACCGGTCGTACGCTTTACGTCAGTACAGCCGATTGCGAGGCGTTTTTCCTCTGCTTTGCTGTAGACCTTATGCCTTTCTTCGGCAAATTTACGAACGTATCCTATAGCTGTTTTGTCAGCAACAGTGGAGATTGTACCTGCCTTGAACACATGGTCGTGTCCAAAGAGCTCCTCTGTGTATCGGTGAGCCTTGGACTGATATTCGCCGCTGAAGTTAAGATCAATATCAGGAACCTTGTCACCTTTGAAGCCGAGGAAGGTTTCAAACGGAATTTCGTGACCGTCGCGGTCAAGCTCCGCACCACATTCCGGACATTTTTTAGGCGGCATATCAAATCCCGAGCCGTACTCGCCGTGCTCAAAGAACTCGCTCCACTGGCAGTTCGGGCACACATAATGCGGACATAACGGATTAACCTCCGAGATACCCGACATTGTAGCGACGAACGACGAGCCTACGCTTCCTCTCGAGCCTACGAGATAACCGTGAGCTTCACTATCGGCAACAAGCTTTTGAGCTGTCATATATAGAACGGAATAGCCGTAGGTTGTAATTGAATTGAGTTCCTTTTCGAGCCTTTTTGCAACAATCTCAGGAACCGGATCGCCGTATTTTTTCTTAGCTCTCTCCCAGGTAATATCGACGAGCTGCTGTTCGGCTCCTTCGATAAACGGAGGAAAGTTTCCATCCGGGATAGGCTGGATTTTTTCAATGCTGTCGGCAATCATATTGGTGTTTTCGACAACAACCTCATACGCCTTATCCTTGCCGAGATACTCAAATTCCTTGAGCATTTCGGCTGTAGTTCTGAAGTAAAGCGGAGGCTGGTTCACAGCGTCCTCAAAGCCAACCTGCAAAATCATACGGTACTCGGCGTCGTGCGGATCCATAAAATGGACATCACAGGTAGCAACTACCGGAATATTGAGCTCCTCGCCGAGTTTTACAACCTGACGATTTATATCCCTGATGTCCTCCTCGGACTTAACAATGCCTTTACGAATCATAAAGTCGTTGTTACCAGTCGGCTGTATTTCAAGGTAATCGTGGAATTTGGCAATCTTACGGATTTCCTGCTTGGATTTTCCGCTCATAATCGCCCTGATAAGCTGTCCGGCTTCACACGCGGAGCCGATGATTAGTCCTTCCCTGTGCTTTACAAGTTCAGATTTTGGGATTCTCGGTTTTTTATAGAAATAATCAAGATGACTTGTTGAAATCAGTTTATATAAATTTTTAAGCCCGGTAAGATTTTTGACAAGAATAATCTGGTGGTACGTCGGCAGCTTTTTAAAATCGCCTCCGACAATTTTTGTATTAATCAAACCGGATTCGGTAATGTTGTATTCTTCTTTAAGGCGACGACAAAGCTCAATAAAGATATTCGCGAGCATCTCGGCGTCATCGGTAGCCCGGTGATGGTTGAAGTTGCCGAGTCTCATATACTTCGCGACTGTATCAAGCTTTACGTTCTTTATATCCGAAAGAATCGCTCGGCAAATTGCGACTGTATCAATCGAGGTATAATCGTACTCAACGCCCATATTCTCACAGGCAACACGAATAAATCCGGTATCAAACGGAGCGTTGTGAGCAACAAGGACGTTTCCGTCGGCAAAGTCGAGGAAGGCTTGTACCGCTTCTGACTGAGACAGAGCGTCCTTGACCATTGCGTCGGTAATTCCTGTGAGCTGTGTTATCTTAGCCGGAATCGGCATTTCCGGATTGGCAAAGGTCGAGAAGGTATCAACAACCTCACCATTGACAACCTTTACGGCGCCGATTTCGGTAATCTTATCGCTTCTCGCGGAGAGTCCGGTTGTCTCAATGTCAAAGCAGATAAACGTACCATCAAGGCTCTCGCTCTTGTCGCCGACAACTGATTCAACAAGGTCGTCGATAAAATATGCTTCTGTTCCGTAGATGACTTTGATTTTATCCTCGTCGGAGTTGATTGCCCTTGCTGTATTCATAGCTTCCGGAAAAGCCTGAGCTACACCGTGGTCAGTAATAGCGATAGCATTATGTCCCCATTCGGCAGCGCGTTTAATAAGCTCGCCGGCAGGAGTCAAAGCGTCCATTTGCGACATATTGGTATGCAGGTGAAGCTCTACTCGCTTTTTGGGAGCTTTATCTACTACCTTGACCTTGTCTGCGGTTCCGATGCTGCGCGCATTGAGGACAAGTCCACCTGCAAAACGGTCGTATTCAACATCGCCTGAGACAACAATTGTAGCGCCTTTTTTTATCTGATTGCACACAGCGGTTGCCTTAATCGGTCCGAAAACCTTTACCGTAACGGAGCCGGTGTAGTCGGTAATATCAAAGTTAAAAATATTCTTGTCACCTGATTTAGTGACTTTCTTTTCCATATCAAAAACGTCGCCCCATACGGTAGCTCTGCCTGTATCGTACTGGATATTCTCAACAGGCATAATCTTGCTCTTTATCATTCTGCCGTACAGAGGTCGAATTGAGCGCGTAATAATCTGCGGAGTGAGGAACTTACCCTCGCGGATTTCAATTTCCTCGGTAACGCTCTCGGCTCGGCTCTTTGCTGAGTCCTTCGAGTTGGTCTCCTCCTGCTCGAACATCTCGGCAATTTTTTCAAGATTTTCACGCTGAAGCTTCTTTTCGGTGTTAATCTGAGCGTCGATGTAATCTTGATTATCGCTGCTGATTTCGGTAACACCGTTGTATCTTACTTTGAGATTAATTCCAAATTCCTTGCTAATAAGCCTGGAAAGCTCAACATCAAACTCAATACTGTCAAGCAAGGCTTTCCCGCCGTTTTTAAGCGAAATAGTGAGGGTGTCATCATCAAGAAACACCTCGCTGCCATGAAACGTGCCGTTAATGCGGGGAATTCTAACCTTTAACTCCTCAACAAGCTCCGGAAAATAATTCTCGTTAAAAAGCTTTTCTGAATAAAAAGGCTCAATAGTCACCTTAATAAACGCAAGCGGAGAGAGCCTAAGAAGGTTCTCGGCTTTTCTGAGGTGAATTTTTTTAATAAGTCTTTCCGGCTTTACTTTAATTACAGCGGTACGCAAAGCTTCATTGAGCGTAATACCGGTGATTTCGCAGTCAAGGATATCTTTGTTTATTTGGTTTTCGTCGATGTATTTTCCGAAGATTTCCTTAAATTTTTTCATTATACTTCCTTTATGTATTAGCTGTCTTTCTCAATTTCTTCAATCAAGGCATCAACGAGCTTATCCTCGCTGACCTTGCAGAGGATTTCTCCTTTTTTGAACACCAGTCCGTTACCATCGCCGCCGGCAATTCCGTAGTCGGCTTCTCTTGCCTCTCCGGGGCCGTTAACAACGCAGCCCATAACAGCAACCTTAATGTCTTTCTCACAATCACGCAGGCGTTCCTGGACCTCATTAGCGAGTGAAATCAAGTCAACCTTTGTTCTGCCGCAGGTTGGACAGGAAACAAACTGAACTCCTCCCCTGCGGATGTCAAGTGATTTAAGAATATCCTTTGCGGCGTAGACCTCTCTCACAGGGTCGGCTGTGAGAGATACTCTGATTGTATCTCCGATACCATGCAGCAAAAGCGAGCCGATTCCGGCTGAGGATTTTATAATACCGAGACGCTCTGTACCAGCCTCGGTAACTCCGAGATGAAGCGGATAATCGCATTTCTCGGAAGCAAGCTCGTACGCCTTCACCATTGTGGAAACTGTCGAGCTTTTCATCGAAAGAACGATATTGTTAAAATCGAACCTTTCAAGCAGAGAAGCGTGGTACAACGCGCTCTCGCATAAAGCCTCGGGAGTCGGAGAGCCGTACTTAGCGAGGATTTCTTTTTCCAGCGAACCGCTGTTCACTCCGATACGAATCGGGATATTTTTATTCGCACAGGCGTTGGCGACAGCTTTCACTCTGTCGTCGGAGCCTATGTTGCCGGGGTTAATTCGGATTTTATCTATTCCTGCTTCAACCGCTTCAAGCGCGAGCTTGTAATCAAAATGAATGTCAGCGACTATAGGAACGCTAACAGCTTCTTTTAACGCCGGAATAAGCCGCACAGCATCCTTGTTTGGAATTGCGGCTCTGATAATCTCGCATCCGGCTTTTTCGAGTGCGACAGCCTGCTTTACGCTGTCCTCAATATTGTCGGCAGGAACGTTGAGCATAGACTGAATACTAACCTCTGCACCGCCGCCGATTTTCACATTTCCTGCCTGAACCTGAATTTTACTTCCCATAACTATACCTCTACTTACCGAACGGTAAAAGTACCCAAATATCTTTTACTGTAATTGCTGCCATAAACAAAAGCAGTATTGCAAGTCCTGCTCCGTTAACAATCTGTTCGACCTTCCTCGGAATTGGTTTTTTGAAAACAGCTTCAATCAGGAGGAAGAGGAACCTTCCGCCGTCAAGCGCCGGGAACGGAAGCATATTGAAAACACCGAGGTTAACGGAGATTAACATCATCATATATAAAATATTGTTGAACGCTTCCAGAAAGCTGTTCTCGAGACCCTTGGAAGCAACCTGAGTTATAGCGGAAGCCGCTCCGACAGGACCCGAAATATCGTTAAACGTAAACGCTCCCTGAGCAAGACCTATCAAAGAAGACCAAACCATTCTCGCGACTGCTACAGTCTGGGCGCCTGTCTGCTGTAAAACTGTGCCGAAGTTTTTCTCAATAGGCTTAACGTAAAAATCAATCGAAACCGAAGGCTTCTCCTGATCCTTGGATTCAAGATAGGTGTAGAACTGTACATTTTTGAGTGTTACCGGCTTACCGTCGCGCAACACTTCAACGTTAGTCTGGTACCTCTGTCGAGTTTTTTTGACTTCAATATCGGGTATTTTATATTCCTTCACGCCAGTCGCAGCTTCGATTTTTGCGTAATAATCATCCATTAATGACTTTGCCGCGGATTTGGACTCTGAGTTGTTAATCTTTTCTACGCCTTCGTTAAGAATATTGAGTAAGCCATCGAGCTTTTTCTCGTCGTACTTCTTGCTGTCCTGCAGTTCGAGATACAGCCTACACAGCTCAATCGCGCAGTCCTGCTTATAAATTACAGTCATATCTCCGCTTACTTCCTTGCACTTGGAAGTAGCGATAGCAAATGACATATCCTGCGCTGTCCAGATTGCGTAGCCGTTGATTTTTGTTATAGTATCTCCCTTTTGGAGACCGCAGTTGGCTGAAAAGGAGTTTTGCGGAAAGCTATCAATTGTCGTGGAAGAATAGGAAGGATTTTGCACAACTATAACGAACATCATAATCAGTCCGAGTACGATATTCATAAACGCTCCGGCAACAATGATTATCATTCTTTTCCAGACCTTGGCGTTAGTAAAGGCTCTGGGATTCTCGCTTTCCTCATCCTCGCCCTCCATAGCGCAGTAGCCGCCTATCGGGAATAATCTCAAAGAATAAGTGGTCTCTCCCTTTTTAAAGCTAAAGAGCTTTGGACCCATTCCGAGCGCAAATTCATTGACTTGTACGCCGCTTTTCTTTGCGGCTAAAAAATGACCGCCTTCATGAAAGAAGATAATCAGCTCAAATAAAAGAACTCCGATTATTATAAGAGCAATCACAGCCAAAATGTGAAGCATATATTCATCACCTATCAGTAATTATCTGTTATTCAAAACGAACTCTCTGGCTCGTCTGTCAGCTTCGAGTACATCCTCTACGCACTCAGCCTCGATATTATCCTGCCGGAGCATCGCGGCTTCAACAAGGTCGCCGATTTCAAGGAACGAAATCTTACGCTCTCTAAACAGCTTATTAGCAACTTCGTTGGCACCGTTAGCCGCGGCGGCGTAAAGTCCGCCTCTTGCGATAGCTTCCTTACAGGCTCTGAGGCATTTGAAGGTTTCGTAGTCAGGCTCAAAGAAAGTGAGCTTACCGTAGTCTGTCAGGGAAAGCCGGCTGACCGGAGATTCATACCTCTTGGGATATGTTATAGCGTACTGAATCGGAATCCGCATATCCGGGACTCCAAGCTGAGCCAACACGGAATTATCTACGTATTCTATCATCGAATGAATGACACTTTCACGGTGAACAACAACGTCTATTTTATCAGCAGGCATATCAAAGAGCCATGACGCCTCAATAATTTCCAGTCCTTTATTCATCATAGTAGCTGAGTCAATGGTGATTTTCGCGCCCATATCCCAGTTCGGATGATTTAGCGCCTGCTCGACAGTTACGTTCTTAAGCTCCTCGGTAGATTTACCGAAGAAAGGACCTCCCGAAGCTGTGAGTATAAGTCTCTTTAGCGCTTTATCCTCGGGACAGCCCTGCAAGCACTGGAAAATAGCCGAGTGTTCGCTGTCAACCGGATAAAGCTTCACTCCGTTATCCCTGACAGCCTTCATAACAAGACTGCCTCCGGCAACGAGAGTTTCTTTATTGGCGAGGGCAATATTCTTTCTTGCTTCTGCTGCGGCAATAGTAGGCTTGAGTCCTACCATCCCTACAACCGAGTTAAGCACCAAATCCGCTTCGCTGAATGTCGCGGCTTCGATCAAACCTTCCATACCGCAGGATACTTTAGTATCTGTATCCGCGATATTACTCTTAAACTCAGAATACTTACTCTCGTCAAAAACGACCGCAAGAGCAGGCTTGTATACGCGAACCTGCTCTTCGAGTTTGTTTATATTAGTGTTTGCAGTCAGCGCCGATACATTCAGACTCAGATTGTCACACACATCGAGCGCCTGAGTTCCAATTGAACCGGTGGAACCCAAAATACTTATATTCTTTATCATAATCAATCAAATAATAAATATCGGTATGTATAAGCCTATGAAAAAAACAAGCGGAGCCGAAACTATTACGCTGTCGAAGCGGTCAAGGAACCCTCCGTGACCCGGAAAAATCGAGCCGTAATCCTTAATATTGCAATACCGCTTTATGAGCGAGAAGGTCAAATCTCCAAGCACAGAAACCACACTCGCCAGCACGCCGATTAAAAGCAATACAAGATAGTTGAACTCAGCGTTTGTATATACAAATGAGTACACAAAGCCGATTGCAACCGAGCCCAGGGTTCCAAAGAGAATACCTCCGATAAAGCCCTCAACAGTTTTGTTTGGGCTTACGCGCGGACAAAGCTTATGCTTACCAAAGAAAACTCCGGTAAAATACGCTCCTGCGTCAGCACACCACGGAACACCGAGACAAAGCACAAAAAACAACGAGATTCGGTTGTAATACATCGGCGGAAGGAGCAATATAGAGTTCATTCCCCACGATATAAGAATCGTACCAAGTATCGAAAAAGATACGTCGCTGAAGCTTATCTTGGTACTGTTAATTATCAGTATAAAAAACATTACCAAGGCAAAGGCATAAAGCGCGATAAGCTCATAGCCGAAGATAAACAGGAAAGGTTGAGCCAAGGCGTACACAGCGCAGGGAACCATTACAAACGGGTTATTATGAAGTTTTTTAGCTGATAAAAGCTCGAAAATCATCATCGCGCACAATAACGCCACGATGATATTCATAATCCAGTTAAAATGCTCGCCGAGTATCAGCACGCCCAAAGCCGCGGGAATACCGATGACAGCGGTTAGCAATCTGGCTTTCATTGATTCCATATTATTTCCTTATACTCCGCCAAAGCGGCGATTTCTTTGATTAAAAATTCTGATAGCCTCATCGAGGTCGCTCTCGGTAAAATCAGGCCACAGCTTGTTCATAATTACAAATTCAGTATACGCGGACTGCCAAAGCATAAAGTTAGATATTCTGTACTCTCCCGATGGTCTGATGATTAAATCAGGGTCGGGTTGTCCTGCTGTATATAAATTGTCTGAGATTGTATTTTCGTCTATTAAATCTATGTCTATCTCTCCGTTTTTAACACCGGCAGAGATGTTTTTTACAGCTCTGACAAGCTCGTCGCGGCTGCCGTAATTCATAGCGATATTGAGCACCATACCATCTCTGTCAGCCGAGCCCTCCTCATTTTCCTTCATAAGGGCTTTGAGCTCGTCGCTAAACGGAGTTTTGTCGCCAATAAAGCGCACGACAATACTGTCGTCCTTGAAATCCTTGACCGCTTCCTCAAGGTAATCCTTAAAAAGCTTCATCAAGGCGTCAATTTCCTCCTGAGGACGTCGCCAGTTTTCGGTGGAAAAAGCATAGACAGTAAGGTATTTAATACCGATGTCACTGCAATAACGCGATATTTTCCTAAAAGTTTTGCCTCCGGCGTTATGTCCGGCTGAGCGAGGCAAATGACGCTTTTTTGCCCAGCGACCATTGCCGTCCATAATTATCCCGATGTGCTCAGGAAGTACAAGCTCGTCGGAAATAGATTGTTTCTTTTTAAAAAGAGCCATATCAGATCGCCATAATCTCTTTCTGCTTTTCGGACTGAATATCCTCAGTCATCTTTATGAATTTGTCGGTAAGCTTCTGAGCTTTCTTCTCAGCGTCTTTGAGGTCGTCCTCTGTGAGCTCGCCGTCCTTCTTGAGCTTTTTCAGGTCGTCCATAGCGTCACGTCTTACGTTACGAATCTGAACCTTAGTGCCCTCGGCGATTTTTGCTACGTCCTTTACGATTTCCTTACGTCTGTCCTCAGTGAGCGGCGGGAAATTCAGACGAATAATCTTGCCGTCGTTCTGAGGGTTGATGCCGATGTCGGAAGTCTGGATAGCCTTATTGATAGCGTTAAGAATAGACGCGTCCCAGGGCTGAATTGTAATTGTTCTTGCTTCGGGAACAGATACATTAGCTACCTGATTAATCGGAGTAGGGGTTCCGTAGTAGTCAACCTTGACCTTGTCGAGGATTGACGGATTAGCTCTGCCTGCTCTGATTGATTTGTACTCATCGTTAAGATGGTTGATTCTTCTCTGCATTCTTTCTTCTGCGCGGTTAAGTACCTCTTTCATAGTAATCCTCCTAAATCTTTATTCGACGAGAGTTCCGATTGTCTCGCCCATAACTGCTTTGTAAATATTCTCAGGCTCCTCAATGCTGAACACGAGGATTGAGATGTCATTGTCCTTTAAAAGTGAAGCGGCTGTGCTGTCCATAACCCCAAGGTCCTTGTTGAGAACATCGTAAAAAGAAACCTTGTCGTACTTTTTAGCGTTGGGATTTGTTTTAGGGTCGCAGTCATAAACGCCGTCAACCATTGTAGCCTTCATCACGATGTCGGCTTCAATCTCGGCAGCTCTCAGCGCAGCGGCAGTGTCGGTGCTGAAAAACGGATTACCTGTTCCGCAGCCGAATACAACAACTCTGCCCTTTTCAAGATGACGGATAGCCTTCCCTCTGATATACGGCTCTGCAACCTGACGCATTGAGATAGCTGTCTGGACTCTGACGTCAACTCCCTGAGCTTCGAGCGAATCGGCAACTCCCAAAGCGTTGATTGTTGTTGCAAGCATACCGATATGATCGGCTCTGGTTCTGTCCATAGAGCCCGAGCTTCTGCCTCTCCAAAAGTTTCCGCCGCCTACTACAATTGCGATCTCAGCGCCCTCGTCGTTAAGACGTTTAATAGGCTTGCAAATCTTAGCGACTGTGTCAAAATCAATTCCCTGCTTTTTATCGCCGGCGAGTGATTCACCGGAAAGCTTTAGCAAGATTCTCTTATATTTAGGTTTCATAACATTCCACTCCATTTTATAATTATATTCTTATATATTGTACTCTAACACAGTCTTTTTATAAAGCTATAAAGGAATTATAAGCCGTATTTTGGATACATTTTTGTAACTGAATACAAATTAGTAATCACAGAATAATTCACGCCTAACGAACGGGTACGTAACTTGCCGGTATCTTTTCCGCTGATTTTACAAAAAATCGACGCCCATACATCAAGTATACAAAGCGATTATTTATCCAAACTGACGAAAAATCTACCGGCGCAATTTACGCGCCCTGATTAATCAGTGTTTGTATAAATGCAAAAGCGCCGCCGTCCGAGTTATCGGGCGGCGGCATTGTTTTTTATTAGCTCAGTAATTAAAGGAAGCTTGAAAGACCGTTCCACTGGCCTTGAGTTACTCCGGCGTTGTCCGGTGACGGAACAGCAGATTGCTCTCCGGCGGATACGCAGAGCACGTCTGCCCTTACGAGTTCCTCAACCTTGATTTCAGGAGTGTTGTATTTTATTTTCATATCAATTACCTCCTTAACCTAAATCGCTGAACGCTGTCGCGCAAACCGTGTAGGTCTCATTATCCTTATTTGTATAGTCAGCATAGTAGTAGTTGTCGCCCTTCTTAATGTAGAAGCGGGCGGCTACTGTATCATCGCCGATACCGTTGACCGAAGCTGTAACGTACTTGTAATCAGTATTAGCATCATATTTGCCGTATTCTCCGCTGATTGTGTTGCTTGATTCTGTGCATTTTTTTACAAGAACATTCTCGTTGGTCACAACAATCTCATCAACGTTATCTCTTGCCTGCTCCTTGTTATCTGCTTTAGCGAAAATGTAGCCGTATTCATCGGCGTCCCTGAGGATGTCGGTGTTGACAACCGATACAAAACGAACGTCGGTTTTGCTTTCTGAGTCAAGCTCGTCAGATTCGACCTTCTTCTGAACGCCGAGGAGCTTAAAGTTGCAGAGCGAGGTGTAGTTGTTCTTCTCGGCGAGAGCGTCGTCCAAACCAACCTCGACAGCGTCGTCGAAGAAGAAACCCTCGCCGTCTGTCGTGGTGTAGTCGTAATTTCTATACATATAATAAGTTTTGTTGAGTTCGGGTGTGCCTGTAAATGATCCGCCGGTTCCATAGAACATATAAGGAGCATATGAATCTGCTGTTCCGTTTCCATCGGAAGACACTATGTACGGAATCCTGTATTCAGCAGTCTTCGTTTCTGACAGCTTTATGCTTGAACAACCATCAAACATAGATTTGTAGCAGTAAGACACCAGCTCTGTCGCCGGAAGCTCGGGAGCTGTGGTAAGGCTCGTACAGCCATAAAACATACTGTCGTAACAGCTATACGCCAGCGATGTCGCCGGAAGCTCGGGAGCTGTGGTCAGGCTCGTACAGCCAGAAAACATAGATTTGTAGCAGTAAGGCGCCAGCGTTGTCGCCCAAAGATCGGGAGCTGCGGTCAGCCTCTCACAGCCATAAAACATATTGTAGTAGCAGTTATACGCCAGCGATGTCGCGGGAAGCTCGGGAGCTGTGGTCAGGCTCGTACAGCCATTAAACATATTGTTGTAGCAGTTGTTCGCCAGCATTGTCGCCGGAAGCTCGGGAGCTGTGGTCAGCCTCTCACAGCCATTAAACATACTCATGTAGCAGTAATCCGCCAGCTCTGTCGCCGGAAGCTCGGGAGCTGTGGTAAGGCTCCTACAGTCATTAAACATATAGCTGTAGCAGTTAGACGCCAGCGATGTCGCCGGAAGCTCGGGAGCTGTGGTAAGGCTCTCACAGCCGGAAAACATATTGCTGTAGCAGTATCTCGCCAGCGATGTCGCCGGAAGCTCGGGAGCTGCGGTTAGGTTCGTACAGCCAATAAACATGCGATCGTAACAGTTATTCGCCAGAATTGTTTCAGGCAGTTTCGGTGCCGCTGTTAATCCGGTGCAGTTCTTAAACATATAATTAAAGCATCTTTCGGACAAGCCTTGATCCTCGCCGTAATCGTCGAGCCTCAGCGACATAACGTTACCGCTGCACGCTACTTTTCCGCCAATCGAAACGTTCTTGGAATAACCAAATGTAGTATCTTTTCCGCGAAAACGAACATAATCGCCCTCGTTTTCGAGCCCAATCGGCGTACCTGCAGTATAACTCTGCCAACCTGAGTTGTTTTTATTATACTGCAAATTACTGCCGGAAGAAACATTCAGCGTAACCGAAGATCCGGCTTCTTCTGCCGTGAAGGTCAGATAATCATCGCCGGCTGTCGTGGGAGTGATGACAGTACCGGATCCGATTTCGGTTCCGATTTCTCCAGATCCGGATTCGCCGGGAGGCGCTGCGTTTACTGTCATCGGTACAGCCGCGAACAGACTGACGATCATCAGCGCCGCCAGCAATATGCTGAGCGGTTTTTTAATTATTTTGGTCATAAATTTTCCTCCTTTAAATAAATTGAAAAAGGTTTCCGGATTACAAAATATCCCCCTGAAATCAGCAAGCTGATTTCTTCCCCCTTTATCAAGGGGGACAAGAAATTTACTTTTGAAATCGGCAAGCTGATTTCTTCCCCCTTTATCAAGGGGACGAGAAATTTACTTTGCACCGTCTGCCCGACCATATTCACTATTCCTTATTCTCTATTCACTATAATTCTTATTCTCAATTCTCAATTGTTTTATTTAACCTTGCTTATTTTGGTCTGCCTGCTGACCACATACGGATTGTATCAGGCATTGATTCCTCGCGAAATCAAACAAATAAACAAAAACACAGGCGCGGTGATACACTGCGTCTGTGTCAATTAATAAGATTAAATTTGCCGTAAAAAGGGCGCGCGAAAGCAAGCGCAGTCAGCGCTTGCTTGCTTGCTTGCTTGCTTGCTTGCTTGCTTGCTTGCTTGCTTGCTTGCTTGCTTGCTTGCTTGCTTTTAGCATTATCGCTCTTGCC